>JAJDEG010000001.1 GCA_029259895.1 Planctomycetota bacterium
GCCTGACGGCGGGCAAGGTCCAACTCGGCGCGGGCCGCGGCTTCCGCGCGATCGAGCGCGATCGCCTTGTGCGTCAGCCAGGCCATGATGCACAAGGCCACGGCCAAGGCGAGGCTGAAGACGGTCCAGATTTGCCAGGGACGTTTCATGGAACTGGGGTCAAGGGTCTGGAATCAGGAGTCGGGGAATACGATGGCGGTTGCGGTGATGGAGAGGTGCGTCGTCCCTAGGCGTGGACTCCGAGGCCCTCTCCAAACATGTAACCTTTGCCGCGGACCGTCAAAATGATCGTTGGCGCATCGCCGTCGTCGCGTAGTTTTTCGCGTAGTCGAGCGACGTGCATGTCGATGGTTCTGGTTTCCACGCCGGCGGGATCGAGTTGCCAGACGCGGGTGAGTATCTCCTGGCGGGAAATTGCCCGACCGGCGTGTTGAGCGAGATACCGGATCAAGCTCAGCTCGCGCTCGGACAATTCCGCGCGAGAGCCATCGCCGAATCGCGCTTCGCGGCGGGCAACATCGACCACGCCCTGGGGCAGCGGAATCTCGTGCAACTCGTCGGGTCGCTCGGGCGAACGCCGCAAGACGGCCTCGACCCGCGCGATCAACTCGCGCACGCTGAACGGTTTCACGACGTAGTCGTCCGCCCCCAGCCGCAACCCGGCGATGCGGTCGTTCTCGTCGCCCCGGGCAGTGAGGATAATCACGGGGAGCGTCGGACGGGCATCGCGCACTTGAGTCAGCACCTCCAAGCCGCCGCAAATCGGCA
Organism: Planctomycetota bacterium; assembly: GCA_029259895.1. Lineage (GTDB taxonomy): Bacteria > Planctomycetota > Planctomycetia > Pirellulales > PLA5 > PLA5. Next base: position 769 of record JAJDEG010000001.1, read on the forward strand.
ACATCAAGTCGAGCAACATTAACTCGATCGGTCGGCCGAGGGCAAGCTCGATGGCCGTCGCCCCATCGCCGGCTTCGATCGGCAGGTATCCGTGCGCCTCGAGCGCATCGACGACGCCGCGCCGGATAGGGGCGTCATCTTCGACGACGAGAACTTGGCGACGCGTCACGTGGGTTGCCCATCGAGTTCGGCGAGATCATGTGGCGATTGCGTGCAAGAGTCTCTTGCTACCAAGTCCATTCTACGCCATCGTTGCGCGCGACGTTCGCGCGGCTCTTTTTTTGCTCGTCGTCCGACGCTGGCTCCAGCACGACTTCGACGTCGGGACGTTTCTGCTGGAATCGATGCAGCACGTCTTCGCCCAGCGCAGCACCTCTCAATACCAGCCTGTGCATCGCCTTCAATTGGACCAAGGAATCCACGACGGCTTCGGTCGGCGCGGCTAACGGTTTGTCGATGATCACTTCCAGCGGGCGTTCGATCGGCTCAAGCCTGCGAACGATACCCGGCGAAAGCTGGGCGCGGACGAACGCGACGCGCGCCAGTTTCGGAAAACGCGGCGCGACGTCCAACGCCGGGTTGAGCGTGCGAATGTCGTCAAAGCGCAGCCCCACAACACGCCCACGTTCCATTTCGACCGACACGCGGCCGCGAGCCAAAGAGCCTCACGAGACCACAAGCGCCGGATTCGCGGGAGGCGTGATCTCGGCGATTGCTTCTTGTTCGGCGTCGCGTTCGATCTTGTCGAGCCGCGCGACCGCCAGGCTCGCGGTCGCTTCGCTGCCGTTCGCCAATTCTTTCATCGTCGCGAGCGCCGCCGCGCGCCGCGGTTCGTCATCGCCGCGCAGCCAAGACGTTAGGGCGTCGAAAGCCGCGACGCGGACATTCACATCGGCATCCTTGGCAAGCTGGCCAAGCACGCTGGCCTCACCGGCCGATAGCCGACGTAGGTCGTATTGACCCCGTCGGCGTTCGGCCGCCTTGTCGCTGCGCAAGCGGCCCGTCCACAAGCCGAGGTCACGCGCAACGCCCGGCGATGCGGCAACGCTCGGCGACGCGGCGCCTTGCGAGTCGTTCGTCGCGCGTGCCGCGCCGCAGGGCGTCAAAGCCGCAAGTGTCACGAAGCATGTGAATGTCGCCGCTCGCATGGTTCACCTCATTGCTTGTCTGCCACCGCGCCGCCGTTGTCGAGCGCGGTGTAGGTGTCGGCCGGGACGAGACCGAGCCACGGGTCGCTGCTGGGCGTTAGGAACAGTTGAGCATACACCCGTTCATTGAGCTTTTCGACCTCAATGTGGCCGGCCGGGTCGGCCAACCACTGGTGAAGCTGACGATGCAGCAAATACTCGTTTCTCACTGTATCGACGGCGATCGACGACTCGAAGTTCCGCACCATCCGCACGATTGGGTCTTCGACCCTATACTTTCCGAATGCCCGGCGGCCCGCTTCCTCCGCGGTCGGCGGGTTCTCGCGGCGGATGACCTCGATGCTCGCCGCGTCGAGCTTCGCATCCTCGGCGTGCAGTGCGGCGATCTTGGTCCAGATTTCCTCGTCCGTCGCCCGCTCCAGGCCTTCGGTGCTGGCAACGATTTCGCGCACGATCAAGATTTCCACCTGCGTCTTCGACACGGCCAGCGGCGCGGCTTTCGTCGCCGTTGGAAACTCCGCGCTATCTCGCCCGGCCGCTTTCAGCCGATTCGTTTCTTCCTCGATCAACTTCTCCGCGACGGTCGGCGCGACCTTTTTTAAGTCGGCGGTCCAATCGCGACCGATCTCGTCGCCGCGTTGCTTATGGTGCGATATCAGTCGCTCGGCACGCATTTCGTCGCCCATGCCGTCCACGGCCTTAGCAACGACCGCGGTTTCGTCGAGCCAACGGCGGAACGCCTTGGGACCGTACAGACCGGGTAGGCCGTCGATGACTCGGCCCTGGGCGTCGAGCATGTAATGGATGCTGTTGCCGGTGACCGTGCGGACCAGCGTGCGGCCGTCGCCGTAGTCGATCGTCACGGTCGGCACGGGCCGCACCGATCGCCAATGGAGAACGAAATTCTCGCGGAGGTGCTTCGACAGTTCCGCGTTGGCGTAAAGCGTTGTGCGGAAGAAACGGCTATTTGCGCAACTGCATTCGTCGGTGAGATTGCCGAGCATGCGTAGGCTCAATACCGGCCGGCCCGAAGATTTCGCGGCGGTCAGGGCGGTATCGAGATCGGTGTACCAATAAAGCCGCGAGATGCTCGCTCCGCGCTGGCCGGCGACTTGGTCGACGAGTGCGTCGATGCGGGCGAGCCGCTGGCTTGGCTTGGACGGGAAACCGGCCAAGGTTTGCATAATTTGCGGCTGTTCTTCCGCGGCTGCGGCGTCGCGAAGGGCCAACAGTGCGTCGAGACCGTCCGGTCCAAGCGATCGCAGATTCGCGGCGGGCCGTTCGGCCTCATTGGGATCAGCCGCGTTTGGATCGGCCTCATCTGGATCGGTCGCGACGAGTTCGCGGGCGATCGAGTCCGCCAAGTCGGCAGAGCCATAATCGCCGCAGGCTTCGACGGTCACCCAGGCAACGCCTGCAATCAGCAGGGCGGCGAACGGTAGAACAAAATTGAATCCTAAGCGACGCATGACGTTTCTCCTTGCGTGCGACGTGTTGCCCCTCGTGAAAATCCGGATCGGCCACTCCTAATAGAATACGGCCATTGCGGGAGAAACTGCGCAACGGGCGTGTAACGGCCGGGGGTCGGGCGGGATTTCGGGGATATGTTCGCGGCGACGCCGCTGACAAGTGCAGCCGGCGAGCGAAGCTGGATCCGAGTTCAACGCCGCGCCGGTTCGACGCCGCATTCCGGCGCTACGGTTATTTTGGCGCCCGTAGCGGAGTTGGGGATCATGCAGAGGAACCGCATTGGCTGGGCACCGGTGTTTCGGAATTGATGCACCTCGTCGGGCGCGACGTAGATGACGTCGCCGGCTTTGAGCGGATGGGCCTCGTCCCCTTCGTAGACCTCGCCGCTGCCGTCGAGCACGAACACCTCGTGCTCGTAGGGGTGGCTGTGCCGCGGCGTGAATCCGCCCGGGTCGACCTCGAACTCGCGCATTGCGAAATTCGGCGCACTCTCGGCCGAACCGACGAGCCACCGTACGCGGCATCCGTGCGAACCCTCCATCACGACGGGCTGCGACTCGATGGATCGGTAATGATTGACTTTCACGGCAGGTCTCCTCGGAATGCGGGCTGAGCGATGTAAGAGCATTGTATGCCGCCGCTCACGGGAGCGCCGACGGCGGTTCCTCTGGTTCCTTGCCGGCGTTGTCGCGACGGTCCGACGCCATGGCCGCGACGGATGCGATTGCCAGCAGAACGATTTCGACCGCCAGAATCGTCCCGCCGCGCTCGCGCATCAACCGCATAAGCCCCGCGTCGCTCTCGGTGGCCGAGTAAGCATCGCCGCCGCGGGAAGCGCGGAACGACATCACGCCGTACGCGCAGGCCGACACCGTAAACAAGACGCCGAGGACCACGACGACGAAATACGACGGGTGATTGCGGCGTTTTTCGGTCACGGTGGCACGACTGAATTCGGAATGTTCGCGGCCTTGGAATACGCAAGTCGACGACGGAGCTGCGAAACGTGCGCGATCGCTGTATGCGACTATCATATCGGTACGGCGGCTCGGCGAAAGTGAACTTGCCAATCACTCGATGCCAATCGCTCGATGTCGTCGCCGAGGCGCTGGTTCGGCGGTGCGAGGTCGGCGTATAATGAAGAATTGCCGAACGGAGTGCGTGACTCGCATATGCCACGCGCGGCAGGTTTCGGTCGATCCGTTGGTTCCCCTACCCGTTTCTTCGTCGCCATGCCGCCGCTCTCGCTTCCTCCCTTGCTCATTGGCGACATTTCGCTGGATTTCCCGGTCGTGCAGGCCGCGCTGTCGGGCTATAGCGATGCGGCGATGCGAGTGATCGCCCGGCGGCTTGGGGCGTCGTATTCGATCTGCGAAGTGCTACTCGATCAGTTCGTGCTGGCCGTCAAAGACCGGGCGCGGAACAAACACTTCATGCACGTGGCCGACGAGGAGCATCCCGTCGGCGGGCAGTTGATGGGGGCGAATCCCGAAGACTTCGGCCCCGCGGCGCAGCGGCTCGTGCGGGCCGGGTTCGACGTGGTGGATATCAACTTTGGCTGTCCCGTGAAGAAAGTCCTCGGCCGCTGCCGGGGCGGATTTCATTTGAGCCAGCCCGCGGTGGCTCTGGAGATCGTTCGCCGCGTGCGCGACGCCGTGCCGCCGCATGTGCCGGTGACCGTCAAGATGCGCCGCGGCATCGACGACACGGCCGAAAGCCGCGAGCGGTTCTTCACGATCTTCGACGGCGCCTGGGCGGCGGGTGTGGCGGCGATCACCGTCCACGGACGCACGGTGATGCAGCGCTACAACGGTCCAAGCAACTGGCAATTTCTCGCCGACGTGAAGCGGCACGCCGGCAACCGGACCGTGCTGGGAAGCGGCGACCTGTTCACCGCGCAAGATTGCCTCGACATGATTCGAGAGACGGGCGTCGACGGCGTCACCGTGGCCCGCGGCGCGATCGGAAATCCGTGGATATTTCGCGAAGCCCGAGCGCTGGCGGCCGGCGAGCCATTGCCTGACGTGCCGTCGCTCTTCGAGCAGCGCGCGATCATCGCCGAACATTACCGACTCGCCGAAGACCTGTATGGGCCGACTCGCTGCGGCCAGCAAATGCGCAAGTTCGGCATCAAGTATTCGCAGCTTCACCCGCAAGCCGAATCGGTTCGCGAGGCCTTCGTGCGAATTCACCGCTCGGAGGAAATTCACGCAGTCTTGGCACAATGGTATGCGGAAGACTTGCCCGGCCGCCGACCGGCGCGGCAGCCCGATCCTGCGCTCGACTGCACGGGCGCGGCGTAATTGCGCTCTCACCGTCCACTACGCACCGTGCCCTGCCAACTGCCGGCTCCTATCCCGCCACACCGGCCACGTCTCGTACGAGCAATCGCTCGAGCACCATTCGCGATCGCCCGGCGGCGGAGCTTTGCCCTTTGAGGGCCAAGTCGGCTTCGAGCAGCAGGCGATACAGGTCCGCGGCCCGCTGGCGGCCGATCTTCTTGAGTTGCTCCTCGGCCTTGCCGATGACGAAGCTCTTGAACCCTGCCTGCTCGAGCGCTTCGCGAAGTTTGGGGCGGCGACCAGCGACTTCGGCCGCCTGAACGTAGCGCGTCGCGGCGGCGAATCGTCGCAACGTCGACGAGATTTGAGCGAGAATCGCGATCGGGTGTTCGCCGGCCGTGAGCAGACGTTCGAGTTGTTCAAACGCCGCCTTAGCGTTTCCGCCGGCTGCCAGGTCGAGCATTTCCCAAGCCGTTTTCGCGCGCCACGAGCCGACGTGCTGTTGGACCAGATCGACGCCGACCGTCTCGCCCTCGCCGGCGATCAACGCCAGCGTGGCCAACTGTTGGTCGAGCAGGCCCAACTCTGGGCCGATCATGTCGACCATCGCCTCGGCGGCGGCCGGTTCGAGCGTCGCTCGGTGAACTTTCTTGGCGCGATCGACGAGAAACTTGGCGACGCGGCCGGCCGTCGGCGCTTTGCAGTCGATTTGCAGGCCCGACTTGTCGATGGCTTTGTAGAGCCGCGTATTGGCGGGCCACGTTTTGGGACAAAGCAGCAACACGCCAGACGAGCGCGGCTTGGCGACATAGTCCTCCAACTGTCCGCGGAATCGCGTGACGAATTCATCGGCGTGCTCGACGATCACCAATCGCCGCGATCCGCCGAACATGGCCACGGTCGAAAGTTCGTCGAACACGCCGCGATATTCGGCCGAACCGCCATCGAGACGGGCGAGCGAGAATTCGGCGTCCTCGGTTCCCAACACTCGCTGGGCGATCGCGTCGCAAACTAGCCGCCGCAGAAACAGGTCGTCGCCAAACGCCACGCACACGGCCGCGTCGGCGTGTTTGGTCGGGGCCTTGAGAAAGTCGATGGCGTGCAGCGCCTGAGCCATGAGTGTTCTCGTCGCGTTCGTGAATCGGTAAACGCGATTCGTTTAACGGCAGCGCGCATCCGCGCCATCAGTGTTCATGCTGACTGTCGTCGTGATCGTGCCCGCCGCCTTGGAACAGCTCGTGCTTCTTGTTGCCCCGGCAAGCCACGTACGCGATCAAGTCGAGAATCTCGTCCCGCGTTAGCTTATCGAGCAGTCCCTTCGGCATCAACGATACGTCGACGCGCTGTCTCAGGTCGATGCTATCCTTGGCGATCTCGATGGGCTTTGGCGCGGCGAGCGGGTTCACGATCAGCGTCACCGTGTCGCCGGTTTCCTTTAGCACCAGTCCGGTCACCGTGACGCCGTCGTCGGTTTGAATCTTCTCCTGAAAGAACTTTTCGTTGATCTTGGCCGACGGTTCGAGCAATTCCTTGAGGATATCGACCGCTTGGAATTTCTCGTCGAGCTTGATGAGGTCCGGCCCGAATTCGCTGCCAACATCCTCCAGCTTGTGACACGCCACGCAAGTGGCGACCTGGAACAGGTGTTTGCCATTGTTGTACGAGCGGCCGCTCTGCATGTGCTCGACCGCCGAGGCGAGGTCTTCAAGCTTCCACTCCGTTCGCGGACGACGATCCTTGAGCAAGTCGTCGCGCACGGGCAGCGGATTCGCCGCCAGATAAGCTTCCGGATCGGCTAGATACGAATCGAGATCCTCGACGACGTACAGCGCCCCGTACATCCGCCGCCAGTGGCCGGGGTACGTGCAGACGTAAGGATAGACGCCCGG
>JAJDEG010000002.1 GCA_029259895.1 Planctomycetota bacterium
CGCATGGCCCAGATTTTTTCGATGAACGAGTTGGTGCTGTCGGCGGACTTCTCGACGAAATTCGCCGGGAAGTCGAACCGCTGCTCCGCCCCATTGACCTTGCCGCGAATCGTAACTTTGGCCGCGCCGTTCTTTTTGTAGCGGCCGACGATGGCGAGTTGTTGGCCGGCGAACAGGTCGAACGGACCCTTGGGATACATGCGGCTGACCGGCGAGCCTTCTTCGGTGGCCGCGCTGTCGAAGCCGAATTCGGCGACCGCGTCGGTCAGCACGGGCGAGCTGATCTTGGCGTAAAACTTACTCACCCGCTCTTCGATGTCCTCGTTCGGTCGGACGTATTCGCTTTGGCCGAAGTTCTGATTCACGACCGAGTCAAGCAGTCGGCTGTTGACGTCGTAGCCGACGCCGAAGGCAAAGATGCGCACTCGGCCTTCGTTGGCCGCTTTGGCGTTCGCAACGATCTGCGCTTCGTTGGTCACGCCGGCGGTCGGCAGGCCGTCGGTGAGGAATACGATGTAATTCGGCCGCGAGGCGTCTTTCACTTGGGCCAGCGCCGCCTTCAGGCCGCCATCGATATTCGTGCCGCTGCCGGCATACAAGCCTTCGACGAAGCCGAGGGCCGACTTGCGCGTTTCGTCCGTGAACTTCTCCAGTTCCGGCCGGTAACTTTCGACATCGCTGTCGTAGGCCACGATGTTGAACAGGTCTCTTTCGCGGAGGTTGTTGAGGACGAACTTGAGCGCCCCCTTCGCCTGTTCGAGCTTCTTTCCGGCCATGCTCCCGGAGCGGTCGATCACGAACATCACCGTCTTCGACTGCGGATCGTCGGTCATTGATTTGATTTCGGGGCTGGCCAGCAGCATGAAGAAACCTTCGTCGCTGCCGTCGGGCCGATAGCTGAGCACGCTCGCCCCCAGCTTGCCCGCGCCGACGTCGTAAAGCAGACGGAAGTCGTTGCCGGGGATCACGTCCTTGCCAGTGTAGGTGACGATGGCGTGCTTTTCGTCCGGTCGCTTGGTGTCGACGAGATGCGACGGGCTGTAGACGTTCTTAATGTCGGCGTCGCTTTCGATGGCGATGCGAACGTTGACGTTTTCGACCGGCTTGGCGGTGTACTTGGCCGTGCTCATCGGGAAGATGAAGTCGGTCAGGCCGTTGGCGTTGCGGCAGATTTGCGTGTACCGCAGCGAGACCTTGCGTTCCGCGCCGGCGGGGACGGGGAACACGCTCGTCTTGAACATGCCCGTGCCGATCCATTCCAGCAGCGCCGGGTCTTGGTTCCGCCGCACGATCTGTTCGTACATCGCCCGCGCGGCGTCCTTGTCCATCAGCTTGGCTTCGAATTCCTTGCCGTCCACCATCAGTGTGAGTTGATCGACCGCGCCGTCGTACGGCAGCGGGAACACGAAGCAGACCTCCATCACACGGTTGCCCGTGTTCTGGAACGTTTGCGAGACCTGCACTTTGGCGATCTGGCGGTCGAGGCGGGCCTCGACGTTGAGTTCCTTGATCTTGTACTCCATCACCGGCACGGGCGTCGGAATCGGCGTCGGGACCGGGCGTGGGTGCGGCCAGATGGGACGTGGGAGGCGGTGCGGCTGGGTTTCGTTGATGTTGATGATGACGACTTGGGCCGACGCCAAGCTGGCCGAAATGGCGACGAGCAGGGCAGCGAAAACCGCCGTGAATCGTCGAAGAATTGTGCCGCGCATGAGAAACTCCTTTGGCCGGTCCGCCGATGGGCGAGAAAAAATGGGTCGCTGGCAAGTCGCACTGCAAGTAGGTCGCACTGCTTGCCCTGAGGGTTCTGACGACGCGAACGCGCCGCAAGTTCCCGCGGAAATATGTCACGGCAGTGTAAAAGTCCTTCGGGCTGCCCCGGTAGCACGACCTATCTGGCTCGCTAGCGAGCTTTCTTACAAACTAAGCCGTGTGCTGCCAACGATTTGCGTTCGCGGCGAACCGCAGACGTTTGCCGCGTTAACCCCGGATTATGTCGCAATCGGGCAGCGCCTGCCGAATCCGCTCAATGCCGGCGTCCGTAATCGTCGTTCGCCACAGACGGATGACTTCGACGTGTTTGAGTCGCAGCAAATCGTCGATCGACCGATCGCTGTAGTTGGGACCACTGAGGATCACTTCCTTGGCCCGCAGCGATGTGAGCGAGACCATCACGTGGCCCGAATTATAATTCAGTCACCCCCAGGGCGGATGCACCTCGACAAAGCCAGTGGGACCGACGAGCGATTTAGCCGATTGGTACTGCGTGGCGATGTCGGCAAACGTCGTCGCGGCGGAAAAAACCGACGCCAACAGCAAGACCATCGTGAGCGACGTCGTGCCGCCGCGCGGATTGACATCCGCCAATGGTCGAGTACGAACGACATGCGGCATCTTTCACCTCGCGTGTGCCGAAGGGTCGACACGAATTGCCCCGGTGTCGACTGTTGCCCAGCACTCTGAATTCTAGCCGGCAAATATCCTTCGGTGCAACAGCGAGCACGGAAAGGAGCAAGAAAGGGGCCACGAGAACGGCGCGCGCAAGCGGTGCATGTCACTTCACGTCATGCAAAAACATGGGCGATGCAGCTCAGGCCCGCCACAGTTGAGTCGACGCCGACGGCTGACGCACGACGTACCAAATAGCCAGCGAACCGCATGAAGAGTTTTTCGCGTGTCGCTCAACGCATGGCTCGCGGCCGATCGTCCGCCGCAGCCTGCTTGATCGACGTCCCCGTGGGCGTTTGGTTGCGTTTCGTGGGGACGTCGGAGACGACGACGGTTTCGCCTTGCGACTTGCCCGCCGCGTTTGCCGATTGGGCGGCGGCCGATTGCGACACGGCGGCCGTTCGTATTAGGAACTCGTCGCGGACTTTTGGATCGAGTTTCGTGAGCTTGGTCGAGAGCCGTTGGATGCCTGGGCTGTTGCGTTCGGCGGCTCGGGAGAGTGTTCCGAAGAAGCCGGACGTTTCGGTGAAGTTGTGGTCGGCGGCCTTACCCACCAGGGGTTGCACGGTTTTGGCGAAGAGTTCGAGTCCGACGCTGTCGAGATCGATGAACGTGTCCATGCGGCTGGTGACGTAGACGCGGCCGTCGGTTTCTTTGACGTAGGCCGATTTGAGGACGATCACGCAGCGGGCCTTCACCGGGCGCAAGAACAGCGGGCCGGAGTAGGCCCCGTCGGCGAGGATGATGTGCGTGTCGGGGCTGCAATGAACGAACTGGATGTTGCAGGCAGTGCCCGCTCCATCGGTGGCTCGGTAAACGCCGGGCTTAACTCGCTCGGTCGACACCGTGGTGACGTTCATCGCCTGCCAAATGTTGACGACGACTTCCGGATTGCGGACGAGGAACAGATACAAATTTGGATCGCAATCGACGACCGAAATCGGCATGCGGCGAAAGATGCCGGCCTTTTCGACAACATCGCAGACGGTTGCCCGCGTGGTGGCGTCGAGGCGGTCGAGCGGTATCGACTTCATCGAGTCAGCGCGCGCGGCGGCGCTGGTGCTGGCTTTGGTGGCGTCTTCGGCGGCGCTGGCCAGGGGCGCGGCGCTGCCGAATAGGGCGATGGCCGATGCCAGCAATAGATGCAGCGGTCGAATCATCGGCGGCGCGCCTCCGACGCTCGGAGTGGTGATGAATAGGCTCGCGTGTCGCACGGGAGCGACGATCACTTGCGGCGACGTGAGGGACTTGCCGAACGACCGGGCCTCTTGCCGAACACTATGCCGGTTCGGCAGAATCCGCCGGTGGCGTCGCCTTCAATGGTTATTCGGCCGCGTCGGTGCTTGGAGCGTAATGAATTCGCAGCGGAATACCGGCGGCGCAAGTGAGGCTGGGCGATGCAGGTAGAGTGCGCGATCGAGCGGACGCGCGTTGCGGCGAGCAGCGCAATGCAGGAGCTTCCGGCAAACGCGAAGTGGCGAGTTCGCACGGCCGACGACGTGGCCGCCGCGAGTTTGGTCCGCTGTGCTCACAGGCCCGGTCAGCGCATCGCGAAGAACATGAAGATGAGCATCGTGGGCACGTAAAGGCCGACCAAAAAACCGACCCCAAGCCCCCACCACGCCCAGCGTCGCGGCCCGAACATCAAGGCGACCAGCGAAATGATCGTTGCCGGCACGCTCAAAAAGGTCAGCGTGTATGCGACTTCGCTCACCGAGGAAAACGTCAGGCCAACGAGCGCAACGATCGCCAGACAAAGACCAAATTCGCCGAGACGGTTTCTCGCGGCCATGGAATTCAGTCTACGCGTGGATTTCGCGTGCCGCAATCGAAGCGCACTCGTCGGCAGTTCTTTCGCCAACGCGGAGGCTCAGATGGGAACGCACATCGCGGAAGCCTTGATGCGAGTCACCTGGGCAGGCGTCAGCCCGGGGGTCGCGGATCGCGTGATGTCGACCGGATGCATCAGGTTGCCCGTGTTGGTGATATGCACGGGCGTAAACGACGACGTCAGCAGCACGTGACATACCTCGTGTGCCGTACACCACTTCGTCCCGGCCTTGGCGACGATACATGCCGGGCGGTTGGCCATGTGTCCTCCGCAGCCGTTGATGCTTTCGGAGAAACGGTTCACGAAGAAGACCGTGATTTCGTTGGACGGGACGCTGCCGCCCCGTTGGAGCAAATTGGCGTACTCGCCGTTCGTAATCGACCACGTGCATGTGCCGTCGATCTGCTCGAGTTGAGCCGTCTCGGCGGGCGTCAACATCAGGCTCATCCCGGAGCCGTACTCGACCTTAATGCCGTGCTGGGCGTAAACGAGTTGCGTATGCGAGAGAACCGTTTCAAAGGGGACATCGGTCAGGCTGATGCTGCGGAAGTGCAGACGCACGCGATGCGTGAACGTGCTGCCCGTCTCCGGAATGCCAAGCGCCGCACGAGTTTGCGGACCGACGATGCCATCGATGTCGATGCCGGCTTGCCGCTGAAAGGCCCTAACCGCCGCAGCCGTGAGCGTGCCGAAGATGCCGTCCTCCGACAGATTCGGCCGGGGGAACAACTGCCGGTTCAACTCCCGTTGGACCGTGACAACTTCCGGACCGCGACTTCCTAGCGATAGCAGAGCCATGTTTCGTTCATCCTGTTTTCGAGCGTGTTGATTTGATGTCGGGGGCGTTCCTGGCACCTCTATTTCGTTATCCGCAGACGCCCAGAAAAGTTGCGAGAATTCCGGCGAAGAATTAGATGGCCGAAGAATCTCCGCCGGCATCGGCTAGCGGCCGTTCGTGTCCCGACGCAACGGATTCGCGTGCATCGTCTGCGGATCGCATTACGGATCGCGGTAAACGACGACGTGCTGCCAAATTGGCAGTGGCCCGAATGGCTAATGGCTAGGTTCTGCCAATTCTGGCGGACGGGGCGATTTCGCCTCCGCGTGCCTAATCGCTTGCGCCACAACACCTTCCGTCTGCCAGCGGCAATTGGCGCGCCGCTTGCTTTTGACCAACGGCACGTAGCTTCGCATACCTACCTCGGCAGGCGGCGTGCGAGTGGTGCGGATTGGACATTGCCTCTGGGCGCCTCTCCGCGATGGGCTGCCGGCCGAGACGCAAGATTCTTTATCACACCCCTTTTGGAGGATGCTCGAACATGGCTGTGGCGACCAAACCTAAGAAGACCGCGACGAAGGTCAAGCTCCAGCCGCTCGGCGACCGCGTAGT
>JAJDEG010000011.1 GCA_029259895.1 Planctomycetota bacterium
ACGCGCGTCATTCGGTTTGGTCTCGACAAATACTAAGGTTCGGCGGGAAATCGTAGAACGCGACAAACCGTATCATCGACGTTCGGCGGGCCGATTTCAAGGCGGATTTCGCGTTGCTGTGCCGCCACCGGCTTATTCCGCGTCCCGGCGCTTGAGATGTTGCGGCACGGGCCCAACCTTTTGCATCGCCCGTTGGATCTTCACCTTCCGCAGCCCCGAACTGGCGTCGAGCGCTTTGGCGTACCAAAACTCCGCCGAAGCGGCACAAGCCGCGCGATCGCTCTCGGAAGCGCCATCGGCCGCAGCCTGCCAGGCATCGCCAAGGGCCTCCCAATCGTCCGAGTCCGCCGGCCGCGCCATTTCTTTCTCCGCCGCCTTGCGCAGGTTCGCGTCGCTGCAACGCGCCAAGTACGGCACGCCCTTGCTCCAGTCGCCGCGTACGAAGCACAGAAACCGCCCCGCGACCAGATTTGCGGCCGGGTCCGTAGAGTCTTTGGCCAACAACTTGAGGGCGTTTTGATACGTGCCCAGCGCCGCTTTCGCCGCGTCAACACGCTCGCCGACGACCTTGACGGCCTCTTGCAGGCCGGTATTGCGCGAAGCGATGGCGGCGGTCGTGGCGACTTCGAGAATGCGAGCCACTTCGACGTATCGGTCGGCCGCCGTCGCATCGCCGACCAGTTGCAGCGCTGCCTTGGCGAGCAACGTCCGCTCCGCCGTCGAGCGGCACGACTTCGACAACCCTTGTACGACCGCAACCAGCCGCGGCATCGAGTCTCCCTCGAACCACACGCCGAACTCGTCGGCGATCTCAATCGCCAGCTTCACTGCCTTCGCGTCGATGGCGAGTTCTTGCGCGATTTCCAGCGCGGCGTAGCGCTCGACCGGCGAGTTCTCTTCCTGCCGCGCTTGGCCGAGCAGCTTGTTGGCAAGCCCGCGCCGTCCATTGTCGTTCGTGGCTTTGGCAAAGTCCGCCGCGAACACTTCCTTGATAAGCGTCCGCGACTTGGCCAATTCCGACGTTTTTGGAACGCTCAGCGACGCCTTCCGCGCCGGTCGCACGCGCGGATCGTCCGACAACGCGTCGGCCAGCGCCGGATCCACTTCGCCGCCGCGACGCCAGAACCGCACCGTCCCATCGGCGCTCGCCGAAACGATCGTATCCTCCGTCGGTGCCAGCACGCGCGTCACGGCACCGGTGTGTCCAGAGACTTCCCACAGCAACAACCCGGCGGCAACGTCCCACACGCGAATCTTCTTGTCGACGCCGCCGCTCACGATGTATTTGCTGTCCGGCGTAAACGCCACCGACAGCGCCCCGCCTTCGTGCCCCATCAGCCGATAGCGAAGCTTCGCTTTCTCCAAATAGATGCGGGCCGTTCCATCCTCGTGCGCCGTGCCAACGCACGAGCCATCCGGCGAGTAAACTGTCGCCCGCAAGACGCTGCGAAAATCGGGATAGAAAGAATTGTTCGGGCCCTTTCGCATGCTCTTCCCATCCAAGCCCAACCGCCAGCGATGGACAAAGCCGTTGACGCCGCCCGTCGTGAGCGTCTTTCCGTCGGGCGAAAAACCGAGCGACGTGCGGCGGTACGCCACATGCGCCTCTTCGAGAACCATCGTCGCGTTGTGATCGCGCGACATCACTCGCGTCCGCCCATCCCCTTCGACGGCCGCCACGACCTTGCCGTCGGGAGAAATGGCCACCGCCACGACGCCCGACGCCGCATCGTTCCACGTGCCGAGCACCTTGTTCGTGTTCCACTGCCAAACGATGACGCAATTCCGGTACTTTGGGCTCTTGTCGCCGGCCACGACGAGTTCCCCAGTCCGCGTGAACGCTAGATCCTTCACGTCGGCGTCGACCGACAACTTGCGGTCCGACTTCCACGACTTGCCGTCGATGATATGAATCGCCCGATCCGCTCCGGCCGACGCGAGATGCCGACCGTCCGGTGCGAGCGCCAGCGCGTTGACCGCCCCCGTGTGGTCCGCGAACCGATTCACTTCGTCGTACGAACCCTTGCCATGCGGTTTCTGTACTTCCAACGTTCTCGCCTGCGCCAAAAGCATCGCAGGCATCGCCGCGGCGACGAGAAACGCGAGCACGAAATTCATCGCTCGTGCGATCGTGCATGTAGATGGCATTTTTTGGCTCAACTCGTGAATTCGGACGTAAGGGTCAAGTCGCGCGGCGCGAACCCGCGCCCCCCTTGCTAGTTTAACGGATGGATGGCCGGGCCGCCAAATTCCCGCCGTGCCCGACGCTTCGCCGGCCACCGATTCGCGTCCGCTCTCTAGCCACCACTCAGATCGTTCGTTACGCTCGGCGGCATGAACGACTCCAACCAGCCTTCGCCCACAACAACAGCCCCGCCCCGCCTCCGCTTCGGCATGGTCGGCATGGGCATGATCTTCGACGAAACTTACCGCCCCTTCTTCGAGAACGCGGCCCGCGACGGGCTCTACGACCGCCGCTTCGGCCTCTGCGACATCGATCTCGCCGCCGTCGCCACGCGCACCGGCCGCCGCGCCGAACAATACCGCGCCGCCGCGCCGCCCGACCTCAAGTCCTTCGCTAGTTTCGCCGGCGACGACGCCATCGGGCAACTCTTGGCGGAGGGTGCCGATGGCAAGGGCATCGATCGCAAAGGCATCGACGTCGCCTGCATCGCCACGCCCGACGACCGCCACTTCGACATCGCCCGCGCCGTGCTGTCGGCCGGTCGCCACGTACTGATCGAAAAGCCCTCCGTTCTCTCGCTCGCCCAGCTCGACGAACTCACCCGCCTCGCTGAAGCCAACCGCTGCATCGCCAAGGTCGTCTACCACAAACTTCTCGACCCCGACCACAAGAAACTTCGCACGCTCGTCGAAGATGGCCTCCTCTCGCACTGCAACAACGGCTACTGCTCGCTACTCGAGCCAAAGTCGATTTCCGCAGGCCAATTCGCCGAGTGGATCACCGGCCGCAACCCCGGCACTTACGTCGCCGTTCACTACATCAAACTCATCGACTTCACGTTCGGCGGCCGCTTGAAGCGAGTTCATTGCACCGGCCAGCGCGGGCTCGTCGGTCCGGCCGATGGCCCAACTTGGGACTCAACGCAACTCCGCCTCGTCTACGCCTACCACGACGGTCGCGAAGCCGCGTTCGACATCCACACCAGTTGGGTCACGCCCGACAACTTCCCCGGCTACGTCGAGCAAGAGGTCCAGTTCCGCTTCGACAACGGCGTCTGGAACGGCCACAGCCGTCGCCGCGGCGTCGAATGCACCATCGAAGGGCACACGCCATTCGACACCAAGATCAACATCAACAACCACTACAACGGCACGTTCCTCGAACCCGACGGCACGCGCAGCCAACGCGGCTACGGCGTCGAGGTTCTCGAGAAGTTCGCCCGCGAAGTCGCCTTCGTCGAGTTCGGCGGCGCTAAGAGCGAGCGCGAAGAACGCCTCAGCCGCGTCAGGTCTCTCGCCTACAACGACCTCTCGGCCGATCGCCAAACGGTCGCCGCCGTGCAGGCGATAGAAGCCATCCTCGCCAAACATGCCGCCGGCACGAGCGATTGCGTCGTTCACGTGAACAACCGCCACGGCGGCCTCGTCCTTTATGCCCCCGGATCGTCCGTCGCCGAAGTGCTCTACGCCGGGCAAGTCTAAAAAATCGGTGCCTCGGACCATCGTCCGCATACGACGCCTTTTTGAGCACAATCGCCGACGCCGCTTCCAGCCACTCACGCCCTCCGCCGTAGCGCTCACTTCGACGGCAGCGCAACGACGGCGAACCAATATTCTTGCACCGCACTGATCGCCCGCTTGAATTGGTCCAGCCCGACCGGCTTCGTGATGTAGCTGTTGGCGTGCTCGGAATAGCTGCGGTCGATGTCCTCCGGCGCATCGGAGGTCGTGATTACGACGACGGGGATATTCGCAAGCTCCGAGTCCGATCGAATCTCCCGCAGTACCTCGCGGCCATCTTTGCGAGGCATGTTCAGATCCAACAGAATCAAATCCGGCCGCGGCGAACCGGCGAATTTCCCTTCGCCGCGAAGAAATTGCATCGCCTCGACTCCGTCGCGGGCAACGTGGATGTTGTTGAGAATCTTGTCGTTCCGTAGCGCCCGCAGCGTCAGATCGACGTCGGCTTCATCGTCGTCGACCAACAATACTTCAATGGGCCGCGGCGGTCGGTTGTCGGTGAGATGGTTCATTTTTGGTCGCTCCGGCGGATGGAATCGTGAAAAAGAACGTACTGCCTCGGCCGGGCGTCGATTCGACCCACAGCCTGCCCCCGTGCCGTTCGACGATCTTCTTGCAGATCGCCAAACCAATGCCGGTCCCGGAGTATTCGGTCTTGTGGTGAAGTCGCTGGAAGATGACGAAGATTCGCTCGAAATACTCCGGCTCGATGCCAATTCCGTTGTCGCGAACGTATAACGTGAACTCGTCGCGATTGGCGACGTCCTCGTGCGGTTGCGTTGCATCGACGCCGATCTCGACGCACGGAACGTTGTCGCAGCGGTATTTTAGCGCGTTGCCGATCAGGTTGAGGAACAGTTGCGACAATTGCGTCTCGTCCGCCAGCACGCGCGGCAACGGATGCACCGTCACGTCCGCGGCGCATTCCTCGATCGCTTCTTGCAAATCCTCGATCGCCGTCCGACAGGCGTTCTCGGCGCTCACTGCCACGGGCGGCTTGCCCTTCTTCGCCACGCGCGAGTAGATCAGCAGATCGGAAACGAGCCGCCGCATGCGATCCGCGCCGTCCACCGCATACCCAATCCACTTGCGACCGTCGTCGTCCAGCTTATCCGCGTAATCTTCCGCCAACGCCGCGCAACAGGAAGAAATCTT
The DNA here is from genome assembly GCA_029259895.1 of Planctomycetota bacterium. GTDB lineage: Bacteria > Planctomycetota > Planctomycetia > Pirellulales > PLA5 > PLA5. The sequence continues at coordinate 4,861 of JAJDEG010000011.1, forward strand.
ACGCAGCGGTTCCTGCAAGTCGTGCGAAGCGACGTAGGCGAACTGCTCTAGCTCGGCGTTCGAGCGGGCAAGCTCGTTCGCGCGCTCCGCCACACGCGCTTCGGCCTTCTTGCGATCCTGAACTTCGCGCTGCAGCCCCGCGTTCGCCGTGGCCAAATGTTCCGCCTGCACCGCGACGCTGTCAAACGTTCGGTACATGCTCGCCAGCAAGCCGATCAACACCAGCGCGTAGCTAACGATCTTCAGTAGATGTGCCACGTCGAAATAGCCGTCGAACATCGCGCCGCTGCGCGACATGTAGACCGCCTGGCAGACGAAACTGACGATCAGCGCCAGCACCAGCCACGACTCGAACTCGTCCGTCCGCCAACGATCCTTCTTCAGGTAGCCGATCGTCGCGATCAGAAAGAACGCGCCCGGAACGAACTCCGCCGGGCGGTGGAAGAACAATTCCGGGTACATTGCCGGCGGCAGGGGAATCAGGGCGAAGAACAAAAACGTCAGCACAGTCAGTACGCCCGCGCCCGCGTAAATCGCCGTTTCGCCCATGCGGCCCTGCTCGCCCAACCGCTCCTCGCGTCGCCATGCCAGCCAGCTAAGATAGACGCACACCGAGAGAAACAGCCGCGACGCGACCCAGCTCCACGGCTCCAATGCCTCGAGCGCTGAGGGCAGACGCCCTGTCAGTTGCACCGACGTAACGACCGCGTGATAACCGTCCAGTAGCGCCGTGCCGATGAATCCCGCGCCGATGAACAGGAACGTGTTGTTTTTCTTGCTGTAGAAACGAACCAACGCCATCGCGCCCACGACCAACGCGATGCACGTGGCCACGGCTTCCATGTGCGTATGAACTTCGCGGCTGGATCGCCAAGAGACCTGCGGCAACGCAGCGAACCCGGCCGTCAGCAGCGCGCCCGCGGCGACGTATCCGGTCCGCTGGATGCGGCCAGCGCGTCGACGTTCCATAGCATCCCCTACTCAACGAACCCGTTGCGGCGTCAAAGCAATCCTCTGCGCATACAATGACGATGCAACGTCGCGGCCGGCAGAAATCGCCTTGAGCTGTGAATCGAAACAGGGGCTAATAAAGCTCCTATCGGAACGAATCGCTCATGCCGTTAGAGTTGAACGAAAACGCGCTCTATGCCGGACGATAACGAATTTGAGGGCGTCCCAAGCATCCTAGGCACGACCCCTGCACGCCCCCCCGTTGCCACTGCCGGAAAACTTGATCGTGCCGTCGCGGTGATCGATTCTCGCCGTGCCCTCTCGCCTCGACGACGAGGATCGTTAACGAATTGCTGGGGGGCGCAGGGGTTGTGTTAACAAACCCCCTTCATTCGGCCGCAGCCGTGCCGCGCAGGTCTCCATCGAATGACGTAGCGTATCGGTTGAAGAAAATGTCGAGCCAGCCAGCAAACGCACGCGAAACGTGGCCGACAATCCATATCGACTCCGGCCGCTCACGCGAAAAAACAAAGGCCGGCCATGCCTCTCCCCGGCGGCGACCAGCCTTCGCCGCCCGCCGAAAAGGTGACGGCGTCGGGCGGCGCGATCATAATGACGCGATCGGTACGAGGGCGCACTCGGCGTCACTCCCAAATGACCGCAAGAGACGAATCGTCGAACCCGAGTCAACGCCAAGGGTATTCGCCAAAGGTAGTCAATGATGCAAGGTAAGCGCACATCGAAGACCCCCGCGCGGAAGACCTCCGCATGGAAACCGCCGCGCATCGTTCGTTTGATCCGCCGCGATGAGTCGGCGAGCTTCCTCGGGATGACCGAATCGGTCGACATGCGGCGTCCAATCGCAACGCTATTCATCGCCGTCGCCCTTACGGCGGCCCTCGGCGCATGGACGATCCACGCAGACGACAATGACGACAAAGCGGTGCCGCCGACGGAATCCGCAGAGGCGAGCCAGCACTTCGACAAAACGGTCGCGCCCCTTTTGGCCGCCCGTTGCTTACAGTGCCACAACGGTGCTGAACTCAAGGGCAAGCTCGACCTCACATCCAAAGCGACCGCCATGCGCGGCGGCGAGAGCGGCGCGGTCATCGTCGCTGCAAACGTCGACGATAGCCTCCTCTGGCAATACGTCGACGCCGACGAGATGCCCCCCAAGAAGCCGCTGGCGGCCGCCGAAAAAGAAATCCTCCGCAAGTGGATCGCCGACGGCGCGACCTGGGGCACGGACCCGATCGACCGCTTCGCTTACACCACCGACGCCCGGGCCGGTTACGACTGGTGGTCGCTGCAACCAGTGCGGCGGCCGACGATTCCGCAAACGACAGCGACCGACGCTCGTCACGCGATCGATCGATTCGTCGCCGCCCGCCGCGACGCCATCGGACTCTCCCCTTCGCCCGAAGCCACCCGCCGCGTCCTCGTCCGCCGGTTGACGCTCGACCTGACGGGCATCCCGCCAACGCCAGACGAAGTCGAGGCGTTCGTCGCCAACCAATCGCCCGACGCCTACGAACGTCTGACCGACCGCCTGCTGGCATCGCCGCATTACGGTGAGCGCTGGGGTCGCTACTGGCTCGACGTCGTGCGGTTCGGCGAAAGCGACGGCTACGAATACGACCGGCTACGCCCCAACGCCTGGCCGTATCGCGATTGGGTCATCGAGGCCCTCAACGCCGATATGCCCTACGACGAGTTCGTCCGCCTGCAACTCGCCGGCGACGCTCTCCGCCCCGGCGAGCCGCAAGGCATCGTCGCCACCGGCTTCCTCGTCGCCGGTGCACACGACGGCCTCATGCCCGCCGGCGACGTCATGCGGGCGATCATGCGCCAGGACGAACTCGAAGACGTCGTCGGCGTCATCAGCCAAACGTTTCTCGGCCTCACCGCCCATTGCGCCCGCTGCCACGACCACAAGTTCGACCCGATCCGCCAGAGCGACTACTACCGCCTTACGTCCGCCATCTCCGGATATTCGCACGGCGAACGCAAGACGCCGCTCGGCCGCGACGCTGGCGAAATCGACCGGCAGATCGCAGTCGCGAAAGAATCACTCCGAGAAATCGAAGAGCCGATTCGCAAACACCTGCTCGCAAAGCGCCGCGCCGCTCCCGCGGAAGATAAGAAGAATGCGCCCGTCGGTCCGACGCCGTTGGCCGCCTGGGATTTCGCCCGCGGCGTCTCGGACCTGGCCGGCAAAGCGCAGGGCACACTCCACGGCGACGCCAAGCTGGAAGGCGGCACACTGCGGCTCGGCGGCGGCGGGTTTCTGGCCTCGGCGATGCTCCAAAGCGAGGTTCGCGAAAAGACGCTCGTCGCCGTCGTCGCACTCGACAACCTAAAGCAGCAAGGCGGCGCGGCGATTAGCATCCAGCGCCCCGACGGCAGCGCGTTCGACGCCATCGTGTTCGGCGAACGCGAGAGTGGCCGCTGGATGGCCGGCAGCAACTCGTTCGTTCGCACGCAACCTTTCGGCGGCCCGGAGGAAACCGACGCGACGAGCCGCCCCGTCCACGTCGCCATCGTCTATCGCGCGGACGGCACGATCGCCGCCTACCGCGACGGCCAGCCCTACGGCAAGCCCTACCGCGGCGGCGAACTGGTCGCCTATCCCGCCGGCGACGCGCAAGTCCTTATCGGTCTCCGCCACAGCCCGCCCGGCGGCAACCGCTTTTTCACCGCCGCGATCCATCGCGCGGCCATTTACGATCGCCCGCTCACCGACGCGGAAATCGCCGCACTCGCCCAACACGGCGGCTCGTTCGTCACCGCCGACGAAATCCTCGCCGCGCTCTCTCCCGCAGACCGCCAGCGACACGTCGAACTGTCGCAGTCCCTCGCCGCGCTCGAACAGCGCCGCTCAAAGTTAACGAGTCAGCAGGTTTACACGTCCGTCCCGCGGTCGGCCGGCACGGCGCATTTGCTCATTCGCGGAAATCCACAGCAAAAAGGTGAGATCGTCGCCCCCGGCGGCGTGCCGACCCTCCGCGGCGTCAGCGCCGATTTCGGCCTGCCGCCCGATGCGCCGGAGTCCGAGCGTCGCGTGAAACTCGCCGCCTGGATCACCGATCCGGCTAACCCGCTGTTCGCCCGCGTGATGGTCAACCGCCTCTGGCACTATCACTTCGGCCTCGCCCTGGTCGAGACGCCGAATGATTTCGGTTTCAGCGGCGCGCGGCCGACGCATCCCGAGCTACTCGACTTCCTCGCCGACGAGATCGCCAGCGGCGGCTTTCGACTCAAGCAGATGCACCGCGCGATCGTCAATTCCGCGACGTATCGCCAAGCTTCAACGTCGTCGGCCCACTCCCTCCAGGTCGACGCCGACAATCGCTTTCTGTGGCGAAAGACGCCGCAACGTCTCGAAGCCGAAGTTGTCCGCGACGCCATGCTCGCCGCCGCCGGCCAACTAAACGCCGCGATGGGCGGGCCTGGCTTCCACGACTTCCGCGCCTTCATGCACCGCGGCACGCAGTTCTACGAGCCGATCGACGTCTCTGGCGCGGCGGTCCAACGGCGTACGATCTACCGCACCTGGGCGCGCGGCGGCCGCAATCCCTTTCTCGACACGCTCGACTGCCCCGATCCCTCGACCACGACGCCCAAGCGCTCCGTCACCACCACGCCGCTGCAAGCCATGGCGATGTGGAACAACGCCTTCGTCCTCCGCATGGCCGACCAACTCGCCGCCCGCGTCCAGCGCGAAGCCGGCGACGACGCCAGCCGTCAAGCCGATCTCGCCTACCGTCTAACGCTCTCGCGCCCCGCAACCGAAGATGAGCGCGCCGCCGCCGCAGCCTTCATCCATCAGCACGGCTTTCCCGCCCTCGGCCGCGTCCTGCTCAACAGCAACGAGTTCATGTATGTCGACTGACCCTCGTAGCAACGTGATCGCGCGGCACGACCAACCGCCGCTCGTCGACCGCCGCGACTTCTTCTCCTGGGCGCGATACGGCCTCGGCGGCGCGGCCCTCGCCACGCTCCTCGCCCGCGATGGATGGAGCAGCGAGAGTAAAAAGTCCCCCGGCAAAAAAATCCCCGGCGAAGCCGAAGACCCGCCGCCGCATCACGCGGCCAAAGCCCGCCGCGCCATCCACATCTGCCTCTGCGGCGGCTTCAGCCAGATCGACTCCTTCGACTACAAGGCGGACCTCGCGAAGCACCACGGCCAAAAGCTCGGCGGCAGCGAACGGCCCGACGTCTTCTTCGGCCAGGTTGGCCTGATCCGTAAGAACGATTGGGACTTCGCCCAGCGCGGCGACAGCGGACTATGGGTGTCGAACCTGTTTCCGCACATCGCCAAAGTCGCAGACGAGCTAACGGTCATCCGCTCGATGGTTGCCGAGTCGTCGAGCCACACGCCCGCCACGTTCCAAGAAAACTCCGGCTTCCGCCTAAACGGCTTCCCCGCCGCCGGCGCGTGGCTTTCCTACGGATTGGGCAACGACACCGACGAGCTACCGGCCTACGTCGTGCTCCCCGACACGCGCGGTCTTCCCGCCGGCGGCACGGTGAACTGGACGAACGGCTTTCTTCCGGCGCGGCATCAAGGCGTGATGTTCAACTCCAAGGGCCCGGCGGTCCGCGATCTGTTCGCCGCCCGCGAGATCGACCCGGCCGTCGAGCAGGCGAGCCGCGACCTCCTCGCCCGCATGAACGCGCAACACCGGGCCGACCGCGGTGGCAGCGATCGGCTCTCCGCGCGCATCGAAAGCTACAGCCTCGCCGCCAAGATGCAATTGTCCGTCCCCCGTGTAACGAATCTCGACGACGAATCGGCCGCCACGCACGCCGCCTACGGACTCGACCAGGACGCCACGCGCGAATTCGGCCGCAACTGCCTGCTCGCCCGTCGGCTGCTCGAACAAGGCGTGCGTTTCGTCCAGATGTTCTCCGGCGGATCGTTCGGCTCGCCGCGGATCAACTGGGACGGCCACGAAGACATGGTGCAGAATCACACCCGCGAGGCCGGCCGCATCGACCAGCCCGTCGCCGCCCTGCTCGCCGACCTTCGCCAGCGCGGCATGCTCGACGACACGCTCGTGCTGTTCACGTCCGAATTCGGCCGCACGCCGTTCACCCAATCAGCCGCCGACGTCGTCGGCAAGGGCCGCGACCACAACCAATACGGCTTCTCCGTTTGGCTGGCCGGCGCAGGCCTCAAGCACGGCATCGCCTACGGCGCGACCGACGAGATCGGCTGGAAAGCGTCGGAAAACCCAGTCCCCTGGCACGATTTCCACGCCACGGTCCTGCATCTGCTCGGCATCGACCACGAACGTCTCACGTACTACCACAACGGCATCCAACGCCGCCTCACGAATGTCCACGGCCACGTCGTACGCGACATCCTGTCTTGACGGGCCTTTCGCGACGGCGATTCAACGGCGATTCAACGGCGATTCGATTCGCGGCGCTCCAATTTCAGTCCGCTCCCGCGCGACTCCTTGCGTGACGCGCGGCGAGAACGTCGCGTCTACGACCTCTGCCTCGCCGATTTATCCGCAATACCGTTGCCATCGTGCCGCAAGCGACCTTGCCGGTTGCGAAAAAACAACCGGTTGCGTTTGCGAAACACGTTTTACGGGCAATGTTTACTTTGGACAACGTCTCGACGTCGCGACCGGCGTCAGGCTGCGGAATCTTCTGCCGCGAGACGTACCCGACGATTCACGATTGCGAAGGAGAAACACGATGCGCGGAGTGCTATTTCTAGCGGCGGCGATGGTGGCTTGTGCGGCGTCGCCCGCGGCGGCAAATTGGGGCTACAACGGCAACGCCTATAGCGGCTACGGCGGCTACGGCCAAAATCTCAGCCAGCACGGCGCGGCTTTGCCGAG
>JAJDEG010000101.1 GCA_029259895.1 Planctomycetota bacterium
ATTCGACTTCATCCGGCGACGGAGGCAGACCGATCAGATCGAACGACAAACGCCGGATCAGTGTCCGCCGATCGGCCTCTGGCGACGGAGTGAGGTTCGCCCCGTCCAGCCGCGCGAGAATAAACCGATCGATCAACCCGGCGGCGGCCTGCGGTCGTTTTACATCCGGAACTGCCGGAGTGCGAATCGGCTGAAACGCCCAATGGCTCGCGCGGGCCTGCTCGAATAACTGTTCTTCGGTGAGTACGGTTGTCGCCGCGGCGGTCCAGGGAAGGCCTAGCTCGACCCATTGCCGCAGCGTCGCGATTTCTTCGTCCGAGAGCTTCTCGTCCGGCGGCATTTGCGTGTCGCCGTCGTAGCCGATCGCGTCGAGCAGTTTGCTCTCGCCCGGCTTGGCAAGATCGACGACCGCTCCGCCATCCGCACCGGCCAACAGCGCCGCGCGACTATCCAGCCGCAAGCCGGATTCCTGCTTCTTCGCGCCATGACACTCGAAGCACCGCGCCGCCAACAGCGGCCGCACCGCGCGCTCGAAGAAGTCGATCTGCTCGGCGGAGAACTTTTCTGTGCCATTCGCCGCTTGCGCCGAAGCGCCCGCGTCGTCGTCCGCAAGGACAACGCGCGTCGACCACAGCAGACCGACAAGCGCTAACGCCGCAAGCGCGGCCGGAGTGTATGCAAGCGACCGTCGCATAAGGTGGGAAGCGATGCGAGGTGGGACGACGCCGCCGGGATCGGGTCTGGCGTCGCTCGTTCGGGGTAAGCCTTCAATGTCTCATGATATGCCCCCGATATGAGGGCGTCCAGCTTGAATCGCCGATGCCGCGCACAGCCGCGCGCCTCGTCAAGGTCGAGGGGGTTTGGTAGGATCGTTCCTTCCCCTCTTAGTCTGCGAACCGAATCATTTTTCCTCCGATCCAACGGACGGCGCGAGATGGATGCTTATACGCTTTGCCCCGGCGGTTGCGGCAAGAAAATCAAATTCTGCTGCGGCACCGAAATCATCGCCGACCTCGAGAAGATCGATCGCATGATCGAAGGCGAGCAGCGGCGGGCGTGTCTCGAGCACATTGCTAAGATGCCGGAAAAGTTTCGCGAAAAGCCGTGCGTGTTGGCCAAGCAAATTCACGCCGAACTCGCCGCCAACGATTCCGACGCCTACGAGGTCACGTCGCGAAAGATGCTCGCGGCCAATCCGGATAACCCGGTCGCGCTGGCGTGCGTCGCGCCGCTCGAAATTCGCGCGGGCCGGGCGCGCGAAGGCATCGCCATGCTGCAACGCGCCGCTGCATCCTACGACGAGGCGAGTCAGGACATCGCGGCCATTCTCATCGTCGGCGGAATGGTATCCGTGGCCAACGAGCTGCTAACCGCCGGACACATCTGGGCCGCGCGGGCACACTTTCGTATCGTCGATCAGTGGATGGGGCCTCGCGAGAACCCCGGCGGGCAGACGCTCGCGTCGATGGACCGCGATGCGTCGATTCCGCTCGTCTGGAAGAACGATCCGACCGCGCCGCCGTGCCCTGCCGAAGCGCCCTACAAAGACGACTACGAAGCCGCCGCGTCTCTATCGGACGAAGGCAAGTGGCAAGCCGCCCTGGCGAAGTTTGAAGCAATCGCCAAGAGCCATCCCAACGAATCGGCCGCCTGGCAAGCTATCGCCGCCCAGCTCGCCTACATGGCCGACGACGACGGAGCGGCCGAAGCCTACCGCAAAGCCGCATCGCTCGACATTCCGCTCGACGACGCCGTCGACTTGGAGTTGTACGCCCTGGCGCTGCTCGCCAAGGAAGTCGGCGATCCGGAGCAAGGCGACAGCGTCGACGTGCTGCGGGTCACGTTTCCCGTCGACGATTTCGACGCGCTGTTGCCGCGTATGCTGTCCGATAAGCGCTTGATGCGACTCGGTGCCGACTTGGCGTCGCTGGCCAAAGAAGACCGTCCCCCGCCGCGAGACGCCTTCCGCATCCTCGATCGGCCGCAACTCGAACTCGCCGCCGTCGAAGGCGAAGCCGGCGCCAACTTGCGCCGCGAAGACATTCCAACCGTACTCGGCGAGATGCTGCTCTTCGGCCGCGAAACCGACCGCGAAGCCCGCATCGAAATGGAAGTCCGCCGTCCGGACTTCGGCGCCGTAAGAGCCATCCTGTCCGAAATCTCCGAGGGCGGCATCGGCGATCCGTCGGAAGAAGTCCTGGTGCACCAAGTCGGTCCGACGCAAGTCGCCCTTTCGTGGCGATGGCATTGGCCGGCCGGAACGCCAACGGAAGTCGATGGCCGGCTGACCCGCGAAGAGTTTCGCCATCGACTGCTGGAACGTTGGCCGCAGGACAAGGTCCGCGACGGCAACGGCGCCACTTACGCCGAGGCCGCCCGCTCGAACGATCCGCATCTCCGCCGTCTCGTCCTCGCCAGCATCCTCGATCTGGAATCGAACCATCGTCAAGCGGACGACGGACCGTTGTTCCAAGAGTTGCGCACCAACCTCGGTCTTCCCGCCGCCGTCGACGTCGAACCCTTCCGCGTCGAACTCGACCACATCTCGCTGTTGCGGCTGGGCCGTTTGCCGGCCCAGTTGATGCCCGACGACCAGCTCCTCATGGCATTCAACCTCGCGGCGGCGGTCCGGGCGACGATCGCGACGATTCGGCTGGGCGAAGCGATCGTCGAACGTTCGTCGATCGACAACCAGCGCAAGGCGCTGGTCTATCGCAGCCTGGCGCGCGCCGGCGTCGATGCGCGGCGATGCGTCGAGTATCTTCGCTGCGGACGAGAACTCGACGTCGCCAGCGGTCAGTCGCCGGCGGCCTGGCTACTCGAAGAATTGGCCGTGCGTCTGGCTCACCCCGAAAAACCGCAAGAAGTCGAAGAGCTGATCGGTCGCATCATGGCCCACCGCCAGGAGCCGGGCGTCTCTCAGCAGTTGATGCGGCTGTTGGCCGCGTTCGGCGTGATCGACCCGTCGATGATGCAAGCACAGCCACAGCAAGAATCGGCATTTTCCGTGGCCGGCATGGAATTGAAGCCGCAGCCGGGCCAACCATCGGCCGACGCCGTCGCCGCCGGCGCAGCAACGGAAGAAAAGAAATCCGGCCTCTGGCTGCCCGGCATGGACTAACAGCCTGTTGAAAATGGGGTCAGACCCTTCAGCCTGTTGAAAATGGGGTCAGACCCTTGGGGAAACCTCGTTTTCGCCGCAGAGTTCGACGTGCCTGAGAGGGTCAGACCCCATTTTCAACAGGCTGCTAAGCGGACTTGTCGTGTCCTCGCTGGTAGGATCGATTCGCCTCGCCACCAATTCCCTCGCGACCAGTTCGCTCGCGATCATCGGAAACCGCCGGCCATGTCGCTGGACGAACGTGATTTTGGCCACATGCGACGGGCGCTCGAGCTCGCACAGCTCGGCCAGGGCGCGGTCGAACCGAACCCGATGGTCGGCTGCGTCGTGGCCCACGGGGATCGCGTCGTCGGCGAAGGTTACCACCAACAATACGGCGGCCCGCACGCCGAAGTCCACGCGCTTGCCGCCGCCGGGGATGCCGCTCAGGGCGCGACGCTCTACGTTTCGCTCGAGCCCTGTTGCCACCACGGCCAAACGCCTCCGTGCACCGAGGCAATCCGCGCCGCCGGCGTCGCCCGCGTGGTTGCCGCCATGCGCGATCCCTTCCCGCTCGTCGACGGACAAGGCATCGCCGACCTGCAAGCGGCCGGCGTGGCGGTCGAATTCGGCCTCTGCGAGGACGAAGCCCGCGAGCTGAACGCACCGTTCGTCAAGCTCATCACGCGGTCGTGTCCCTGGTTCATCGCCAAGTGGGCCATGACGCTCGACGGCCGCATCGCCACGCGCGCCGGCGACAGCAAATGGATTTCCAGCGAAGCGAGCCGGGCCGTCGCCCACCAGCTTCGCGGCCGGGTCGACGCGATCATGATCGGTCGCGGCACGGCGCTGGCCGACGACCCGCTGCTCACGGCCCGACCTGCGGGCGTTCGCAGCCCAGTGCGCATCGTTCTCGACACGACGGCCCAATTGCCGCTGGACAGCCAACTCGTCCGCACGGCCGGCCAGATTGATACGCTCGTCGCCGTCAGCATGGAAGCCGACCGCGGGCGCTGCCAGGCGCTCGCCCAAGCCGGCTGCGAAGTCTTCTCGCTCGCCGCCAGCACGCCCGAATTGCGTCTGCAAGAACTCATCGAAGAGCTCGCCGGCCGCCAAATGACCAACATTCTGGTCGAAGGCGGCCCCACGCTGCTCGGCAGCATGTTCGATGCCGGACTGATCGACGAAGTCCACGCCTTCATCGCGCCCAAACTAATCGGCGGCGTCTTCGCCAAAGGCCCTATGGCCGGCGCAGGCCGCGCCCTCATCGACGAAGCCGCGGCGTTGCGCTGCGTAGAAATCCGGCAGATCGGCGACGACGTATACGTGACGGGGCGTACCCAAACGCGAACGACATAACGCCACGCGCGCGAAACCGACCGCCTCGCAGCCACCGGCACGGCATGATATCCTTCGTGTCCCGCCATCTCGCCCAGCAAACCCGCGGCCAGTCGCCCCCGAATCCTGAATCCCGACCCCCATCCCCAGTTCCCCGCTCCCATGAAAATCGGCATCGTCGGCTATCAAAGCTCTGGCAAGAGCACGCTGTTCGAGTGGCTCACCGGCGTCGCCGCCGATCCGGCCTTGTCTCACGTCTCGCAACTGGCCTCGACGCCGGTGCCCGACGACCGGGTCGAGCCGCTGTGCCAGATCTATAGCCCCAAGAAAATCACGCTTGCCTCGCTGGAGCTGGTCGACACGCCCGGCCTGTCTCGCACTCACGAAGGCAACGCCGCCCGCCTCGCCCATATCAAAGAGGCCGGCTGCCTGGTGCTGGTCGTGGCCGCGTTCGGAGGCGCCGACGGAGCGAAGGACATCCGCCGCTTCGACGAAGATTTCCTCCTCGCCGACATGGAGGTGGTTTCCCGTCGCATCGACAAGCTTCGCGAACAGGTCAAAAAGCCGCGTCCCGATCGCGACGACGACATCGCCGAACTCGCCGCCCTCGAACCGCTGCTGGCCTCGCTCGAGACGGGCAAGACCGTCCACGAGTCCGGCATGAACGAGGAGCAAATCAAAGCCACCCGCTCGTTCCAACTGCTCACGGAGAAGCCGCGGCTGGTCGTCGTCAATCTCGCCGACGACGACGCCGACCCCGCCCGCTTCGAAAAGCTCTCGACCGACAAGTGCCGCGTCGTCGCCGTTCCCGTCGGCCTGCACCGTGAATTGGCCCGCATGTCGCCGGAAGAACGCGTCGAGTTCGAGGCCGAAATGGACCTCGTCGGTTGCGACCGCACGACGCTGCTGCGGCTAATCATGGACGTCTCTCGGCAGATGATCTACTTCACGGCCGGCGACAAAGAAGTTCGGACCTGGATGCTCCGCCAAGGCGGCACGGCCCTCGAAGCGGCCGACAACATTCACAGCGACCTGGCCCGCGGTTTCATCCGCGCCGAAGTGATGACCTGCGACGACCTGATCCGCGTCGGCAGCGAACGCGACATCAAGGCCAACAATCTGATGCGCCAAGAGCCGAAGGATTACGTCGTCCGCGATGGCGACATTCTACACGTGCGTTTCAGCGTTTGAACGAGAACAGAGTTTCGTAGGGTGAGCAATGCCCGCCATCGGCCAGATTACGCGGGCGGCAGTTTCTCGATCGCGGTCCGCCGACAAATTCGCAGCAACGTCGCCGCGCCAATTCAAACGAACAGCTTCTGCGCCTTGCCGCTGTGTCCGTTTACCTTGATGTCGTACGAGTTTCGCCGGCCCGACACGGTCCAGCGTTCGGACGTGCCGGTGCTCTGCCAACAGATGCGGACTTCCGATGGGTATTGGAACCAGTGGCCGTAGTGCTTCGCGCCTCCGCCGGCCTGATCTGCCGCCGTCTTGGGCGCGGTGTACGTCCAGCGCACGGTACCGGTCCGGGCAAAGCGGTAGTACTCGGTCCGCCCAAAATATTGGACCTTCCACCAGCCTTCGAAGTGCGCGGCGTCGTTCGCGGCCGGATCGTCGGAGGCGAAATGGAGCAGCGTGTACGCGTAGCTACCCTGCTTTAGCCACCACTCGTCGTTCTTCGGCATGTGCTTGAATCGGCAGACGGTGTGACAGGCGATCCGCCCTACGCCGGAACCGTCCTTGTCGAGATAAAGCGTGCTGTGGGTGTAGTCTGCCTTGCCCCCGTAGTCGCCTTGCGGGTCGACGTTGAAGTAGGCGATGACGTCGCCGGTCTTGAAGACGCCCAGATCGAGAATCTGCTGCGCTTGGCTTCGCGACAGCCGCTGTCCCAAAGTTTTGATGTCGGCCCGCTTTCGTAATTGCTTCACCAGCTTGGGCACCGACATTTCCGACAAGTTCACGCCACCTGACTCCAGGCACTTGCAGATGTAGTGCGCACAGTCGGCCAGTCCTCGCCAACCTTGAATCAGCTTCTCGTCGCCATTGGGCTTCTGAAACATGGCCGACTCGCCGACGATACGGCCACTGCCGTCGTGGTCGGGGACAAACAGGGCCTCCCATCCGTCGCTCGCCGGCGCGTTTAACTCCGTGCGTTTTTGATCCACGCGAATCGCCCGGTCGGTGACCATGAAGAAACCGTCGCTACACGGCTTATTCCAATACTTCTCCGCGTAACGAAGTGCACTGGTGCGATTGAACGCCATCGTTTCATCTCCCTGAAAGAACTTCGCGACAACCCCGCCGCCCCACCAATCGAACGTACCCGATGCGCGTGCGAAAATCCACGAATAGCCGTACTGAGAGAATCGGGCGAGATTGGAATCGCCGCGTCGGCTCGATGCCGTGGCGTCGCTAACCGTCGTGCCGTTGACCGTCGTGCCGCTGGCAATGAAACGCGGCGCTAAAGCTATATTAGGCGGGCGGCGTTTCGTCGAGGCGGATTCGTTCGCCGGACTCGTGGCTTGCGCGAGCCGACTGCACGATCGATAGGGCGAAAAAGGCGTCGTTGAGGCTCGACACGTTTTGCACCAGGCTGGTCACGGCCCGGTGGAAACGGACGAGAAGCTGCTCGTCGACCGGCCGCTCGGTTTCGAGCGATTCCATATGCCGGCCGGCCGAATCGAACCAGATCAGCGTCGACGGAAGATCGATGAACGCCACGCCGTTCTCGCACGCCACTTGCAGGGCCGCCGGCGGACGGAACGTTATTGCCTCTGGCCAGTGGAGCGAAAGATATCGACTGGCGCTGATTTGGGCGACCGCGCCGTTGCCCGGCTCGCTAGCCGACGAAAAGTCGAGGCTCATCATTTCGTAGTCTGGCACGGGGCCGCAGGGGGCGGCGTGGTGCATGCCCAGCACGCTGCCGGGGTCGTTGCCGACGACGTAGCGGCACCAGTCGACGAGCTCGACCAAATCGCGCGTGGCGTCGCAATGGGCGGTCGCGCCGGCGTGGTTGGTCGTGGTCGGTTGGGCGACGAAGCGGTGGTGGCAGAACAACAACCGCGGCGCGCCCAACCGCGTGGCGATCAACTCCTTGAGCCGAATCGTCGCCGGCGCGAGCCGGCGCGGCAACTCCGCGGCAAACGCCACGCCAGCCCGCTCGACGCACAGCCGAACTTGTTGGATTTCGTCGGACGAAAGCTCCAACGCACCGGCCCAATACACGTCTTTGCCGGCCTCGCAGGCGGCGTAAATGGGGAGCGGGCCGTACCACTGGGCACCGAGCATCAACACGGCGTCGATGTCGCTGCGCGATACGAGCGAGCGAAAACCGTCGACGGCCTCGGCACCGAATTCCCGCGCGGCCATTTCGGCGCGATGGGCGACCTGCTCGCAGACGGCCCGCACCTCGAAGCGGTCGGACAGCGCGCGCAGCGCGAGCCGGTGCCTGGTTTCCCAGTTGCGTCCCAACCCGATTAACCCCACCCGAAGTTTCATACAGGGTTCCACCCTAGCGTTTATTCGACCTGCTAGCCAATCTTAATCGTCGCGTTGGGCCGCTGGGAAGCGCCCTCTTCCGGCGGGCGGGCGAAGCGGCGTTTTTTCGTCGCAACTTGCGCTATCGATTGATCGGCACGTCCACCAGCATGGCCTTGTTTTCCGCCTCGTGGACGTGGACCGCGCCGCGTTTCATGTCTTCGATGCGAGTGAGCAGGACGTTGAACTGCCGCAGCTTGTCGAGGTCGAGTCCGCCGCGCTCCGGGTACTCGAACGTGTGGACGACTTCCTTCCCGCCGGTGACGTAGCAGCGGTGGACCCGAGCCGGTGCGTCTTCCATCGACACTTTGATGCGATCCATCGACGCCGGCCGCTGGCCACCTTGCTTGACGTGCGTCTCGGTCACTTTGACGAAGAACACGCGGCGATCCTCGTCGCGGCCGTAATTCACGGCGAATTTCACCGGGCTGCCGTTGACGTCCACTGGATCGGTCGGCGGCGAGTCGACGCGGATCTTCTTGAGCGGCGGCGTCGCCCGGTCGAACTTGAACCATACCCACAGGGTCGCTTGTCTTGCGTCGCCGGCTTTGTCGCGCCACTCGGGCACGACGAAGTTCATCTCGGGCACGCTCGCACCCGGCTCGAACGTCACGTCGTAGATCGTGATCGGATCGACGTTGTTCTTGCGGGGCTGGATTACGGCGAGGGCCTCGACCGGCTGGGGCGTGTGGTTGTTCTTGCCGTCGGGATAGCGCGTGGCGACGCGGAATTTCACACCGGCGGTGGCGGGATCCCAAATCGGCGGCCGCGGATAGATCAAGATTGGATTGCCGTCGGTGTCCTTGAGATCGTCGCCGCGATTCTCGCGATCGCCGACGCGATAGTCGAGGCGATCGCGGAAGGTTTCTTCCTGTTGGAGCCAGCGCTCGAAGACTCCGCTGCGGCGGTCTTCGTGAATCCGCAGCAGAACTCGTTCTGCCCGATCGCGCAGTACGAATGTGAAGTCCTTCGGCGGTTCTCCGCCGCGGACGCCGCCCTCGAAACCGACGCGAAATCGGCCATTTCGCCCGCTGAACGTGATTTGCTGGTTCAACCGCAAGAGTTCACCGGTGGCGCGACCTTCAACCGTCGTCGCTGCCGGCACGCCACTCGTTGCGTCGACGATGCGGAAGCGATAAATCCCGAGGAGGCTTTGCAGCAGCAGTTGCAGTTTCTTTTCGGTGGAAACCTCGGCACCGGCCTCGGATTCGATGTCGTGAATCGCGCCCAATTCGACGCCGCCGTCGCCGCGGAGCAAATTGACGAGTTCGAGTCGATTGCCGACGTTCCAGCCCTTGTCCTTGTAAAGTTCCGAGTTGACGAAGTCGTATCCGACGATATCCAGTCGCACGGGCGCGATGCCGGCATCGCGGGACGCGGCTCGATCGGTCCTCAACGCCGCTCGTAGCTTCGCATCGTCGACGAAAACGCGCTCGCGCAATTCTTCCTGCACCTCGGTGTCGTTCATGTACTGCCAATTCGCGCCGTCAGTCAGGACGAGAATTTGGCGTTCGTAGTTTTGGGGATTCTTGAGGTCGGCGAACCCGTATACGAGGGCTTCGTGAATCGCGTAGTACAGCGGCGTATTGCCGTACTCCTGCACCGTGTCGACCCAGCGGCGAATATCCGTTTCGACCGATTCGGTCAGGTTCGACAGAGTCACTAGCTTTTCGACGTCGGCCGGCGGACGCGTATCTCCGCCCCCAAAGCGCGTCGCAAACGGGCTCTTCACGAGCGGCGCTTTGATGTCGGGCGACTGGTCGTTCTGGTATCGCGTGCGATGACCGTAGAGCCAGAGTCCGACCTTTGCGTCGCCGCCGCCGGCCCGCAGTTCGGCGATCGCCGCCTTGACCGCCTGCTTAGCGATCGACATTCGCGACCGCTCTTTCATGCTGCCCGAACAATCGAGCACGAGCAGCACGGCGCGCGGTTTCTGCGCTCCGGCGATCGTTACGTTCGGCGGATCGTACTTCGGCGGCTTGAATTCATACTCGCGTTCGCAGCCGTAGGGCGTCAGCTCGACGAGTTGCGACGGGTGGCGATAGCGATGCCCGCGGTACAACACCATGCCGCGCAAGAAGGAAGTGCGTTGGCTTTGCTCGTAGGGATCGAGAATGGAGTACTTGGGAAGTTGTCGCTGCTCTCCGCCGCGGGCGGCCGCCGTAATGTCGTAGGCCAGCCGCGATTCGGCCGTCGCGACTTGCGTCCCGGCCAGCGCGACGAGCGTGGCGTTCTCGGTAGCAGCGGCCGCTTCGGCGTCGGCGGCTTCGGCGAGGTAGTACGCCGCCGTTCCGACGGGCAAATCGGCACCCGGCGTGCGGTCGATCGTGACGCGGTGATCGGCGGGCTGTTTGCTCTTCGATTTGGGGTCGATCTTGATTTGCAGGTCGTCCGCGTCGAACCGCGGAACGAGGCCGTCGATGGCCGCCTTGTCGCGGGCGGCGAGCAGCTTGTTCATCTCGGCCGTCTGCGTGGCGGCGCTCGGCGAGCGGGCGTCGATTCCGTCGTCCTGACGCCGAGCCAACGCGGCGAGGCGCTGGGCGGCGACGTGAAAGAACGTATTGCCAATCTTCTCCGGCGAAGGCATCTCCGGCGACGGCAATTCCGGCGACGGGCCCCAAAAATCTTCGAGCGTCCGCTGATAGTGCCAGACGAGAAGTCGCTGACGGTCGAATCGCTCCAAGCGATCGGCGGGCGTAATCTTCGGCAGCATGCCACGATACAACCCCGCGGCGCGGGATTCGAGATCGGTCGCGGCGAGTTGCGTGCGGGCCGTCGGCGGAGTCAGTCCGTCGTCTAGCGACAGATCGCCGGGCACATCCTTGGCACCGGCGATCCGGCCTTCGATTTGCACGAGCCGCTGTCGCAGCGCCCTGCCGGCGTCGGCTAGCGACGTGCGCTCGCCCGGCTTGATGTCGGCCGCCGGGGCGTCGACCAGGTCCATGGCCGGATGACGCTTCCACTTGAGCATGCGCGCGACGTGATGGTCGGTGCGGCCTTCGGCCACCGATGCTTCCGCGGAACTGTCGGGCGCAAGCTCGGTATAGCGGAATTCGTCGCCGAACAGTACGCGGGCCTGCTCGTGCAACCGTTGGCGATCTGCGCCCGCGAGCAGCGGCGACGCCAGAGCGTCGAGCATCCGCAGCCGGTCGGTGGCGCTCCCTTGGGCGCTGCGTTTCTTCATGGCCTCGACGATCGGCGAGCGCAGCGCCTCGAAACGGCCGCGTAGCTCGTTCGTCTGCATGGCGAACTGGTCGACGTCCGCCGGGTCGAACAGCCCACCGACGCCGCGGCGCTTGACGAATTCGTCGATCTGCCGTTTCACGTCGTGGTGCAGATCGAGCAAGGACACCATGGCTTTGTCGTCGGCGTCGCTCGATGCGGCGGCTTCCAGGCGACGCGCGCGAAACCGCACCAGCCAAGGAGTTTCCGCCAAGGCACGATCGCGAAGGGCATAGGCATCGGCAAGAACGGCGATCAACCGCTCGGCCCGGCGATAGGCTTCGTCGGCGGTGCCGCCTAGCCGCGTCGCCTCGGCAACGTCGGACGAACGTCCGACGAACAGCGCGTCTTCCGCTTTGCGGCGCTGCTCGTCGGCGAGCGCTGCCGTGGGGCGCGCGTGGTAATGGACGCGGGCGTCGGACGGCGCTGCGGCCCTTTCCGCCGCGTTGCGTCGCGCGATCGATGCCTTGAGCACGTCCGCGGCGAGCGACTCGCGCTGGTTGCGATGCGCGGCGAGCATCCGCAGGAAGTGAATCTCGACCGGCTCGTCGTCCATTCGCCAACTTCCGCTCGTCGGCAAGATGTTTTCGTGCAGACGATCGATGCGTTTTTCTAACTCGCCGTTTGCCGGCGACGCGGTGATCCATCGCCATGCGGCTTGCGCTTTGAAGAAATAGTCGCCGGCCGACGGGCCTTCAAAGGCGTTCTTGCCGGCGTCGAGGCCGGCCACGGCGGCGGCGAGCGACGTGGCAGAGGCCGGATTGGCGGCCGGGGCGTGAGGATTAGCTCCCAGCGCCGTGGCCAGTGCGATGCCGTTGGGCGTCGTCGCGACGGTCGGAGCCGACGCGATCGAGTTGGCCAGCTCCCGCAATTTCTTAAGGCCATCTTCGTATTGATCCTGGTACGTCTTCGCGCCGCCGGCGGTGGCCAGACGCTCCAATCGCAGCAACATGTGCTCGAAGCGCTGCCATGCGAGCGGATGGTAGCGGATGCCGCGCTCGGCCAGATCGGCGTAGCGGTCCCAGCCCTCGCGACGAATTTCCGTCCACCGTTCGGCAATTTGCGCCATGCGTTCGCGCCGCGCCGCGGAGACGTCGTCGCCGTCGGGCCGTTCGGCTTCGAGCAATGATGCACCGTATTCGACCAATCGCCGATCGCGGGCGGCGGCGTTCGTGCCGGCCGCCGCCAGTAGGATCGGACGTTGTTCGTCGCCGCGATACGTGGCCACGAATCGCGCCGTCTGCCGCCGCACGTACTCGAATAGCTCTTCCACCGTGATGAACTGGTCGGGATCGCGGACCGTTGCGTCGGCGGCGTATCCGTCGGCGTGTCCCTGCAATCCGCGGCGAACGAAGTGGCCGAACACCGTGCCGCCGAGTTCTGGCGAGGGCCACGCTTTCTGGCCCGCATCCGCCGAGTTGAGGACGAACAAGTTACTGACGGGCAACTCCGACTCGACGACGGACTGCAAGCTTTCGACGAACGCGTTGTAGGGCAGGCCAAGCTCCCACTCTTGATCGATGCGACCGGCGTCGAGGACCACGAACTTGAGAACGTTGCGCGGCAGCCGCTCCTGCTCGTCGGCGCGGTTGTAGAACAGGGCATCGAGCAATTCTCGGACCGGCATGCGGCGTGCTGGATCGAACACGGAATCAGATTCCGACAAGCCCGGCAGCAGCAAGCACGCGCGTCCTTCGTCGTCGACGACGCCCAGCCCGCTGAGATAGATGATCACGGCCCCATCGCCTGGCCCGCGTCCGAGCGTCTGCCACCATTTGATCGTGGCGGCCCCTTCGACCTCTCGGCTCAGATTGCCGAGCCATTCTTCTTTGTCGGCCTTCCAAAGGATTTGCCGATCGGCGGTGATGGCTAGCGGTTCGCCGCCGGTGCGGTTTTCGCCATCGCGGTCGAGCAGCCGACGAATGTTCTCGACGTCGTCGTAGGCCCAAGCGTTCGGCGGAACGGGATAGGAGTATTCGCTGATGACGAGTGAGATGAACGGCGTCGTCGTGGGCCGCGGCAGCATCAGAATGATGGCGACGAACAGTCCGATCGTCAGCAGCACGCCGAATGCGATCTTGGCGCGGAAGATCCACAGCAGCTTCGCGCTATCGTCGGTCTTGCGCCGCGCCCAGTCGTGCCCTTCCTTGCCGGCAGCGGCTTTCGCGCCCGGCCTGGGTCGCGCCGCGCGTCCACCGCCGCCGCGCCAATCGCCTTTGCCAGGTCGATTGCCCCCCGATCGTGCTCCGTCGCTTGGCATATGCTTGCTCCCTCGCGCGTCGGCACGGCAGACCGTCGGACGACGGCTGCTCGCGGCCTGCGCGATTGCTCGGCAGAATGGGCCGACGGCGGTGGAAGTCGCCGCACCGGCCCATAGGTTAATCCGGAAATCGGACGATTCTTGTCCGTTGGGGACGTGTAGCTTATCTGACCAAACGTAGCAGCGACTGGCAAGCTAAGTCGCCGTCATTATCCGCAGCGGTCGATTGAGGCCTGTTTTTCCGCAGATTGGCAATCTGCATCCGCGAGCGTTAGGCTGGTGGTCGCGTCGAATTCGTCCGTTCGTTCGGATTACGACGCTTTCGCCGGCAGGATGGTGGTTGTCGAGGCCGCGTTCGTCCAAACGGTGTTTGTTAAAGCGGCGGTTTGATGCGTCCGTCGTTGTGGAACGGTCGCGAGCGACTTGGAGCGTTAATAGGAGCCATTCGTGGCAAATGCGACGATGTTTGAAACGATGTTTGCGACGATGTTGACGACCGTGGATCGCCGAGCGTTTCTGACCGGCACGATGGCCGCCGCCGCGGCAGTAATGTTGCCGCGGTCGGTTTGCGCCGTCGACGCCAAGAGCGATCTACCGGCGGCTCGTTTTTCGTTCGGGCTGGTCACGTATTTGTGGGGCGCGGATTGGGACTTGCCGACGCTGATCGAGCGCTGCGCGGCGGCCAAGCTCGCCAGCGTCGAACTGCGTACGACGCACAAGCACGGCGTCGAACCGGCGCTCGACGCCGCGGCGCGGAAGGATGTGGCCAAGCGATTCGCCGACAGTCCGGTGACGTTGATCGGCTTGGGAAGCGATTACCGATTCGACAGTGCCGATGCCAAAGTACTCGCCGCCAACATTGCGGGCACGAAGGAGTTTCTAAAACTTTCGCGCGACGTGGGCGCAAGCGGCGTGAAGGTCAAGCCGAACGACCTGCCGAAGAACGTGCCCGTGGAGCGGACGATCGCGCAGATCGCCGCGGCGCTTGCCGAACTGGGCCGATACGCGGCCGATCTCGGCCAGCAAGTGCGACTCGAAGTGCATGGCCAGTGCGCGAAGCTGCCGATCATCGAGCAGATTGTCGACGCGGCTGACCACAAGAATGTGGCGGTGTGCTGGAACAGCAATG
>JAJDEG010000102.1 GCA_029259895.1 Planctomycetota bacterium
GAATCAAGTCCCATTGTTCATCCGAAAGCTGATGCCGTAACATGATCGTGCCCTCCGTGGCCTGGAAACAACCCAACCGAGCACACCAGTGTGCGCCAACCAGGCATCACGAGCCAAGAGCACATTTCCGACAAAGCCTAGGTTCGGGAACGGCAACAATGCGAATATTGTCCACATAGGCCCGGGCGGGATTCGCGCTACTCGATACAAGCACGACCCGCATTTGCCGCGGGTTACTTCCGATCGCGCTTACCGCATAGACTTGTGTCCCGTCTATCAGAACAGACCAAGTTTGAGCGGCTCTGTAGAAACGGAAATCCACGTGGGTCAATTCGCCCGGAACGTATTCGCCGACGACGAGATCGTCCCCCGGAAGACGTACAGTGATGGCGCCCGTTCGCTCAAAGCCGATGCCAAGAAATGACGGCAAATCAATAAATAGCCCTAGGCCTTCCGAGCCGCTAATGTCATCGATAACGACATCCATGCCCGCGACCAGCAACCAGTCGGTTGGCCGTAGCAGAGTCAAATCATCGAGCCGAAAGGTCATTGCCACACCGTCGAAAAATGTGTCACCATCAACGGTGTCAACGGCTTCCAGCAGCAGTGGACGATCCGTTAGCGGGCCGAAACCATTGGAAACCGTTACGGCACCGCTGAACTTCGAGCCTCCCGGGCGCCCCACGAAGGTTGGTCCCGTGCGCGGAACGGGGCCAGATCCAAGCATCGGCGACTCGCCGACGACGTGTTCCGGTCCACTGAAATCCACCGAGTAGAGAATCGTCGTCGCCTGTAGGCGGTCTGCCGCTACAAGAATAAACAAGCACGCAAACCACGGTGGAACAGTCTTGCCGCACCGAATCGCACGAATCGAGGTCAGAGTCATTAGTCGTCCTCCGCTGGGCGAGCGTAGAAAAGGTATGGAGTTGCGGCCTTGCCGCTAGGTCGTCGGTCCATCGTCTGGTCGAATCATCTTGTTACGCTGCATGGTTGCCGCCCAAGCAAGCAGAGCGGCGCCACTCAGCGACAAAACG
This sequence comes from Planctomycetota bacterium, assembly GCA_029259895.1. Lineage (GTDB taxonomy): Bacteria > Planctomycetota > Planctomycetia > Pirellulales > PLA5 > PLA5. The sequence goes on from JAJDEG010000102.1 coordinate 1,035, forward strand.
TCGTAATCGAAACACTCTATGGGCCAGATCCAGCGATTGCGTATGCCGTGAACCAAAAGTTGATCGAAGTGCCGCCGTGGGCACCGGAATGAGAAAAGCGCCGACGAGCAACAGCACCGACGACGGCTCCGGCACGGTGGCGCTCGAAAAAGCAGAATCGGGGAGCGTCTGGCCGAGATAGGCTTGCAACATGGCCAAGTCCGCCAAGCCAATCAACCCGTCGCCATCGAAATCGCCTGGACCGCCGGGTGGATTCGATTCTGCACCGAGCACGCGGCCGAACAGCATCGCGTCCTGTCGGTCGACGTCGCCGTCACCGTCCATATCGCCGGGCAACGATGGGTCGGGCGGCGTCAAGATCTGAGAAAAGTACATCGCCCAGGGCAGAAGGACGTTGTTCGGATCCTGGCCAAACAAGTATTCGCGCGGCACATCGAACGAGCTGTAAACCGGCGGTGGACCTCCCGGCGTTGTGGAGTAGCTGATCCGAAAGAAACCGTACGCTCCGGGATCGCTGTGCGACTGAATCGTAACGACCCACTCGCCTGCATCTAGCGGTTGATCGAGCCTCGGATTGCCTGTTAAATCCCATTGACAATCGTAGGTAGGCTCGCCTTCTAAGCCCGAGTTCCCAAATGGCACGGACGGACGCCAATCGGACATGCCGCCCTGCTGAATGTAGTTCACGTCCTTCGGCAGGCCGATGGGGACGGCCATCTGTGGATGAACGACGCCGCTGAAATAGTCAGATAGGCGCCAAAAAGCCAAGTAATAGTCAAATCGCCTGTAATCAATGAGTTCATTGACTCCCCTCTTAGCGTGAACAATCGCACGAAACTCGGCGAGAGTACTCCGGCCGTCTGTGACAAAAGTAAATCCGGGCTGTCCAACGTTAGTTCCGTCAAGGTGAGCAGGGGCGCCGTTCGTCGCGTCGGTGGAACTGTCGTCTGTTCCGATCGGGTCATTCCCTTGCACGATACCGGCGGAAGCCGATGCCGCGAGCAGCGCACACGTAGTGGCGCTGGCGAGAAACGTGGAGGCTCGTACCGATAAGGTCACGGAGCGATAGCGCCATTCGCTCTTTGCTATTCGCGACAAGCTTCGCGTGCCGGCGAGCACTAGCGACAACAAGGCAACGCCGACCAACATCGCCGATGAAGGTTCCGGGACGACAGTCAAGGTTATTAGTGCGTCGGGCGAAAAACCGCTACGCCCGCCATTGGTCCCATAGGTCAACGAGAACGCGAAGGCGGCACCGTCTGCGAACAGGCCTCGAAGCACGCCGGACCGTTGGGTCAATAAGAACGGCTCGCCGAACGCGAGGCCCTCGACAGGAACGCCGTCGACAAGAAATTCCGTTCCGAAGAGGTTAACAATGCTGCCGCTATGAGCTTGAAAGCTGGTACCTATTAAGCCGCCGTTTATGTTGATAATGCTGCCGCTGAAAGCGTCGAAGTCGCTGCCAACCGAGCCACCGGATATGTCGACGCTGGCACCGACGGCTTCGAAGTTGTACCCGACGGTGCCCCCTTCCTTCACATGGACGGTACTCCCACGACCGGCGTTAAAGTTATTCCCCACGACGCCGCCGGACTCCACCACAAGGCGTTGTCCAGCCCGGATTCCCAGTGGCAAAGGATCTGCCAAGGCAGAGAGTACTGCCGGACCTACGGAGGGCAGCGACCGCTTGTGAAGCGTGATTGCGCCGCTTTCAAACCGGTCTCCATCGACGTCGGAAAAGGCGAACGGCGTGCCGTCGGCCAGCGTTCCTGTTAACAAGGAACCGGATGGCACGTCGAATGCCAACGCGTCGCCCACGGTTTCCAACCCACCGATTGGCACTCCATCCAGGCGAAACTCGCCGCCGCCTAGAGACACTGTGCTTTCGCTATGCGCGGTTAATCCGACAAAAGAGCCGCCGGAGATGCTCACTGTGCTGCCGGGACTGGCGAAGACAAGACGGACAATACGGTCATTGAGAATCTGGCCGACGACGCCACCGGAAATGTTTACAGTACTTCCGCGGAACGCAACAAATTGTCCGTCGATCGAGCCACCGACGACGTTCACCGTACTGTCGGCCATAGCGCCGAAGGCGGGGTCTCCCGTGTCACCGCCGACCGAACCGCCAGAGATGTTCACTATGCTGTCGGCATACGCCCTGAAGGAATGACCGACCGAGCCGCCGGAGATGTTTACCGTGGTGCCTGAAAAGGCATTGAAGTCGATGCCGACAGAACCACCGGAAATGAGGACGTTGGCGCCGACTGCTTCGAAGTTGTACCCGACGGTGCCGCCTTCCATCACATGGACGCTACTCCCGCGGCCGGCGCTAAAATTCTTCTCCACGACACCGCCCGAGTCGACGACGAGGTGTTGTCCAGCACGGATGCCCAACGGAATGGAATCCACCGAAGCGGTGAGGAGTGCCGAGCCTACGGGAGGCAGCGATTGATTGCGAAGCGTGAGTGTGCCGGCTTCAATCCGGTCTCTATCAAAGTCTGAAAACGCGAACGGCGTGCCGTCGGCCAACATTCCCGTCAACAGGGAACCCGATGGCAGGTCGAAAGCCAATGTGTCGCCCGCTGTTTCCAATCCATCGATCGGCGCTCCGTCCAGGCGAAACTCACCGCCATCTAGCGCAACCTCGCTTCCGCTTAACACGCGAACCCCGCCCAAAGAGCCACCGGAGATGGTCACGCTACTATTTTCTTGGGCGCTTAGTCCGACATTCTGTACTACGAAGGTATTGGCAAGGCCGACTGACCCGCCGGAAATGTTCACCGCACTGTTGGGATATGCATATATATCGCCACGTACTGAACCGCCAGTTACGTTCACCGTACTTCCATTCTCGGCACTAACTCTACCGTGTACCAATCCGCCGGAAATGGTCACCGCGCTTCCATGGCGGGCATAAAAAAAATTATCGACCTGCCCGCCGGAAATGTTCACCACACTGCCAGCGAAGGCGTTGAAATAAAATTCGACGACGCCGCCGGACACATTCACTATGCTGCCCGCGTGGGCGTCGAATCTTTGGCCAACCGCCCCTTCAATTATGTTGACTTCAACATTACTGCTCGTGCCATCCGACGCCCCCGCCTGGAAACCGTAGCCAATGGTTCCGCCCTCGAACACGTTGAGTTGCGTGTTCGAACCGATGGCGTCCGGAGCCACATCTGGCGGGACATTGATCACTGTCGCAAATTGAGCGTGGGCCACGGAACCAGTCGCGAGGAGTATCCATGCGACGGCGCAGAAGCATCTGACGTTGAGAATCACGGAATGTTCCTTTCGCGATGTGCGGAACCAGTCACCCTCGAAAAGCGTAAGAATCGCGAGCGTTGGCTCCCTGACGAAAAAACAACAACGACGCCCATAAACACCAATAGCGCCGACGATGGCTCTGGAATGACCGTCAACGTTAGCCGCGCATCGGGCGAGAAACTTGTCAGCTGAAACGCGAAGGCGGATCCATCGGCGAACCGGCCGCTTAGAGTTCCGGACCTTTCCGACAATATGTACGGCTCGCCGATCGCGACGCCCTCAATTGGCATGTCGACAAGCGAGAACTTACTTCCCTTAAGATTGACAGTGCTACCAGCCAGCGCAACGAGATTCACGGGGGCCGCAAACGATCCACCAGAAATGGTCACCGCGCCGCCACGACGTGCTTCGACCCTGTCGAATATGCCACCTGAAATGTTCGCTACGCTCCCGTCTTCAACAAGGAGGAGGCCAGTGACGACCGAATCCCCGGAGATTTCCACGGTACTGCCGCCAAAAACGAACAAGTTTCCACTCATCATGCCACCCGACATGTTGACTGTGCTGGCATCAGCGGCATAGAAGGTGGTGTTGACAGTCCCGCCGGTGATGTTAACGGTACTTGAAGTAGCGCGGAAGTCTAGGCCGACCTGGCCGCCGGTCATATTCATCGTGGCGTGCCCTGAGACCCAGAAATTGGCGCCGATCGATCCACCAGAGAGATTTACCGTACTGCCTCCGTGGGCGATAGAAAAGTGGCCGATAGTACCCCCGTAGATATTAACCGTGCTGCCATCAACCGCACGAAAGTACTCGCCTATCGATCCGCCGGACACTTCCAAAACAGCACTGACAATCTGAAGGTGAGGTGCGACGACGCCTCCGGCTCGGACGCGAACAGTACTGCCGCGACCAGCGTTGAAGTTTTCGCGCACTGCGCCACCGGAGTTGACGACGAGCACTTGTCCGTTGCGGATGCCCGAGGGTACCGGTTCGTTAGGGGCGGTAATGAAAGGTGGACCGATCAACGGAAGAGACGAGACATTCAGCGTAATCACTCCGTTGGCGATATTATCGTGGTGATCCTGGACTACTCGTATGCGTGAGAAAGCAAACGGCGTACCGTCAGCTAACGTGCCACTTAGCACTGAATCTGCTGGAAGGTTCACCGGCAGCGAGGAGCCCTCGATATTCAGGCCGCTAATCAGGTCTCCATCCAAGCGGAACTCGCCGCCCGAAATACTGACGGAGCTACCGCTGTGGGCCTCGAAATGGAGGCCGAAGGTACCTCCGGAAATATCTACCATACTGCCGCCGGAGGCCACCAAATTGCGGCCTACGGAACCTCCTGAGATGTTGATCGCACTTCCGCTGGCGGCTAAAAAATTGCGGCCTATGGAACCTCCAGAAATGTTGATTGTGCTGCCGTCAAGGGCCTCGAATTCATCGCCGACCGCGCCGCTGAATATGTTCACGGTACTCCCGGCGTTAGCGTATTGGCCGACGACGCCACCGGAAATATTCACGATGCTGCCGCTATACGCCGAAAATCCCCAACCGACCGAGCCGCTGGAGATGTTGACACTGCTGCCATCAAATGCCACGAAATAATCTCCGACCGTGCCCCCCATGACATCCACCGTGGCGGCGACTGCCGTTGCGTTGGCACCGACAGCGCCACCTGTTTCCACGCGAACAGCGCTGCCTTGGCCGGCGTTGAAGTTGTCATTCACGATGCCGCCCGCGTCCACTGCGAGCGTTTGTCCCGCGCGAATACCCAACGGAACGTTGTCAGTAGAGGCGACGATTAAAGTCGGACCAATTGGCGGCAGGGCCGCGATTTGGAGCATGAGCGTTCCATCAGCAATGTTGTCTTGCACGATCGGCGAGAGGGCGAATGGGGTGCCGTCCGCCAGGGTTCCACTCAACAAGGAACCGGCCGATAAATCGAAGGCCAGTGTGTCGCCCACTGTTTCCAAACCCCCGATCAACGCACCGTCTAGACGGAACTCGCCACCCGATATATTCACCGCGCTTCCATCGTATGCGTAGAATGGAGAGCCAAAATTGCCTCCGGAGACGTCGACAATACTGCCGCTATTGGCATTGAAATTACTGCCGACTGTTCCGCCGGAAATGCGGACAACACTGCCAGCGTCGGCGCTGAAGTTACTTCCGACCGAGCCGCCGGAGATACTTACGGTGCTGCCAGCTAAGGCTTGAAAGAAACTGCCGATGGAACCGCCGGAGATGTTCACTGTACTGCCATGGAAGGCGTCAAAACCGCTTCCGACCGTGCCGCCAATGATTTCCACCATCGAACCGACGGCCTCTGCGTTCGCGCCGACTGTGCCTCCGACTTCCACGCGAACGGCGCTCCCACGGCCGGCGTTGAAGTTCTCTCTCACCGTGCCGCCCGCGTCGACCAAGAGCGTTTGTCCCAGGCGAATACCCAACGGAATGGCGTCAGTGGAGGCGGTGATAAAGTTCGGACCGAGCGCCGGCAGGGCGGCGGCATGGATTGTTAGCGTTCCATCGGCAATTGACTCAGTTTCAAATGCCGTTCTGTCAAGCGAGCTGAAGGCAAAGGGGGTGCCGTCGGCCAGCGTGCCGCTCAGTACAGAGTTCGAGGGCACGTTGAGGGCCCGCGTGTTCCCCACCGCGTCGACTCCCCCGATGAGGACCCCATCCAGGCGAAAATCACTGCCGAGCAAATTGAATACGCTTCCGTCACTCGTGACAACAACATCTCCAAACGCACCTCCCGAAATGTTTAATTCACTTCCGCTTGTTGCGGACAAGCGGTGGCCAAGGTTGCCCCCAACTACATTGACGATGCTACCACTGTTTGCAAGGATACTGTTTCCAAATGGAAATCTGGTGGCAACAACTCCGCCGATCACGTTGACCGTGCTGCCGGCGTTGGCTACGACACCGCGACTAACGCCCCCAAAGATGTTCACTTCGGAATTACTGCTCGAACCATCAGCGGCACCAACTCGGAAGGAGGACCCCGTCGTGGATCCGCCATCGAACATGTTTAGTTGAGTGTCCGAACCGATGGCGTTTGGTGCCAAGTCCGGCGGGACGTTGATCACTGTCGCGAACTGGGCGCGGGCCGCGGCACCGGTCGCGAGGAGTATGCAGGCGACGGCGAACAAGCGTCTGAGGTTGAGAATCACGGTTTATTCCTTTCGCGATGTGCGGAAATAAGCGTCCTCGAATAGCGCAAGAATTGCGTGCGTTGCCGCCCCGATGCAACAAGCAGGACAGCGGCGCCCACTAACACCAACGGCGCCGACGACGGCTCTGGAACTGCGGCGCTCGACGGCGCGGGCGCGGCCGAAAGTTCGAGCCGGCGTTGCAACATCGCCAAGTCGATTGCATCGACCGCGCCGTCACCGTTGCAGTCGCCCATGCTCATCGTCGCACCCGACGCCGTTCCGTAGTGCTGACCTAACACGGCGGCATCCGTTCGGTTTACGGTACCGTCCAAGTTCGTGTCGCACGCAAGCACCACGACTCCGGCCGCGTTGATGACGCCGGGCGAGATCAGCTTGCCGTCGAGGCCGGGAAGGGGGCGATACGTGGCGTGCATGCGGGAAATGAAATCAGCGTACGTGAGCGTCGGATCCACAGCAAAGGCCAACGCCGCCACGCCGCTTACGTGTGCTGCGGCGACGTCCGAACCAAAGAAAGCCTCGTATGGTTGGTCAAACTCGGACGGCATAAAATAGTTCGCCGTGCTCACAACGAAATCACCCAGCGCAGCGATGTCCACACTTTGCGCCCCAAAGCCCGAGCCGTTACCAAGAATGAAACCGGGGAACAACACTCCTTCAAGATCGACCGCCGTCACCGAGACCACGTTGGGAAAGCCGTCGGGGTACTCTAGCCGCATCGGGTTTGGAGCGCCCATTGCCGCCGGATAGACCGGGCGGACGTCGTTGTCGTTCGCCGAAACGCAACAAACTCCAGCCGAATCTCCAGCACCGGTAACCACGAGAATGCCCTCGTCGAGCGCCGCCCGAATGCTTGGCGCCAGGAATCGTTCCAAGTCGTCGCGCGTTTGCACGGAGAATATCGGATACGTTTTCGCGGCGATCTGAATGACCCGCACATTAACGCCATGATCGCGCTTCATGGTAACCGCATAGTCGATGGCCTCAGACATATCGAAAATGGGCTGGTAGTCAGAACCAAGTGATGCGTCACGAAACAACATGCGATCTTCTTGGAACCGAATGGGCATGACCTTAACGCCGCGGCCGATCCCGGCGACTTCGATCTCGTTGTCCGCCTCGGCGGCGATGATCCCGGCCAAGGCCGAACCCTGCCGGCCCGCGTTGGAACCCGACGCCGGTTCGTTGGCGTCGCACGGGATGCTGGTCGGCAGACGACAACCACCTGAAATATGGATACCGTGGATGTCATCCAGGTAACCGTTGCCGTCGTCGTCGATTCCGTTAAGCGTTTCGCCCGGGTTGGTCCAAACGTTGTTGGTCAAATCAGGATGTGACAGCGCCGCACCGGTGCCGACGACCGCCACGACCACCTGGTCGAGCGTCGGCCGCCTCCCGGCCACTTGCCACGCCGGCTCCACGTCGATCGTCGCCGGATTGGGATACGTGACACCGGGGGCCAAGGGATCAGGAAACGGATCAGGCTGCAGATTCCACTGCCATTCCGCGTAAAACGGGTCGTTGGGCGATGCCCCCATAGCGGGTGCTCCTGACGCCACCAGCAGCAAGAACACGGCGGCTCCCCAATTCGCGAGTCTCGCGTTACACCGCACCCAAAGCGCTGGTCCGATGGGTCCGATTGACGAGGCATAGTTGTCCAACATTGAAGCTCCTCGTAACATTAGTATCTCCAGCCCGCACGCTACAGCCGCGAAGGCTCCCCGAATAGTTGCATGTAATGCTGCAAGATGTCTTTCGGACGAGCCATTACCTCACTGCCCGTCCTTTGGCACTTCGCTTGGCTGTTCTTGCTGCTCCCTTCCGGGTTCTTCAAGTTGAATAATCTCAATTGCAGACAGTTTCGGGTTTTCAGTAATCCTTCCGAACGAAAGCCAGAGAGATCCTTCAGTAATGTCAATGTCGTTTTCCTTATTGTCAGCCGTCGCAAAACCGACACGTATGGGTTCGTAGGCCTTCACAAGCGTCTCGCCATTCACGATCACATCAAAGACCCGTTTTCCAACATCTTTGTGGTAGATTTCCGCGAAGTGTAGCACCAGCCGATATCGTCCATTTGGTAATGGAACCTTATACGCCAGAACTTGTGGGCCAACGGTGTCGAACCATCGCTCCGTTTGAAAAAGAACGTCATCATTCGTGCCTGCAATCTCGCCTGCAAACGATTTACCTCCCCCTATCGTGCCTCCAATAAAACCACGATCGCCTTCCCAGAGCACGCCGTCAGCGCTACGGTAATCATCGCCACCGCAGTTGATCCGAATCGCCTTGGACTTGTCGAGCGCATCTCTTGCCCATCTTATTGCCTTAATTTCGTCATAGATAACCCCGACCTCGCCTTCCGATGCGATGTTGCTAGCATCCGCACGCATAGAAAACTCGGCAATCGCGTCCCTAACCACGCTATTGTCGCGCGCAGATTGGCCCGCTACGACGCGAAGTCCAAGGTCGATTAGGTCCGGCCCGCCGGAAGCCGTTTGCCTTAACTTGCTCAACTCATCCAACGTGCGAAGTCCTTCATCGCCCCTGCCCAAGCGGACTTGTGCCATTGCAAGTGAGCGAAGTACGCCCGCGTTGTTCGGCTCCAACATCCAGGCCGTTCGCGCCGCGTTGTACGACACATTGTATACGCCCGTGTCTACCTGCCGCATGTTTGACATTTCCCACGATCGTGCCGCATACTCAAAAGCAGCGCTTCTTCGAATCTGCTGCTCGGCTTCATCCCGTGGCGGAGGCAACGGTTGCGCAACTCCACTATCTCGCCCCTCGACGATCGCCAACGCCACCGCTGCCCAGCCGCGAACTACAGACGACTCGCCGACCAGCAGCGGCGCGATTGACTGGCGAAGTTCCTTCTTGCCTATGCGCGCATTAGCAATCGCGTTGAACATGGCAATGCGAGTTGCGCTGCTTACATCCGAGCCCGGAAGCGCCTCAATTAGCGACCTGATTCCCTGCACTCCATGCGACGGCAGCAGTGTGCCAAGAACGTCATGTGCATCGCGCCGTGCTTGCCAATCGCGCGACTGAAGCGCGTCAATCGCTTTCGCAAACACGTTCACGCCGAGTCGCAGGTCAAATCTAAGATCGGAACTGTCGAGTGTCGCCTGATGAACTTCGGCCGCCAGTACGTTTACACCCGTCACAAACAACTCCGGGTCAACGCCGACTAAGTTTGCCTCAGTTTCGTGGCCGCCACTAATTGTTCTCGGGGCTAAGTCGTCAAAGCCCGCGTTGGACGCAAGGTTGTCTCGTAGAATCTCAACGCCATTTAGATAAACGGCTATCCCATCGTCGCGCACATACGACATCAACGCATCATCGATAGGAGTGTTATCCTCGACAACAAACGCACGCCGAAAATACACGGTAGGCGTTCTGCTACCACCCTTTGTCATTTGCTGTATTGTTGTCGCTTCATCACCCCCGCCGTACCCCATCGGCGTCAGGCCGGACTTCCACTCGGTATCCACATACGCCCCTTCGCGCCAATCGTGGCCGAGATCGGTTCCATCGTCGTTATATCTCCATCGCGAACCAAACTGCACGAGGCCATCTAAGAAAGCGTCGACCGGCTCGTCAACGTGAGGCATTTGTGAGCCACTGGCGCGAAGCACACGCACGTCGTGATCAGCGCTTCCCGTCGCGAGCAGCATTCCATCGTCTGAAAACACTACTGACGTCACATAATACTCGTATCCACGAAATGTCGCCATTGGTTCAAGTGTACGCGTATCCCACAGGATAACTGACTTGTCGTAGCTGCCTGACGCAATGGTCCTGCCGTCGGGCGCGAAGCACACGGACGTGACGATGTCTGCATGACCATTTAGAATTCCAAGGGCACGCCCATCATGGACATCCCACAATCGAATCCTTTTGTCAATGCCGGCAGAGGCGACTTTTGAGCCGTCTGCCGAGAATGCAACGCCCTCGACAGAGCCAGTATGGCCATTGAGCGACCGCCATAGTACGCCCGACACGGCATTCCATACCCGTACGACTCCGTCATCACCACCCGTCGCAATCAAACGGCCGTTTGGAGATGCTGCAATGGAATTCACTTTTTCGGGGTGGTTCAGGACGATTCGGTTTGCAAGGTAGGATCCGCCACTTTGGGCGATAACTGCTTCAAGAAATGCGATCGGCTCCAACGAGACGTGTTTAATATCGAATAGCGTGACTTTTCCATCGTCAGTCGCTACTGCCAGCAAGCCTTGGGCCGGTGCATAGGCAATGCTTCGTGCCGACGAGGAAAGCGGCACAATAGGCCCTGTGCGAGAGGCGGTTGCAACGTCCCAAAAGCGAAGCACGCTGTCATCACCGCCGGTCGCAATTACCCGCCCGTCGTTGATAAAGGCACCACATCTCACGCCACGCGTATGGCCAACCAGTACCGACTGAGTTACACCGGTGACGGCATTCCATACACGACTCGATCCATCGCGGCTGGTCGATAGAATATGCCGTCCATTCGGGGACACGCCTACATCATAAACGGTGTAAGAATGGCCTACTAAGCGTTGATCGGCTTGGAACACTCGATAGTCCCACAACCGTACGGCTCCGTCTTGACTCGCGCTGAATAATGTGCGACCGTCGTTTCCAAACGCGACGGAATGCACGGCGCTGCCGTGACCCTTCAACAGAAACAGCATCTGACCGGTCTCGACATTCCACAATCGAATTGTCCGATCGAGGCCTCCTGAAGCGAGTGTTTTGCCGTCCTGTGAAAACGACACGCAGTGGACATTGCCTTCATGTTCCCGTATCGTCCTGATTGGTTGGCGGCGTTCAACATCGATTATCCATATTCCGCGATCAGAACAACCCGCGGCGAGTGTCTTCCCTTTCGGCGAAAAGGCAAGCGACTCAACGGTCCAATTCAGGCCTGTTATCCTGGCAAGCTGCGTTCCGGTAGCAGCGTTCCAGAGCCTAACTTCACCCAAATATCCGTCGGGAGTATCATAAAGAGAGCCGGAAGCCAACAGGCCAGCGGCGGAGAACGCGATACTACTGATGCGGCTCGCGTGGCCACGGCAAGTGGCGAGCAACTCACCCTTCTCGATATTCCACACTTGTATCGTGTCATCTTTACCGCCAGATGCGAGAAGCTCGCCATCTGCGGAAAAGGCGAGCGCAGTGATTGCATCTGAATGTCCCGTAAAGGCATGGACGATGGTGCCCGACTCTACGGACCGTATATAAACAATGTGGTCGGCCCCTCCCGAGGCAAGGTAGGTGCCGTCCGGAGAAAGCGCTATGGCCGCAACGTTCTTGGTCTTGGCGTCGTTCGCGAGTACGCGAGGGCGTGTCGAGTCTTGCTCGCCGCTGCAAATCATTATTTGTCCATTGTCACAGGCCACGGCTAACGTCCCCGACCGAGACGATGCAAGAGCCGTCGTGGTTGTGGCGCAATCGAATGTGTGTCGATATGGTTTGGAAAGGCGATTCCAATAATACCAAGCGAAGCTCCGTCGATCGGGGGCACCCGACGTCGGCATATACTGGTCGAGCAAAGATCGCATGCGTTCAGTATTGGAGTCCTCCCACGCCTGCTGAACCAAATTCATGTGAGCAACATATAGGTTATCTATTCCAGTTGCTCGTGCGGCTGCTTCCTGCGATGCAAGCGTCCTTGCTCGCGTCGCCGCGGCGCTCGCAGCGGCGGCGTTGTGTTCGGCGTCTTGCCGCGCGTTCTCAGCATCCGCGTGTGCGTGTTCTGCACGAAGCCATTGTGTGGTCACGCCTACAAGACCTAGGGTGATTGTTAGCGCCATGCCGAGTGCCAATGCGGACACCAGTGGTTTTCGTTTGCACCAGCGCCAGCCACGCTCGAACCGGCCAACAGGGCGCGCCGCGATCGGTTCGGCTCGGCAAAAGCGGCGCAGATCGGCCGCCAAACTGCCGGCGGTGTCGTATCGTCTCTGCGGATCCTTTTCGAGGCATTTCAGGCAAATCGTTTCCAGGTCGCGCGGGATCGCCGCGTTGAGTTTGCGCGGGCTTGGCGGTTCGTCTTTGAGAATCTGCACCACTAGCATCCGCGTACTGCCTCGAAACGGAAGCTCTCCAGTGATCAGTTGAAAGAGGACGACTCCCAATGAATAGACGTCGCTACGCCTGTCAGCGTCGTGCCCTTCGCCGCGTGCTTGCTCCGGGGACATGTAGGCTGGCGTTCCAAGCGTGCGCCCGTCCAGCGTCATGGTGATTTCGGCGGCCTCACGTTTTGCCAATCCGAAATCCAGCACATGCGGCTGCCCATCCAGGTCCAACATGATGTTGCCTGGCTTCACGTCGCGGTGGATGACGCCTTGGTCATGAGCGTGATTCAATGCATCGGCGACGGTCGCGCAAAGCTCGGCAGCTTCGCGGGGCGATAGCCGCTGGGTTTCTGTCCATTCGGCAAGCGTGGCTCCCTCGATGAAGTCGGCGGCGATGTAGACCGTATCGCCGTCTCGCCCGACTTCGTGAACTGCCACGATCTGGGGGTGGCGGAGTTGCGCCGCGGCTCGGGCCTCACGCAAGAACTGCTCGGCTTCTTCCGAGCTTACTTGTGAATGCCTTGGAATCTTCAGGGCGACGATTCGCTCCAGCTGGGTGTCGCGCGCCTTCCAAACGGTGCCAAATGCGCCCTGGCCGACGGCCTCCAACAGTTCGAAATGGCCGACAAGCGTTCCGGGACCACCGCGATACTTCACCGTGGCGGTTTCCGCCGCAAGGTTGAAGTTGCTCCCACACGAAGGACAACTTATGTCGGACAATTCCGCGTCAGCCACAAGCTCGATTGGATTGTGGCAATGAGGACATCGAACTTTGAGGGCACTTGCGGCATGTCTGACACGCAAACGGCGATCGGCTTTGGCCAACGCAGCAGAAAGCCGGTCCGCGAGCACTGGAAATCGCCTGCGATACTCGTCGTGCCCTGGTTGGTCTCCCCATCGATGGCGCACTTGGTATTCGTGGGTAACTAGGTCGATCGGTAGTTCTTCAATCGGTGCAAGGTCGACATACCGCGCGACGTAATCCTCAAGCCGTGGCTTCGCCGACAAAGGCGGCGACGAAGCAATCGTCGTGTCATCAACTGTTTCCTGGTCCGAGTGTGCGTCGCTGGAATGCTTCCAGCGACGCTCCAGGTCAATCATCGCCAACTCAATAAGAAATTCTCGCCGCCGCGCCCGTTCCGTTGGATCGTCGCTGACGGACGGAAGGATTTCGCCGATGTCCAGTGGCGTGCCCAACTGCCACGCCGTATCGAAGCGAATCAATGCGTCGTCGAATTCATTACCAGTGAGATTGGGTTCGCTCATCGATCGCCAATTGGCCAGGAGATTTGCCGATCATGTTCGGAACACGTATCCGTAATTGCCAATGGAGTGCCGAAAACGATGGCCAAGGCTCGAAACGATGGGGCTTTCATTGCAGAAGTGTCACGGTGGCCAGATCTAAGCACCGCCACGACGACCGAATCAAGTGACGGCCGACTCGCCGCCACCTGCCATGCGGGCTCGACGTTGATGGATGCAGGGTTGGGAATCCCTTCCAACTGGCCGGCAGGAACCGGGTCCGGAAGCAAGTTCCACTGCCATTCCGCGTAAAGCGGGTCATTGGGCGATGCCCCCAAAGCGGGCGAGCCCGACGCGGCGAACAGCAAGAGCACGGCGGTTCCCCAATTTGCGAGTGTCGCTTCTCGTCGTACGCCGAACGATGTTAAACCAAAGGAACTGCCGGTCGAGGCATTGTCGGTGGGCATTGAAGTTCCTCATGTTGTTAGTTCTGACGCCCAGTTTTGCCCGGCCATTTATTTCCGCAAGGATAGAGAAGAAGCGTGCCTTCCCACCGCTCGCGCTCGCGAGCGGTCCGCTGAATCTGACCAATTCCGGACGGCACCGAGAGCCAAATCAGCTTGTGCTTGATCGTGATTGGACGGTTGCGGTGCGTTGCGGGAGCGCCGGGCCAGAAGCCGTGACGCACTGCGGTCGTCGTGCAATGTGTCGACAGAGAATTCGGGAGCGGACGAACTTCGCCCTTCCGCTATCGCGTGCGCTCGGCGAACGACCGCCGATGGGGCCGCCGCACCAGCCGGCAACGTAGGCTCGCCGGCGGGCAACGTGCGGGTTTGTTGATTCCGGGTCTGAATCAAGTCAACGTAGTTAACAATGCCGTCGAAATTCACGTCGGCCGCGACATTGTTTTCAAGGACGGCCACCGCTGCCGTGCGAATGTCCGTGATATTGGCCGTCCCGCTGTGGTCGAAGTCGCCGGCGACGACGTTGAAGCGGAACGTGAAGTCTCCGCCAGGAATGCCGTCGCCGGAAGAAAACACTTGGGCGATGTCGGTCCACTCACCGTCGAGCGCCCGGCCCGATGAACTTTGGACGGAATCAGCCAGTCGCAGCAGCACCTTGTCCGCCAGAACAGGCTGCGCGAGCGTCCAGGTAGCCGCGTGTTTGGCGTCGTCGTATGCGAAACCACCTGGCGCGAAAGCGTATTGCTGTTGATTGACGCCAAAGACTTTGAGATCACCCGCCGCGACCACCATGTCTTCCGAAAAGACAATGCTGATTTGGTCAAGCCACGTCAAGGGAATGGTTTCAAACTGGTCGCAGGTTCCGACCGGAATCGCCAGCCCTAGCGCCAGTTGCGGATCGGCCTGCATTCGCTGGTCTTGCGACCAGCGCGAACTGGCGAACAACACATTGACCACCGAGGCCGGGTGAACACCTCCTTGAAGGTTGCCCGTGGGCAGGACCAGTCCCTGGTGATTGCGAGTGAGCACCGCGTCGTTGACCGAGATACGTCCGTCGGCATCGACATCGTGGAATGGATCGTAAGCGCCGTGCGTCGGATCAAAAAACGCACTTCGCGACGACAAGATCACGTCCGTCCGATCGACGGTGCCGTCGCGGGTCACGTCGCCGGGCAAAACAGTGAATAAGAACCGGAAATCGCCGCCGCTTCGGCCATCGCCCGACGGATACTGCCCAATCACGTTCGACCAGTCGCCATCGAGCGGGTTGCCCACCAGATCCTTGATTCCTTCCGAAACCGTAAGCAGCAACTTATCGGCGGCAATCGGCACGCCCAACGTCCAAACGGCTCGTCGAGAAACCGGATCATACTGAAACTGATCCGCCCGAATCGGATAGTTCGTGCGATTGAGCCCGGCCAACTTGAGATCGGCGGCGGACACGAACACGTCCTCGTCAAACTCGACGACGATTTGGTTAATGTTCGTCCACGGCAAGTCAAGAAGTTGATCGCAGCTGCCAACCACGAGCGAATAGCCGTCGTCGCCGAGGCCGAGTCGCGCCAGTTCGTCCTTGAATTCGTCGGTCCAGGTTGTTCCGCGGACCCAGATGCCGCTCACTCGCGCGCCAAGCGAGTCGTCGATGTCGGCGTTGATCCAACTGGCCTGCACCGAGCCGCTGCCGGTGTTGCCCGCCAAATCCAAGAAGTTCGCCCCACGCACGCTCACGCCATATCGGCCGGGTTGGTCCGTCGCGCCGCTAAGGCCAGCCAACCGATACGTGCTGCCCGTCAGGTGCATGAACGTTGCGCCCGCTGGGATCGATACCGCAGTGCCGTATAACGATAGCTCGATGTCTTGCGGCGAAAAGCTGACGAGATCGATCGGTTCGGAGAAAGTAATATCCAGCGAGTCGACGGGCACGGACGACGGCAAGCTGGGCGCTCCGGCGACAACGGTGACGACGGGTAGCGACGTATCGACGAAGATCGTAATCGTCGCGTCCGCCGTGTTGCCGGCCGTATCCGTCGCTCGTACGCGCACCAAATGCGTACCAACCACGGAAAACTGCACCGGCACGGCGAACGTAGTGCCCGCGCTGGCGACGGTCCCCAGCGATGTGCCCGTCGTTAGGTCCAGAAGTTCCACGCGCAGACCGGTCTCGGCCAAAGCGCCGGAGATCGTCATCTGAAGCACGTTCGTGCGGCCATCGCTGGACGACACGCCCGTGTCTGGCGAAACGCGTCGGTTCGTCGCCGGCAGGGGTGGAGAGGTGTCGACGGTCCAGGAATCACTTCCCGAATTCGAGCCTGAGTTTCCAGCGGTATCCATTACGCCGGCAAGGTTGACGGCCAGTTGATAGTTGCCCTGCGTCGTGGTGAGGCCGGACAAACCTGCGATGCGATAGCGTGTTCCGGTCACGTGGCTGATCGTCACGCCGCTCGTGATAAGGTTCGCGCCGCCATCGCGCGTCAGCGTAACGTCCGCGAAGCCGAAAGTGCTCAGGTCGATAGCCTCGGAAAGCAGCACATCGATCGTGGCAACCGAAGTATTTCGCGGATCGGGCGACACATCGACGACGTCGACGACCGTCGGCGGCGTCGCGTCGACCGTCCAACTGACGGTGACCGAGCCGACGCCCAACGTCCCGACAAGGTCCGACACTCCCGCGGCCGATACCGTTAGGATGTAAAAACCGTCGGCGAATGTCGCGGGCGCGAGTCCGCTGATGCGGTAGGCCGATTCGCCAATCTGCGCGTACGTTGTGGAACCGGCGGGAACGGTCAGGCCGTCCCGGCGTAGCATCACGCTACCTACACCGAACGTCGCCAGATTGATCGGCTCGCTAAACGTCACGTCGACCGAATCGATCGGCGTTCGCGTCACCGGCGGCAGGGACGATAGCAAAACGATTGTCGGCGCGGCGTCCGCTTTGAGCCATGTCTCCGTCGCCGTTCCCAGGCCGGCGTTGCCCGACACGTCGAACACACCAGCGGCGTCGACCGTCAACGCATATTCGCCGTCCTCACCGGTTAACGCCGCCAGTCCGGTAATTTGGAACGTCCGATTGTCGGCATCGATCGGGCTGACGTCGACGCCTGTACCGGCAAGCGATACGAAATCGCCGTTGTACCGCAGCGACAAATCGGCCACCGTCATCGAGGCCGGGTCAATCGCTTCGGAAAATGTCACCGTCAACTCATCGACCAGCGTCGTCCGCGGGTCGGGCGTCACCTCCTCCAACTCCGTGATGAACGGCACGCTGCCATCCGCCGCGAACACGAGCGTGTAGCTGCCCGTGCTGTTGTAGTCGACTAGATGTATATTGTCTTCCAGCCGTGGCCGCATCCCCTGTTCGATAAACGTGCGGTCGGTTTGCCAGAAGTTGGCCGTTGGCAATTCCGTGCCGTCGCTACGCAGCACGCGATCGAGCCGATAGTCGCCCAGGCCGGGATCCGCAAACCGAATGTAGCTCCAGCCGGTCGGCATCGTCGCGGAAAGCTCAACGCTTAGGTCGCCGGCACTCGGCGGTGCGTCCGTCGTGGCATCGCTGCCCGTAGCGACCGGCGCGACCGAGCCATCGCTGAGGTGAAGCGTTTCGGGCAAATCGTCCGCGTCGGCCACGTCGTTTGCAAGATAGTCCGGTAGAAAGTCCGGAAAGACAACCGACGCATCGACGACGTGAACTAGTTCGTGGATATCGACGTTTTTGATCAACGACAGCCGTGGATCGCCAAGGCCGTCGATATGTTCAAACGTGGCTTTGTAGTCAATGAACTGGCCTTGCAGCGTTGACGTGAGTAGCCACTGGCCGACCTTGATTTCGCCAGGAGCTACGTTCCCGAAGTGCATGGTTAGCGATGGCACTAGATGTGTCGCCCGATCTTGCTCGAAAAGCTGGCTAGCGATAATCGCAAAATCAATCAACAGGCCCTTCTCGTTCTCAATGATTTCAGGCTGGGCCGATGAAATGCGCAGATTCCTGGCCTCACCAGTACCGTAATTCTGTACCATTACGCCCAGAACAAAAGGCTGCGATGGTTCAATGACGTCTTCGGTGTGCGGATCGTCGCTAAACACGTCGCGTTGATGGAAATACTTAAGTCGCAATGCTGCGTCTGGCTTAACGGTTATTCGCACAGGGCTCATGGGAACTACAAATGATGTTCCGCCGATTGTGTATGTCAGTACTCCGGCAACGTCATACGCAGTATCGCTTAGCGGCGCTGCATCCTCCGTTGGCACTAGCAGCCATGTTGCACGTCCGGTTACTTGAGCACCAATACTCCCAGTTCCATCAATGGCATCGACACCCACCAACTGAGGAGGTCCGATGCCAAACTTAAACGTCGCAAGATCGCCAGTCGTTTCATAGACATTCACGTCTATGCTCAAATCTTCGATGCCCGCATCAACCAACAGATTCGATATCTCAAGGGTCGCACGAAACGCCCTCCGCGTCATTACGGCCTCTTGGTCGATGCGAATTCTAACGCGGGCACAAACACCCGAACTCGACGCCCCGGGAACCGGCACGATGCCGTCAACTGGTACTCCAGCGACGCCATTGTGGAGGTCGATCCTTTGTTCGAGTTCATCTCGCAACTGCATAACGTCTGGATGTGCCGGCAAAGTTGCGACAAACACAGCCAGCTCAGCATAAAACGCAGGATCATTTGCTTGCGCTGGCTGAGGAGCACGTGCAGGATTCGGCAATCCGGTTTCATCGCAACTGTCTTCCCCAAACGTGGCGCCTTCCGATATCGGAATGTTCACTCCAGCGTTTCCCTCAAGATTCCCGAAAACGAAGCGCACTTCGCCAACTAGTTCAACGGCGCCAATCGTCACGTTCCAACATCCGCCTTCACCGTCGTTGCACCATCCTGCTTTTCCGGAAATTGTCGTTCTCAAACCAGCAAAAATCTGCCCGATGACCTTGTGTTCGACGTTACCTTGTTCTAGGTCGACGACAACGGACCCCAGTATTCCCGTCTCGAGTGCGGCGTCAAAACTTAAGCCAGCACACATTTGCAGATTCTGCAGGTCACAGTCGGTCCGACCGCTAACGAAGCCTCCAACTTCAACTTGCCCAGCAAGAACGAGTCCTGCCTTCAACTCAATGTCAAGTTGATAACCGTTCCATAAACCTATGTCCTCAAACTCAATAGCACCGCCAGCAAGAATCCATTCAAAATCGAGCCTTCCGCTTAGAGAGCCCTGGCCAGACACTTTCCATCCGCCGTACTGTCCGTCTTCGCAGCATCGTTCAAAAGAGGCGCTTCCGCTTACGCCGACGTCAATGTCTTTGATGTACGGGACTGCTGTGAATCGGTCGGCAACCCAATTGATGGCCGTATTGAAAAGGCCGCCGTACCGCAGCGACACATCGATCCTCGCAGGAGTACACTCTACACAATCGGCGGACGGGCGGGCGACACTAACCGGCGTCACACGACGAGACGCGACACTATCGCCACCACCACCACCACCCGTCGGAACGAAATGCTGACCGACTAAGCACGTGCCTCGGACATTGATGATGGCGACGCTTGTGCTTCGATGCACGGACTCCGGTCCGCAAATATAGAACCAGCGTACGATCGCCGTGATGGCGCAGGGAATCGCTCCCGGAGCGCCAGCAGCATCGGGCGACGACGCTGAGCCTGCGGGATCCGGTCCCCCTGTCCGGCGCACGATAACCGGGATCGTAAGCGAACTCTTGGCTGGCAATAGCCCAACGTCGCGGATCAGTGGTGTGATCTCGTACCAAGGATGTGTTCCAAAGTCGAGGGCGACGCCGTCCGCCGCGATTAGGCCGTGGTTCGTGATCTTCATGTCAATCTGCATCGTCTGGCCGATTTGCGTCAATTCGGCCAGATCGATCACGCCCGGTTCGATCGTCACCACGGGAATCGGCACGTTGGTCTCGAACTCCGATTCGATCGTGATCCGCGTACGGTCTTCGATTTCCACTTCTTCAACGATCCAGGTGTACTTGACCGTCTCGCGCGAGATGAATGCCAAGATGTCGTTCGTTTCGCCAGCGGCAAGCAAAAGCGAATTGCGATAACGGTCGTGATCCTCGGCTCGAACCTCAACCGTGTAATGTCCTTCCGTAACGCCGGCAAATAAGACTTGGCCTTCGCCGTTCGTAACTGCTTCCGCGACCACCACGCCAGATATCGCGTCTAGCAGCAGGACCGTCGCCCCTTCGACCTTCGGGGCTTCGTCGGTGAAATAGAAATACTCGTCGACAACCGTGACGACAAGATCTCCGGTGGCATCACTGACGGCGCGGAACGTAAACGGAATCGTCACCGTGCCGTCGTCGGTCGTGACGCGGACGTTGCCGTTATATGCCGTCAACGGCAGATTCGCCGGAGGCGTGAGCAACAATGTGACGCTTGCCGACTCGTTCGGAGCCAGTGCCGGCATCGTCGCGGGCGTGGCCAGCGCAAGCCACGGCGCGGTGTCGGGCGTAACGCGAATTGCACCCGTGGTGGCGCGCCCCGTGTTGGTGATTGTGAACTCGACGGCTTTTTGCGAGCCGACGAGCATCGACGCGGACAAGCGTGTGATGCTGGCGGTAAGTTGCGAAACCAACTCGTAAACCCGGACATCGATCGGAACGTCGAGCGTCGGCCCGTTAGGGACGTGGACACGGAGCGTGACGATACCATTGGCCGTTGTGGCGTTAATGGCGGAGATCTCGTAGCTCAGCGTAACGGCGGCAAGCGGGTCAACAACGGTCGTGGCCAGCGATGCAGTTACGTTGAGATTACCCGGCTTGGAAAGCACTTCGACGGATAGGCCCGTGAGCAACACGTCGCTCGTGTTGCGAAGCGTAATCTGTCCGGTGGTGGACTCCGTTTCGGTTACCGTCGCCTGGCCACGCGCCGGTTCGGCGCGGATGCCGAGCAGCATGAACTCGTCTTGGACGGGCGCATTGTCCAAGCCGGGGTGGGCGGCGCCGATCGTATAGTGCCCGCCTTCGCCGGGTAGAGGAGTGAACGTGGTCGCAAATCGCCCGGCGGAGTCGGTGATCGCCGAGATGACTCGCTTGGTGCCGCGGACGCTGATATGGATATTGACCAGCGCGAACGGCACAGGCTGGCCAGTGGCGGCCTTCACCGCCTGTCCGGTCAGCGGTACGGCTTGGCCCGCAAGCCCGACGTCGACGTTCGTTTGGACGCTGGCCGTGTACTCAGCCAGAACGACCGCGGGCGAATCGCTGACTCGGGTGTTGTTGGACTCCAGCCCTTCGATGACCGTGTTGTTCAAGTCCGTCGTGACGATGATCCAGTAGTTGCCCGGCTTTTGCGGTGCGCGGACGGGAACGGTGCGCTCGAACGATTGGCCGACCGGCAAGCTGCCCGTGAACGTGAAGTTGCCCACGAGCGTGTCGTCGCCCACGTAGGGATCGGGCGACAGGAACACGCGTTCCTGCCAGGTGCCGGGTGTGGTGGGCGTGGCGTTCGTGGGAATCGCGGTGGCAATCCCATCGTTGGCGATGCGGTAGCTGACGTCGAAATACTGCTCCGTCGTGGCCGACGCGGGAACGCCGACGTTTCGCACCACGAGGTCCGGCAAGTCGACGTCGGAAACCACGATCGAACGGAATCCGGCGGTGTAACCGGCGGTGGAGGCAGTTACGGTAACCGTCTGGTTTCCGTCGGCCACCAAATCTTCAATGGATGTGACGGGAAACGTCGCCGACGTTTGGCCGTTGGGAATCAGAACGGTCGCAGGAACCGTCAGTTCGCCGGTTCGGTCGGAAACGAGTTGGACCAGCAGATCGCCATTGGGGGGCGTATTGCGCGTGACCGTGCCCGTGGCCGCCGCGGCGTAGCCCTCCGGCACGAGATCGCGATCGAACGTCACTCGCAACGTTGGGCCGTCGTTGTCGGTAACGGTGATTTGCGCCGTGGCCTCGACGCCGGGGAGTGGGACGCGAGTGGTCGTCTCGGTGACCATCGCCAGAATTGTGACCAGTTGTTCGCCGTCCACGTCGGTGTCGTCAACGGCGTTGATGCTGAACGTCGCGGCGGCTTGGTCAGCGGGAATCGTCACGCGGTCAGGGACGGTAACCTCGGACGTGTCGAGACTTCGCAGCAGGACGACGAGCGGCTGGTGCGAAACGATGCTGCGCGTGACAACACCGCCGGCCGCCATGCCGCCAGCGCCTTCGCTGATCCGGCTGGGAAGGATGGCGAGTGTGATCGACGGGATGTC
The DNA here is from genome assembly GCA_029259895.1 of Planctomycetota bacterium. Taxonomy (GTDB): domain Bacteria; phylum Planctomycetota; class Planctomycetia; order Pirellulales; family PLA5; genus PLA5. The sequence goes on from JAJDEG010000102.1 coordinate 23,484, forward strand.
GTTGTCGACGACATTGACAGCAGCCGATGCGGACGTGAAGCCGCCGGCCGCGACGTCGACGCTGACGCTTCGCGTGGCTTCGATCAGTTCGTCGTCCACGGCGGCGACGGCGAACGTCGTGCTCGCTTCATTTGCGGCAATCGTGACGGACAGCGGAACGTTCAGCTGCGAACCGTTCGTCGACACAAGGACCGTGATCGGGCTGGCGGAAACGAAATCGCGCGTCAGCGTCGCGGTGGCAGTGGTGCCCTCGGTTAGGCTACTGGCGTCGATCGTCAGCAACAACGCGGGTTGATCGACATCGAGCACGACCGCGGAACCGAGCGCCGTGGTGTAGCCTGTCGCGGAAACGGACACCGTCACCGATTGCGGACCGTCGACCTGTTGATCGCGCATGGGCGTCAGTTCGAACGTCGTCGAAAGCTGCCCGGCGGGAATCGTAACCGTCGCCGGTGCGGTTAGCTCCGTCGTGTCGCTGGAGGCAACCGTCACGACAAGCGGCGAAGCCGTCGAGCCGTTGCGCGTGACGACACCGCGTAACGCGAGGGAACCTGCGTCCTCGCGCACGTCGGTCCGCGTGAGCATCAGCGACAGGCCAAGCGGAATGTTGACGGACGCATCGTCGATCGTGGAGTTGGCTTCACTGACTTCGACGACCACTTTTCCGGCGTCGGTTTCGACCACGAACCAGACGCTTCCGGAAATACCATGCGACGGCAGCGTGACGACTTCGTTACGCACGGCCGGCAGGCCAGCGGCAAGGCCTCCTGCGTACGTGAACGTCGCCAGGAATTGGTCGTTGCCGGCGACGTTATCGGAAGACAGATAGACCCGTTCCGTCCACGGCCCGACGGCGGCGGCCGTACCCTGGTTTTCCACAGTCCACGACAAAGGGACCAAGCTGCCGGGCAAGGCGGATGACGCAGCGAGAATGTCGGTGACGACTAGGTCGGGGAGGGCCGGACGGGTCAGCGCGACGGCCGCACTGGCCGTGGCGTTGTTGCCTTCGTCGCTTTCAACGACGGTGCCGCCGGCGTCCGTTTCGACGATTAGATAGTACGATCCCGTGGGGAGACTGGCGGCCAACGGCGGCAGTACGCTCGCATCGGCAGCATAAAGCGCGTTCGCTCCAGCGGTGCCCAACGGAGTGAGGATCGCTGCCTGCGTGTGGAGGAGAATGTCGGCATTCGCGCCGACCTTGTTAAGGACGGTGTCCGTGGACAGCCATACGCGGTCCGTCCAATTCCCAAGTGCCTCTTTCGTGCCGATATTGCGCACCGACCACGACAGGGCTAGTGCCTCGCCGAAGTTGGCGGCAGTTGGCGCGCCAACCGGAGCGTCGACGATGAGATCGGGAAGTGAAATGGTGAACTGGCCGCGAAATGGTCCCGGACCCTGGTTCATCGTGTTGCCGATCGTGTCCGCAATGTCTGGACCGATGTCGATCGTGTAACTCCCGTTCGTTCGCTGCGGAGCGAAGTGCATTCGGTAGGTATTCCCCGAAAGGCGCGCGATCGAGGTTACGTTCACGAATCCCGACGGACCATTGATGGTCACGTCTGCCGACGCAAACGTGCCACTGTTGATTGGCTCGTCAAACGTCACATCGACAAACGAAACGACTTGCATGACGGTGCCCAACGGCACCATTGTCGTCACCTGCGGACCGGTTTTGTCGATCGTGAACAGGGCCTGATACGTGCTCATTGCGTTGCCCGCCAGATCGGTAACATTCGGCCCCACGGTAACGCGATAGACACCGGTTGTGGCAAGCGGCTGCGAAAACACGATTTCAAACTCGCGATCGCTGCCGGGTAGCAGACGAACCAGGGAGATTTGGGGAGCCGCCGCGCCGGGTGGTGGGAGCACGCTGACATCGTCGATAGCGAACGACGACGCCAGCATCGGTTCGCTGAACCGCGCCGTCATTCGCGTCACGTCGGTGCCTTGTATGCCGACCGGGGCGTAGCTAACAACGAAAGGTTGGGTAACGTCAGCCAACAACTCGAATAGGACGGATGTGGCTGGGTTGATCGCATTGCCGGCCAAGTCCGTTATGGAATTGGGAAGGCCGATCGAATAGTTTCCGGCGACAAATAATGGGTTGAAACCCATCGCGTACGTTGCCCCGCTTCCGCTGACCGACAGAACGGCGAGAGCGCCCGCGGCCGCTGGGCCGGTGAGCGACGAACCGGCAACCGTGAATGACGCCGCAACAATCGACTCGTTGAAAATAATCGTCCGCTGCGACATGGGAGCTTGTTGCGTAGCCTGACCGGGAAGCACGAGCGGCGAAAGCGTATCGACCGTGACGTTAAGCGTGGCCTGAGCGACGCTGCCGAGCAAAGGAGTGAAGGTTGCTCGGACGGGGCGAGGGCCGTCGGCCAGCTCGGATGGGGTGATCGAGTAAGTGCCAGCGGCGGACGCGTCGATGGTGCCGTCTACCGCGCCGTCATTATCGAAATCGAGGGCGACCGAACCGGCCTTGTTGACGGTGACCTGGAACGTCGGTGTTGCGTCAGCCGTGATGTTGTCCGTCGGTGAAACGCCCGTATCGCTATCGACGACGAGATCCAGCGTGATCGTGCCTGGAATCGCTTGCACCGTGAGGAGAATGGAGTCTTCAACGCTGTATAAGACATCCTGGGCAAGAACGGTAACCAAGTAGCTGCCAGGCAGTAGCGTGGCCACCACGGTCGCCTCGGATCCCAGCGGAACGGGATCGGCTGCGGGATCGCCTGCTGGTTTGGCGGACCAAGCATAAGTCAACGGCGGAGTCGAATTTGATGCGATGGCAGTGAACGTGATCTGCTGCCCCTCGGAGAACTGCGCCCCGGACGTCGGCGAGACGATCTCCACGCGGAAATCGCCGACATTACAGATGGTAGACGAAATCACTGGCGTATTGACGTTGCCGCCGTGCCAAGCCGCGCCGCATAGAATCCGACCGTTGGGCTGGAGATCGTACGGGGTCTGTCCCACCGTCGAGTCGCCGAACAAAACGCCGCCCAAGTCATTCGGCAGCTTCATGAGCGGGTTGCCCGTGTCGACGGGAATCGTTGCAGCGCTAAGGTTCCCGCTGAATCGATCGATACCGATGTGATCGTTGATCGCGTTAATGCCGTTGTGATAGTTGCTATGATCCGTCCCCAGCAGCAGACCGCCTCCGGCCAGCTTCATGTTGTCGTAGTAATTCTCCGTGAGCCGTGCCCCCTCGGAAACGTATCGGCCGTTCCAATACGATGAGAGAATGCGTCCGTCGGCAATGATCGCGCGGCTGGGATCGGCATTGAACCAGTCGCCAATCGCCTGCCAATCGGCGACGAAGTTGTCCGCTGCCGATGATAGGTCGTACACCCAGATTTGATCGAAATTGGCCGATTGCAGCACGGCATCGACTTGCCCGGCGCTGCTTAGATGCGCCCAACGCGCATGCGCGCCGGCTTGCAGCAACGTCTGGAAGAGATGCCAGCCGTCCGTATTTGCACTGCCGTTGACGTTGACGAATAAGACTGACTGTTCGACGGTATTGACCGAAACGGGAACATAGGCGACATCGTCCACCGCTTCGCCGTGTGCTCCGTCACCATCCTGGTTCATGAGGTTACCGGCCGGATCCATGATCTGCGGGCCAATTCGCAGCACGTAGGTTCCCGCCGTGGTTTGCTCAGCGAAGTTCACCGTGTACGTCGCGCCGACACCGGCGATTGACGACACAGCAATCAATTCTCCATCAGGCCCCGTAAGCTCCACATCGGCTGCGGAAAAAGTCGCCGGATCGATCGCTTCATTGAAGTCAATGGAGATACTCGACCAAGGCGACGAGTCGTATTGCGGCAATGTGACCACGCTTGGGCCGCGCGTATCTATCGTCACCGGCAATGTCGATTGAGGCGTTTCTCCGGATGCGGCCTGGAACGACGCCACTACGGAGTAAGCTCCCGCCGTGGCATAGTTTCGCGTAAAAGAGTATTTTCCCGGCGCCGCAGCAAACTGGGTGGCGTCAACCGTGTTGTTGCCGTCGAAGTCGAGGTTGATGCGGCCGATTTCCGAAACCATCACGTCGAACGTGAGCGAGGTCAAGCGAGTGATGTTGTCGTCAGCGGACGCCCCCGTGTCGCTGGCCGCGCGCAGGTCGAGGCTGATGGTCGCCGGTGCGGTGTCCACGCCGAACGTCCCCACGAAATCGTCACCGCCAACGCCGTTGTTGTTGCCGTCCAATAGACTTCCATCGAGGCCGCGGAGGGCCGTGTCCGATGAACGTGCCCTGATTTGATATTCGCCATCCGGTAGCGGTGACAGAAAGCTCAGACTGTCGTAGCGCGTCCCAGCCTGGCCAAAGTTGTAGAACCCGACTTTGCCCGCACCGAGCGGCGAGGCGTCATGTACCTCGGTATCCCAGACAGCCTGGCCGGTGAAGGCCTGCACGACTTGGACGCGGATATCGCCGCTTTGGGCGTAGTCGACAACTACGTCGTAGTCGACGCCTGCCGTCCAGCCAGCCGCCGGTCCTTGGGACAGAATCGAGATACGCGGATCCGCGTCATCCAAATCCCAGAGATCGGGCCGCTGCCCGACGACGCCGGTGCCCGTCACCTTGGCGAGCTTCAAACCGGCTTCCGCGTCTGCCTGTGCCGCTCGTTTCCAGGCGAGCAAATAATACTGATCGGGAAGCTGCGTCGCCGGATTGGTTTGCAGGCCAAAGACGACGCCAACGTAGTCGTCGTCCGTGGCGGCGCCGTCCACCTTGATGCGTGCCGAAAACCGGCCGTCCGCGAAATCGTGGTCGCTGACGAAAAACGTCGTGCCGCCGTCGGCGACCTGCGTGACGGAAGTGCCGCCGCCGTTCAGTTGCCAGTCGCCGAGAATGCCGGCCGGAAATCCGTAGTCGATTTCCTGCCAGTTGTTTAATCGCGATGGACTGAGCAGCGATACCTGGGTTCCGCCGTCGACGTAGACCGGAAAGATGGAAATCGTCTGATCGTCGCTGCCGCCCACGACTCGATCCGCGCCGAGGTGGATCAGGTCGTAGCTAGACGCATTGCGCGCGCCATCGCCGACGACCGCGTCGGAAAGCTGCATGCGAAGTTCGGTGACGGGCGTGGTGACCAGGCCAACTGGATCAAAGGCAATGACCGCGGGACTGCCCGCCAGCAAATGCCGCGGCTCCAAGCCTTCGATGCCAGGTACACGACCCAAGCCACCCAGCCGCCGTCGGGGATTTCTCACGCGCGGCTCGCGCGCGAACAAGGTTGTGCCGAGCTTCATTTGCGTGGACCTCGTAAACGAGAGAAAGACGGCGGGCGGAGCAATTGGTATCGGGTTACACTCGCGAATTCCGTCGTCGGCGCAGGCAGAGTAAGCCGCCGGCAACCGCCAGGAGCATGATCCCGGACGGTTCAGGGACGGCCAGGATGCCGCCGGCAAAGGGCACTTCCGTAACGCCGGCGCTAAACAGACTATTCAAATGAACCCATTCGCCCTGTTGGCGGGCGTATACGTTGATGCGATCGAGCACGAGTCGTGAACCGGGGTGAATCACCAACCCGTCGGCGCCGCCAAGGCCGAACAGATAGAGCGATTCGGCTCGCCCCGCGACACGATTGCCGTTGTCGAACAGATCGACCAGCAGGACCGTTGTCGCCTCAGTCGCTTGCCCCACGACGAGTTGGCCGATCCCGAAATTGCCCGAAGTGCTTCCTGAAATACCGAGATCGGTCCCGCCGACTTCGAGAAACTGCGTCGTATTCCCGTTGAGATGCAATACCGCGTCGTCGAGACCAAGGAAGGTCTCGTTCGCCGTCGTAAACCAAAAGTCATCCGTTACGTTTACCGTCGCCGCCGGCACCACGTTTATTCGGCTGTCAGCGCTAAGATAGAGTGTGCCAGACGTTCGGAAGCTACTGGTAACGTCATTGACATTGATCGTTGTCAGCGACATCGCCCCAACATTGCCTAGAATGAGATTGCCGCCAGTGTTTACGTTAAACCTGACGTTTCGCTGGATCGCTTGAAGACCGGACAGGTCGATCGTCCCGGTTCCGTCCACGACGAACTCAAGATAGTCCTCCGCACGCGACGGGCCGGTGATGCTCTCCACGCCCGACAGGTCGACCAATCCGCCGCCGCTAGCCGTAACGCGATGCACGGTCCCA
>JAJDEG010000103.1 GCA_029259895.1 Planctomycetota bacterium
TGAACGGGTTTGAATTATGAGGTTGGCCCCTCGGCGTTTGCGTCGCGCTGCACCCGTGCGCCGGCGACGCGGTCTTCGTTTGGAAACGCTCGAACCGCGCTCGATGTTGGCGGCCGATCCGTACATCAGCGAGTTTCTGGCCGTCAACGACGGCGGGCTTTTGGACGAGGATGGCGACGCCTCGGACTGGATTGAAATTCACAACCGGGGTGACTCGCCGGCCATCTTGACCGGTTGGAGCTTGACGGACGACGCCGACGTGCTGGCGCAGTGGGTGTTTCCCGATACGTCGATCCCGGCCGACGGCCGGCTGGTCGTGTTTGCGTCGGGCAAGGATCGCGCGACGGCTGGGAGCCAGCTTCATGCCAGCTTTCGGTTGAGCGGCGACGGCGAATACCTGGCGCTGGTTGCCGCCGATACGACGACCATTGTGAGCGAATTCGCGCCGGCGTTTCCGCGACAGCGGACGAACGTCAGCTACGGTTTGACGCCGGCGGAGACGATCACTTCGCTCGTGGGACCGCTAGCGCCGGCGACGTACATCGTTCCGACTGCCGCCATCGACGCTCAGATCGGCGGGACGTGGACGGGCGGCGGCGAACCGTTCGACGATTCGCTCTGGTCGGACGCGACGGGCGGCATCGGATTTGCCGTGGCGACCGCGGCGCCGACGATCGCGGGGCAAGTCGCGTATCAGATTGCCGGCGGCACGTCGGGCAATCAGGCCACCGGCGGATCGCTGGGCATGGACTTCGTCGTGACGCGGCCGATCGCCGTCCATTCGCTGGGCGCATTCGACGATAGCTCGAACGGACTGGGGCGGACGATCAACGTTCAGCTTTGGTCGCGAAACGATGGCGGAACGAGCGACGATTTCACCGACGACACAGGCGCGGAGATTCTAGCCGCCGCGTCGTTTAGTCCCGCGTCGCCGGGGACGCTGGTGGGGGGCAGCCGATTCAAGACGCTCGCCAGCGCTGTCGTGTTGGAGCCGGGCGCGTATACGATCGTCGCCAGCGGTTACGGCGTCGGCGAGCGTAACGGCGTGGCGGCGAACGGAGGAGCATTTGGGAAGGTCGAGCAGACTTCCGCGATCCAATTCGTCGGTCGATCGCGATATGCCGGCGGCACGAGCACCGCTTTTCCGACCAATGTCGATCTGGGGCCGGCGAATCGGTATGGAGCGGGGACGTTCGCGTTCGATGACTCCGAAACAGATGTCTTGCCTACGCCGCCGCCGCCGGCCGAACACGTGGCGTACATTACCGCGCCGGGCGTAGGGACGCATACATTCGCCGGCAACCTAGGCATGGATTTCCAGGTCGACCGGCCGATTCGGATCACCGAACTGGGCGCGTTCGACAGCGGGCAGGACGGCATTAAAGGAGCCGTCGGCGTGAGTCTGTGGTCGCGGAACGTGAACAACACGCAGACGCGGATGGCGGCGATTGATTTTTCGGTCGGCGAGGGCCGATTGGAGCCGGGGACCGGGAGTCGGTTTGTGGCGCTGGATACGCCGATCGTGTTGCAGCCCGGCACGTACACGATTAACGCTTCGGGCTTCGTTGGCGAAGATCGGTACGGCCATGCGCAGGATGCCATCGCACTGAACGGCACGACGGACGCGGCGAACGGTGCGGTGCGCTTCGTGGGGACGTCTCGGTTCGCGACCGACCCAAATCGCTTCATCTTCGAGGCGTTTCATCGGTATCCCAATCGCGTCGACTCGGGGCCGTTCAACAAGTGGGCGGCGGGGACGTTTAAGTATGAGATGCCACTCGATTCGCTGTACGACAACGACGTGGCGGAGTCGATGGCGAATGTGAATGCGTCGGCGTACGTGCGGCTGCCGTTCGATGTGGTCGAACCGAGCCAGTTCGACGCGCTGCGACTGCGGATGAGTTACGACGATGGATTCGTGGCGTATCTGAATGGCGTGGAGATCGCCCGTCGTAATGCGCCGGTTGCGCTGGCGTGGAATTCGGGATCGACGGCGCAGCGGTCGAACTTGGAAGTCTTCACGCCGGAGACGATCAACGTATCGGCGTTTCTCGGTGAGCTTCAGGCGGGCGAGAATGTGCTGGCGATCCATGCTCTGAATGCGTTTGCCACGAATACGGACTTCGCCGTGCGGGCCGAACTGGATGCGGTCGCTTCCGGCGATTTGGCGACGCGATTTTTTACGACGCCGACGCCTGGCGAATTGAATAACCAGGGTGTGGAGGGCATCGTTGCGGATACGCAGTTCAGCATCAACCGTGGCATCATCGCGGTGGCCGATCGCGACGAAAGCGGGCTAATCCACGTGACCATCACGACGCCGACCGAAGAGGCGGCGATTTTCTACACGACCGACGGCACCGCGCCGACGCCAAGCAATGGAACGCTTTATGCCGACGCGGTGGCGATCGGCAAGACGACGACGTTGCGGGCGGCGGCGTTCAAGGATGGATTCCTGCCAACCGACGTCGATACGCAGACGTATTTGTTCCTGGAAGACGTTGTCTACCAAACGAACAGGCCGGCCGGTTATCCGCCGCATTGGAACGGAGAGCCGGCCGATTACGGCCTGACGCAGAACCCGGTCGATCAGGCGGTAATCGCCAACGATCCGGGTGCGACGAGTTTGGAATACGAAGAAGTGATCGTCGACGCACTTACGTCGCTGCCGACGATTTCGATCGTGCTCAATCCCGAGGACTTATTTGGTCCGGCGAACGGGATTTACTCGAATACCTATCCGCGCGGCGACGATTGGGAGCGGGCGGCGTCGATCGAGTACATTCTGCCCGACGGCAGTCAGGGATTTCAGACGAACGCGGCGCTGCAGATGATGGGGTGGACGTCGCGGATCCCGGGCGTTTCTCCGAAGCACACGATGCGCGTGGTGTTCAAGGACGAGTTCGGTCCGGGCAGGTTGAACTATCAGTTCTTTCCGAACATCGACGTGAATAGCTTCAACACGATTGCGCTGCGGGCGAACTCGCGCGATTCGTGGGTGGGGGACAACGGCGGCATTCAGAACGCGAATGGTCGAGAGTCGCGGCCCGTGGCGAGCTACATCCGCGACGAGTGGATGCGGGCGACCGAGGCGGCGATGGGGCAGGAGTCGGTGGCGGGAAGCTTCGTCCACGTCTATCTGAATGGCCA
>JAJDEG010000104.1 GCA_029259895.1 Planctomycetota bacterium
CGCGGTCGGCCCCGGCACGACAATGTCCCCGCCCATATCGACGATCGTCTCGCCGACCAGTTCCGGCAGGATCAGCAAGTCGCTGCTGTCGAGCGCGGTGTTCAGCGCGTGGAAGGCCATCACGTTGGACCCATCGACCAACAGGTTCTTGAACGCCGTAATGTTGAAGTCCTGGAACACGACGGCCTCGGAATCGTTATGCGACTGCGTAGCCAGCGAATTCCACGCCGGGCTGACCGGTGCGTTGGCCTCGGCCACCTTGACGCCGTTGAGATAGGCCACGAACCCATCGTCGTACTTCATCCGCAGCTTGAGGTTGTCGAATTCATCGCTGTCGCCGGAGAAGTTGAACGGCACGCGCACGAACGCCGAGCCGTTGACGGTCCGCATCGCCAGCACATCGAGGTTAAGCAGCGAATCGTAATCGGCCGCCGTCGTCTCGTAGCCGACGCCCGTCGTGCCGCTGGTCCACGTCGCGTCGTTGAAGCCGACGTTCGTCCACGTCGTGCCCAACGTACTGCCACCGTTTGCCACCGACGGAATCAGCGCCGTGGCCGGCGTGAATTCGCCGAAGATCGTCGTCGTGATCGGCTCCGGCGGATTGGCCGATGCGATAAATGATACTTGGGCCGGCAACTGCGACAGCGCAAAGTTCGCTCGCGTGTTGATGAACGCCGACAGGTCCGTGATGTTCTGCCCCGGCAACAGGCTGTTGTAGTGATTGACCCACGTCCCCATGTACGCCGCGTTGAACGACGTGGCTACGATGTCCTGGATGTGCCCCAGATAGTAATGGCTGTTCTGCGGCAGCCTGAGCAGATTGTTCAGATCGGAATTGGATGTCAGCGAACTGGTCGCGCCGTTGACGAACGCGAAGTCCAAATCCTGCGGGAATAACAATATCTTGCCGTCGCTCGGCCGCTGGTAGAACGTCGCATTGTGTGCGTTGGAATTATTGAAGTAACTGTCGCTCACCGCCGCCAACGCCACCGCCGCGAACGACCGCAACCATTGGTCGATGTCGATCACCTGCTCGGTCGCCGCGTGATACGCCGCGCTGCCGGCTGGAAGTCCCAGCGCTTCGGCCAGCGCGTCGATGCCCGAAAAATCGTCGCGGTCGGTGTTGTTCTTGATCAAGAAGTTGTTGCGGTACGATTCCTTGTCGTCGCCCTTGTCGCGGATCGGCGTGCCGAACACCGACGGTCCTTCGGCGGCTACCTTCAGCCCCTCGACGCCGCCGCTCGTGCCCATCGTGTAGATCAACTCGTATTCCCACCGCGTGCCATCGCCGCCGTTCTCATATTGCGAATCGAGAAAGATGTTCGTGAACCGGCCCATCTGCAAGATCGCCGATCCCGTTGACACGCCGGGGCCTTCCACGTTGACCAGGTCATTGAACGAAGCCGGCACGCCCCCCGCCGCGTTGATGAAGTGGTGAATGACGATTTCTTCCTGGCCGTTCTGCCGCCCATAGCGCCAACCGCCCGAGCGGTCGATGCCGACCGACTTATGCACGCCGCGGAACAAGTCGTCCGGCGGGAACACCAGGAAAAACCCGCGACGGTTGAGGTCCGGCCGGCCGTGTTCGCTTCCTTTAAGCCGCACGCCGACGTCGTAGTAAGCGCGACCTTCGTAGACGATCGTCGTACCGAATGGGGCGTTGTTCATCAAGTTCGTCGAAGCGCCAAGCTGCGCCGCGTCGGCCGGCGTCATGATGATTTGCAGGTTGTGAAGCGTCGTCGAAGTGGCCGACGTGCCAACCTTGTAAAGCGCCCTCGAATTCGCCCCCGCCGCTGGAAACGCCGACGTCGCGCCGAGCGAATCGGTCCCGTCGACGAAGAACTGCACCACCGCGTTGGCCGCCTGACCCGGTATCGTGCCCCGATACGCGCCGGCCGATAGCGCCATCGCCGCGCTTTGCACCGCGCCGCCGTTGACCGAATACCGCAGCGTCATCGTCGCCACGCCATCGGGATCAGCCGATTCGATCGAAACCGTGACCGGTTCGCCCGCGTCGGGCACGAGCGGCGCATGCGCCAAGTTCGCATACGTCGGCCCAATGTTCGCCGCGGCTTCCGTCGCGCCGGCGAGCGTTGAATTGCGCGCGCCCGGCGTGCCGCCGCTCACCGGCGTTTCGAGAATCGTTGTCTTCGGCAACCGATTGAAGAACAACCGCGTGTTGAACTGCGGCGATCCGGCCAGCCACTTGGCCTTAAAGGAAATCTCGTACTCCGTGCCCAGAACGACGGTCTCGAACACCGCGCCGGCTTTGAGCGTCGTCTCCGCGTGATTGGCCAGATGTTCGGCCTGCCCCGTGGCGACCAGGTGCAGCACTCGGTTCGCCGCATTATCCGGATCGGCCACGACCGTGCCACGATGCGTGCCGGCGATTCGCCACGTGGCCGGTGCCGCCCCGATCGTATCGCCTTGGAACGTGCCGTTCTGAATGAACTGCGTCGCCGCGGTATTGGGATTCTCGCGCACGCTGATATCGTCGAGCAGCACTTCACCGGCGTCGAGCAGCCCGAAAATGAACTCGTTGTACGTCGTCGGGTTAGGCGAGTTCGGCGGCACCGACGCGATGCCGCGATAGGTGTACGTCCGCCACTGCGACCGCTCGGTTTCGTCGCTCGCCGCCCAAGCTTCCGGCAGACCATTATCCGCGTCTGGATCGCGCAGTTCCAAGCTCGATCCACCGCCGTCGGCATACACCGACCAACGTCCTTCGTCGGCATACGTCACGGTGTCGGCCGGATTCTTCGCGGCGTCTTCCAGCGTAATCCGCTCGCCGCCGTTCGATAGTTGCCCGGAATAGCCGCCCAGAATGCGAATGCCCGGATGCGCCGCGGCCAGCGCGACGGGATCCTTGGCGATCACCAGATACTCGCCGGCCGCGATCGTCGTGCCCAGCGGGAACGTGTAGTTGATCGCATCGTCGATCTTCCAGTTCGACAAATCGACCGTCGTCGCCGAGCGATTGTAAAGTTCGATCCATTCCTCGAGCGACTCGACGAAGCCGCTGCCCGCCGCGATCGATTCCGTGGCCGTCAGTTCCGCGCCAAACGCCACGTCGAGATCGCCGCTGTCGACCTGATGCGCCTCAACGGCCAGCACGTTCGCGCCGCTTTGCAACAGCGCCGAAATCGGCACCGGACTGCTCAGCGACGGACCATTCACCACCGTCGAGGCAAACGTATCGTGCCCGATCGCTCCGGCCGGCATGTTCTGCCGATGAATCTCTTGGCCGTTTAAGTAGAACACGGCCCCGTCATCCACAAACGTCCGTAGCGACAGCGTCGTGCTCGCCGGGTCGCCGTCGAACGAAAATTCGTTGCGGAAGTAGTACGTTGTCGGGCCGAGATCGAGCGTCGTGGCGAACGCGATGCCGCCACCGGCGTTGAAGTGTTCGGAGATTTCCGTCGCGTTCATCGCCCGGTTGTAAATGGCGACTTCGTCGAGCACAAAGCTGCTCCCCGGCTCGCGATTGTCGCGGCCGATGAAGATCTGGTTATTGCTGTTCACCGGCGCGCCGCTGCCGACGTTGATCGCCTTGTCGAGGTTGCCGTTGATATAGATCGAGCCGACGCCCGACGCACGGTCCCACGTGGTCACGACGTGATACGTTTGCCCGACTTGCAACGTGGCGTTGCTGTCTGTCGAAGCCGTTCCCGCCCCGTTGAAGTGCGGGCGAATCTGACCGCCGCTCGTCAGGTAATTCATCAAATACCAGTCGTCGCCCGACTCGCCGTCGCCGACGATGTTGCTAAAAGACGTCGGCGGCGACAGCACCTTGATCCAATACTCGACGGAATAACCCGTCGAACCGGCGGGGAACTTCTCGAAGCCGCCGACCGTGATCCGCGACGTGCCAACCGTGTTGACCGCCGCATTGCTGGCGTCGGTGCCGAGAAGGCTCGTTTGACCGAACGCAACGCCCGCGTCGGCCGTGCCGTTGCGGCCGTTGCCGCTCGAGTCGACGACGGTCGGTCCGGCGTCGCCCAGCCGCCAGTACGCCAGCGGGCCGTCGGCTAGCACAATGTCGCTATAGTTTCCGCCGCCGCTGCTCGCGCCAAGCAATCCCGGTCCAGACGACCAACCGGCCGGCGTGAACCCCACGTCCTTCCAGGCCGTGGCACTTAAATCGGTATCCGACTGCTCGTATTGCCAGGTGCTGCCGAGTGAGACGAGTTGCGACGTCTGCTCCTGTGCCTCTTGAGCGAACGTCGGCTTCGCGTGGTACATGATCTCGTTGATGACCACTTCGTCGTGCAGCGCAAAGCTGTTCGCCGCGCCGGGCGTGGCAACATCGGGAAACAGCCAAGGGCCGCTGGCCTGTGGCAATCGTCCACGAAGTTCGTCGTCCACCGCGACTGCGTCGACGACGAGATTCTCGGCCGGGTTGTAGAGAAACAACCGTTCGCCGTTGATCGGCGTGAATCCAAGTTGCGCTTCGGATATCGTCGCGAACGCGCCAGGCGCGAGCGTGCCGGCCGGCAAAACGTACCGATGCGTCGGAGCCTCCGAACCGACGATCACGTGGCCGCCAAGTGCGACCGGTGCCGTACCGTGGTTCACCAGTTCGACCCAAAAGCCCGCCATGCCGGGCGCGGTCTCATTGAACGCCAGCGTGGCGGCCGCGGTGTTGAGATCGGCGAAGTAATCACGGCCGGACTGCACAGCCGTGGCATGTTGTTGGACTTCGCCGTTGGTGAGCGAACGGTTCCAAAACGCGACTTCGTCGATCGTGCCGACCAGTGGCGAGTTGCCCTGCGGCGCGCGATTGCCGATCGTCGCCAAACCGTCGCCACCGCTGACAATCGTTGCGCCGGGCGAGAGATTCACCGCGAAACGCTGCGTGCCGTCGATCCAGATCGCCTTGACGCCAGTACTGCTGTCGTAAGTGGCGGCGACGTGATGCGTGTTGCCGTCGTGCAATTGCGCCAGCGTCGGTCGGCCGGCCGCGCCGTCAAGCGGCATGTCGAGTTCTTCATAAACGCCGCCGACATTGAGGCCAAACGACAACACCGGCCCCGCCGCGACCGGCGGATTCGCCTGGGCGTTGTTGCCGTCGTTTTGGAGTTCGAGCGATATGCGGTTGTTCACTCCCTCCGAAGGCAGCGTCACCGGCGACGCCGATCCGGCCAGCGCCGCAATCTGCGTACTCGATAGCGCGTCGCCCCAGATGGCGAATTCGTCGATCACGCCGTTGAACGGACGCAAGACGTTCGGGGCGACATTTCCGATGGTCGCCGCGGCCGATCCGCCCGTCGAAACGGGCGTGCCAGCGGCGTACGCGCGGGACCAACGTTTGACGCCGTCGATCCACAGGGCCTTTTCGCCGCTGGCGACATCGTACGTAGCGGCGACGTGATGGGCACCGCCGTCGCGGAGAACGACATCGTTGGGATCGAGCGCGCCGCCGGGCGCGGTGAGATAAACTGTGCCCGACGTCGGCGTGCCGTTGGGCAGGGCGGACAGGTTCACGCCCAGCGGCATGTCGAGCTCGCGGAGCGTTCCGCCAGTATTCAGACCAAACGACAACACGGCAGGCCGCGTGCCGGCGACGGGCGGATCGGCCGCGGCGTTGCCCGTATCGCGTTGAAATTCCAAAAAGAGGCGCCTAATACCGTCGTTCTTGAAGTAGATCGTGTCGAACGTGAATTCCGCGCCGGTCCATTCGGGCTTTATCCACGTGGCGATTGTGATCCCATCCGTAACGTCGACGCCGCCGGAGCCGAGCGTTACCGCGTCGAGCCGGTCGTCGTTGAATCGTCCAGCACCCAGGCCGCGAATGCCGGCGGTATGCGTGGCCGATCCGACCAGCGTGCCGTCGTTTCCGCCAACGCCGTCGAGTACGCTGCTCGTGGCGGGCGTGCCGTTGGATTCGTCGAACGACCAATACGACAGCAGCGTTGCACCGACGTTTTCCGCCTTGCGAAAAATCGTCGCGCTGCCCGTG
>JAJDEG010000105.1 GCA_029259895.1 Planctomycetota bacterium
GTACTTAACGCGCAGCTTGAGCCGATCGAACGCCGTCGGATCGGACGCGCTGAACGTCGATCGGACGTAGGCGGTGGCGTTTTCGCCGTGCATCGACGCCTCGACGTCGGTGCCAATCAGCGAATCGTAATCCCCTTCCAAATCGAAGCCCACTCCGCCGGTCGCCGCGGTCCACGTTTCGCCGTTGGTTCCAACAACGTAGTCGGGATCGGTCCAGTCGAGACCGAGCGCGGCGCTGGTCGGAACATGCGCTCGAACGGGCCCGTCGGCCGCGACGAGCGTCGTCGATGTGACGCCAGTCGGTTCGAGGATTTCGTGAGCCACGTTGCGCACAATCGGTCCCAAATCGGACGCCCCAGTGCCGTTTGGCGCACCGGGCGTCGGCACGGAGAAGTAGCGGCGCGAGGCCGGGTCGACGACGACGTTGCTCGACCGCAGCGCGGCGCGGATGAGGAAGTCGCGGTCCGTGGCCGAGGAATTTAAGCCGTGAATCGCCAGCACATTTTCGCCGGGTTGCACGAACGAAGCGAGTGGAGACAGATCGATCGTTTCGACCGTCGTCGCTGCGCTGTCGGCACGATCGAGCGGGGCCGTCGAATCCCATCGCAACTCGGTCGTTCCGCCGCTGGGCGTCAAGCCATAGCCCAACGCTCCGGCCTGAAAGTGCGACATGACTTGCGAAGCGGTTAGAGGAACGCCCCAAATGGCCAACTCGTCGAGCAAGCCATTGAATTTGATGGTCGACACCGACGTGTTTGAATCGCCGATGCCAAGCCCCTCGACGGCTGCGGTGTGGATCGTACCATCGTAGGCCACTTCATCGACCTGCACACCGTTTAGGTAAACGCGAAGAAAGCTGCCGTCGGCGACGCCGGCGATATGCTGCCATTGGTTGAGTGCGACCGTTCCGCCATTGGCGTTGGGCTGCGCTCCGTTCGACTGTCCGTGAAACAGGCTCACGCCGTTGGTGAAGCCCGAGTTGTTGCGGATGGCAAAGTGGTAGGCGAAGTCGGGCGTTCCCCAGTTGAGCGTCAAACGCTGCCACGAGTCGCTTAATTCGGTGGGCATAACCCAAGCTTCGATCGCGTACGTCGCCGGCACGTTGACGTCGGCCGACGGCGGCGCGGCCAGATCGGTCGTGTCGCCGCCTTGTACGCCGATGGCCAGCGCTTGACCGACTCTGCCGGCAACGTACCGCGCCGCGCCGCCGCGGGGCGTCAGATTGTCGGTAACCACACCCGAGTTGTTTACGAAATCGCTTGCACTGTCCTGCGTGGTCCCCTCAAAGCCCCAGTAGGACAACAGCCCAGAGGTTGGCGACACGGCGCTCGTCTGCGCATTGCGGCTCGCGACTTCCTCGCCGTTGAGATAGGCAACGAAACCGTCGTCGTACTGGATGTCGAGTGCGAGGCTGTCGACCTGCGTTGCGTCCGCCACATGGAACGTCGTGCGTGTGTAAGCGCCGGGATTGACGCCGTGCATGGCCCCTTCGACGTCCGCGCCGATCAGCGCGTCGTATTCTCCATCGAGGTCGTAGCCGATGCCACCCGTGCCCGTCGTCCAGAGGGAATCGTCGAAAGCGGCCGACGTCCATTCGAGATTCAGCGAGCCGTCAGTCGGCACGTGCGCGCGCACCGCACCATCGGCCGCAACTCGCAAGGTTTCTTCGCTCGTAACGCCCACGCCGAAAGCGACATCGGCGACCTGCTGCGGATACGGGTCGAACAGCGACGTCGTCGTTTCGCCGTCTGGCCTTACCAAAGCCAGGTATTCGCCACCGCCGGCGAGTCGGAAATTCGTATGCAACTCGCCCGGCGGCGGCGTATTGTCTTCGGAGGCGAAAACGACGAGATAACCCCCGGCCGGAATCATCGTCGACGGAAACGTCCACTTCGTCGGGTTGGTGGCGTTATCCGTTAGATGCCATCCGGCCATGTCCGCCGCCGCGTCGCCGGGGTTGTGAATCTCGATCCAATCGGAGAATCGCCCTTCGCCGTCTTGCAGCGTCGCGTTGTTGATCGCCATGAACTCGCTGATGATCGGATCGGCGGCGAGGAGCACTCGCGATTCGAGCGGTTCGCAGCGGAGCGAAGCGCGGCGCTGGCGTTTGCCGCGAGTGCGAGTACTGAAAGTCGAAGATCCAAACGACATTCTTGCCATGCTTTGCCTCGGTTTGCACTATTGCATAGGGTGGCGGATAGCGCGTTACGCGACGCGAGCGGCCGACTCGACGCCGGCCGCTCGCGCAGATTACTTGATTGAGAACGGACGACAAACGAGGAACGACTCCGCTCGAAGCGTGGCGTTCAATTCGTCGCGTGACGCCCCTTGCGGACGCGCAGCACGACGGAGCCGACCAAACCCAACGCTACCAGGGCGAGTGTCGAAGGCTCGGGCACCGGAGCGCCAAACCCGTTGAGGCCGTTCTGATACTGAAAGCGAATCTGCTCGGGCGTGAGCGGCACCGACCAGATCGCCAGATCGTCGAGCAAGCCATTGAACTTGATCGTCGTGAGCGACGTATTGGAGTCGGCGATGCCGAGGCCTTCCGCCGTCGCAGTGTGGATCGTGCCGTCGTACGCAACAGCGGCGACTTCCTCTCCGTTGAGATAAACTCGCAGGAAGCTGCCGTCGGCGACGCCAGCAAGATGCTGCCATTCGTCGACCACGACCGTGCCGCCGTTGACGTTGGGCTGCGCACCATCGGACTGGCCGTGAAACAGGCTCACGCCGTTGACAAATCCACTATTGTTTCGAATCGCGAAGTGATACGCGAAATCGGACCCTCCCCAATTCAGCACCAGCCGCTGCCAGCTGTCAGCCAGTTCGGTCGGCTTGACCCAAGTTTCGATCGTGTACGTAGCGGGCAGTTGCACGTCGGCCGACAGCGGCGCGGCTAGGTCGGTCGTGTCACCGGCGTTCACGCCCACGCGTAGCGCCTGGCCTACGCGGCCGGCTTCGTAGTTCGCCGTGCCGTCGCGCGGCGTCAGATTGTCGTTCGCCGTACCGACATTGGCAGCGTAATTCTGCGCGACGTCGTTCGTGGTGCCGTCGAACGTCCAGTAGCTCAGCAGGCCGGTCGTCGGCGGTGGCGCGACGGCCGGCGGCGGCGGCAGCGGGATCAGCGCCGCGCGGCCTTGAAGGTACGCCGCGTCGACTGCCATGTTGTGAATCTGCGCGTCGTCGATCAAGCCAGTGAACTGCAAACCGTTTGGCGCGGCCGCGGCGAAGTTGCCGAAGTTCATGTTTCCGCCGCCGGCAATCGGCGCGACGTATCCTCCCGTGACGACGTGATTGCCGTCGATGTAACCGCGAATCTCGTTGGCCGAACTGTCGCCGACGAGGGCGACGTGGGACCACGCGCTAAGCGGAACCGAGTTGGCGGGAACGCCGCTGAGCGCCGATACGACGGGGCCAGCGCCGTTGAGAAATAGATCCAAACCATTGTTCGGATGACGAAGCGCCCAATGCCAGTCGTTGCTGCCTTCGCCCCACTTCGTCCATAGACGATCCCATTCGCCGGTGTTTTGAAGGTCCGGCTTGATGAACGCTTCGAGCGTCCAGTTGCTCGCTAGGTTTAGGTCGGCCGAAGACGGCGCTTGCAGCGCGAAAGCCGAACCCGTGGCGAAGTCAAGCCGCACGGCGTTGCCGATGATGCCGGGTTCGTAGGTTTCCGACCCGGCGCCCGCCACGATGATGGCGTTGAGATTGTCCGGATTGACGCCGCTCGAGGCGGTGTCGAGAAGGTTTCCGTCGAAGGCATACTTCGTTACGACGTCAGCGTGTCCCGCGGGAATGACTCCCAACGCGAAAGGCACCGCGGCAAATAGCACTGCTAAATGAATCGATCGCATTAGCTCGTCCCCTGGAATGAAAAGAAAGCAGAAACTTCGGAACGCCATAAAAGTCGCGACATCGCAACGAAAAAAACGAACGCCACCACCTACACTTAGCGCATGGGGGAGGCTAGGGCCTCAGTATAGTCCTCGCCGCTACAGGTGCAACAAAAATCGGCCGATGTCTGAACGATTCCACTGCAGTCATCGCAGTGTTTTTTGGGGGGTACCGTAATTGCGCCCTGGACTGCGCGGGAAGTCGGCGGCTGCCGGGTTCTATGCCGTGTGGCCCAAGGTGCTTCGTCAGGGCGGCAACCTGCGCGAGGTGCCCACTATGGTGCCGACCTTCCCGAAAAGGTGCCCAAAATGGTGCCATCAAGCTCGCCGCCCAGCGGCACGATTCGCACCAGTTTGCACGCCCGAAACCCCACCACCAAACGCAACGGGGTCACCGTAACTGGCGACCCCGTTTGACGTTAGATAGCCTGTGG
>JAJDEG010000106.1 GCA_029259895.1 Planctomycetota bacterium
CCACAGGCTATCTAACGTCAAACGGGGTCGCCAGTTACGGTGACCCCGTTGCGTTTGGTGGTGGGGTTTCGGGCGTGCAAACTGGTGCGAATCGTGCCGCTGGGCGGCGAGCTTGATGGCACCATTTTGGGCACCTTTTCGAGAAGCTCGGCACCCTTGTCGGAACCGTTGGTACGCGTCTGCGCGGCGTGTGGCTCCGTCCAACGCGCGGAGCTAAGTCCGCGCACACTGCCCGCGCCAGGTGTGTCCATCGTCGCGCCGCGCCGGACGATCCGCTGGACCCCAATTCACAACGCCGTAATGTCGCCGGCGCGTGCGGCCTCGCACAGGCGCGCCCATCGGTGCGCACTAAAGCTCGCACACCAACGTGTCATCGATGCGTGAACAAAACAGTGGCTCGCTGCATGTGTTTTTTTGAGAACAACAGCACACGTGTGCGGCAGGTACGTGGCGGCTTTGATGAGTCCGTCGTCGTTATGGTGTCCTTCACTCTTCGAGCGTCCGCGACGGAATCCACGTAGGCGTCGCCGTCGAGAACGATGCGCCCTCCTGCGGCACGCGATGTGCTGCGTAGACGACCACGATGCTCCGCCCTAAAGCAAGCACGGCATGGAGTTCTGTGAACTTGGCGACGCAAAGGCGATCCGATGAGTCTGACTCAAGACCTGAAGAATGAGCCCATCCGTAACCTCTCCTTGCGCGACGCCGTCGCCATTAGGTCGACCACGACGCTTGGCGAGGCCGTCGTAGCGATGCGCGACAAGCATCTCGGTTGCGCGGTAATCGTGGACGACGCCCATCGGCCGACGGGGATGTTTACAGAACGCGGGTTGGTTCATGCGTTGGTCGTCGGTGCCGACTTGGACGCAGGGATGGCGCGCGATTACGCCGAGACAAAGTGTCCCACTGTGAACCAAAGCGAGCCGATCACCCGCGTCTGGGAATTGATTCAGCGCGATGGGTTCCGCTTTGTCGCCGTAACGGACGACAATGGAACATTGGTCGGTTTGACCGGGCAACGGGGGTTGGCAGAATACTTATTTGAGTACTTTCCCCAGCAGGTCGCCGTGCAGCGGTTAGGCAACGCGCCGTGGCTGCATGCACGAGAAGGAGCTTGAGAATGACGGATGAGTCAGACGGCGACGACAAAGAGTTCATCGATCCGTTGAGCAATTACGAGCCGCGGACCTACGAGAGTGAGATCGCGCAATCCCTCGTCGAGGATCCAGTTAGCATGATACCTTCGCGGCCGTATGCGCATGTCGATTCGGCGACTTCCGTTGCAAGTGCCGTACAAGTTCTGCACGGGCTAAATGCGTCGTGCCTGTTGGTCGTCGATGCGGACCGCCTCGTCGGCGTTTTTACGGAACGTGATGTTCTTGAGCGCGTAGCCGATAATTTTCCAGCGATCGCGAACCGTCCCGTTCGAGACGTGATGACCGCGGACCCGTTGGTCGTCAACGAACGTGATCCCGCGGGCGCGGCGCTGGCGGCCATCGTGGCCGGTGGCTATCGGCACGTGCCAGTGCTGAACGCTGGCGGCGATGTGATGGGGGTGGTAAGCCCGCGCCGAGTGTTCGCGTTTTTCGAGCGGCACTTCCAGCGAGGGCCCCGGTGAAGGGACGCGCGTGGCGTATTCTTGATGGCAGTTTCACTGTCCGCTATTGTGGACAGTCTTGCGTCGGCGCCGGTCGTTCTGGGTTCGCCGTATCGCCGGGCGTTCGGCGTTTCATTTCGCCGTTGCACTTCGCATGCTCAAAGGATTGGCCAGATGTTCAAATTGAACGAGTACGGAATCGACGTCGCGACGGTGCTCCGCAATGCGTCTCCCGCGACCCTATACCAAGATGCTCTGAAGTACGACGGGGCCGCGACGCTTTCCGACAAGGGGGCGCTCATTGCCTATTCTGGCGACAAGACCGGCCGCTCTCCCAGAGACAAACGGATCGTACAGCACGACGAGTCGTCGGACGACATCTGGTGGGGGTCGGTCAACATCGGCATTCACGAAACCGTTTTTTTTGTCAATCGGGAACGGGCGATCGACTATTTGAATACGCGGGACCGGATTTACTGCGTCGATGCTTATGCGGGCTGGGACCCCGATTACCGCCTCAAGGTGAGAGTGATTTGCGCGCGACCATACCACGCGCTGTTCATGCACAACATGCTGATTCGCCCGCGGCGCGACGAACTGCCCGATTTCGGAACGCCGGACTGCGTGATCATCAACGCCGGCGGATTCCCGGCGAACCGCTATACGACCGGAATGACCTCGAAAACCAGCGTTGACTTGAGCCTCGAACGCAAGGAAGTCGTCATTCTGGGCACGCAGTACGCAGGCGAAATGAAAAAGGCCGTGTTTACGCTGATGAACTACCTGATGCCGCGACGCGGTGTGCTGTCGATGCACTGCTCGGCCACGGCCGATCCAAAGACGGCTGCGTCGTCGGTGTTGTTCGGCCTGTCCGGCACGGGTAAGACGACGCTATCCGCCGATCCAAAACGCCAGTTGATCGGCGACGACGAGCATTGCTGGACCGACAAGGGGATTTTCAACATCGAGGGCGGCTGCTACGCCAAAGCGATCTACTTAACGCGCGAAGCCGAGCCGGAGATCTTCGACGCCCTGCGATAT
This sequence comes from Planctomycetota bacterium, assembly GCA_029259895.1. GTDB lineage: Bacteria > Planctomycetota > Planctomycetia > Pirellulales > PLA5 > PLA5. The sequence goes on from JAJDEG010000106.1 coordinate 2,639, forward strand.
GGAGCCGTGTTAGAGAACGTCGTTTACGACGCCGCCGACCATCATGTCGACTTTGGCGACAGCAGCGTCAGCGAGAACACGCGTGGCGCGTATCCGATCGAGTTTATCTCCAATGCCCGCATTCCATGCGTGGCCGATCATCCTACGGACGTAATTTTCCTCACCTGCGATGCGTTCGGCGTATTGCCGCCGGTCAGCCGGTTGACGCCAGAGCAGGCCGAGTATCACTTCATCAGCGGCTATACGGCGAAGGTGGCCGGAACCGAAGTCGGCGTCAAAGAGCCGTCGGCGACGTTCTCGCCGTGCTTCGGCGGACCGTTCCTTGTGTGGCACCCGGGCAAATATGCGAAACTGCTTTCCGAGAAGATCACGCGGCACAAATCAAAGGTCTGGCTCGTTAACACCGGCTGGAGCGGCGGAGCGTACGGCGTCGGACAGCGGATCAAATTGACGCATACGCGGGCGATCTTGGACGCCATCCACGCCGGTGAACTTGCCGATGCGCCGACCCAGCGCGAGCCGTTCTTCGGCTTGAACGTCGTGGCACAATGCCCAAACGTGCCTGCGGAGCTGCTCGTGCCCAAGAAGACGTGGAAGGTTCCGGCGCAATACGACCGTACGGCAAAGAAGCTCGCGAGTCTGTTTCGCGAAAACTTCACGGCGTATGCGTCCGGCGTAACGAAGGCGGTGTGCGACGCTGGGCCGCCTGATTGAGCGATTTCCGGCGCGCCTTAGCTGACCAGTCCGATCAGCAATAGCTTTACGATAGTGACCAGGATCAAGGCCAGCGGATACGCGCCATCTTCATCGCGGCGCCGCCGTTTCTCTCCCCGCCAGCCACTTGCAACCTGCTCGTCCGCTAGCGTAGCTGTATCCTCCTTGAGCCGTGGCCGGCGCGGTGCTCGCTGCTTCGCATCAAGGAGAAGAACTATGACGCAGCGGCAAGAAACCCCGACGCCCAACTAACCGAAATTACGGACCACGCAATGGATCACGTGTTTCGGTCGCATCCGGCCAACTTCCCCACCGCCTCCAGCAAGCCGTCCATTCCCAGTTGCCTCTGACCTGCCCCCGGTTTTTGTACCAGGGGTTATGAGAGTGCGGGTTGGGTAACGGGTGATGGGCGTTGGCCCGTCCGCGTGTGCGGACGTTCGTGGTTGTGTTCCTCGCGGCGTCTGCGGGCGAACCAACGTGCTTCGGCCAAGTTCATGAACTCCTCGACGTTCAACAGCTCGTCGCGCAGCCGGCTGAAGAACGACTCGGCGAAGCCGTTCTCCCACGGAGCGCCCGGCTCGATGTAGAGCATTTCCAATCCGGCGCGTGCGGCGTGGCGACGGATCGCCTGCGCGATGAACTCCGGGCCGTTGTCGCTGCGGATGTGTTTCGGCACGCCGCGCGTGAGAAACAAATCCGTCAGCACGTCGACCACGCGATCCGCCGTGATGTTGCGCTCTACCTCCAGCGCGAGACACTCGCGCGTGTACTCGTCCGTGATCGCGAACCACTTCAGCGGTTGGCCCGATGCGGTCCGATCGTGAATGAAATCCCACGTCCACACGTGATCCTTAACCATCCTGGCGAAGTTTCGCCGTGATGAACCGATAACCGTAACGTGGATACCGTCGCACCAACTCGTGCATCGCGTCCACGAGCTTGCGCTCTTCTTCGGAATCGACTCTCGCCTGGTAGCGCGGCGTGCTCCGCGGCTGGCCAAGCGCTTTACATGGTGCGACGTTGCGACACGTCCTGCTCGCGCTGAACGTGTTCGACTGCCTGTCGACGCTTCGCCGGGCTCAGTAGTTTCCCTCGAGCGCCTCTTTCAAGATCGCCTTGTCCACTTCCGCCTCGGCCAGCAACTTCTTCAGCCGCCGGTTCTCTTCTTCGAGTTCCTTCAGACGCTTCGCCTCCTCGGCCTTCATCCCGCCGTACTGGTTTCGCCAGCGATGGAACGTCTGCTCGCTAATCTCCAAAGCCTGCGTCACCTGACCAATCGTCTTGCCGGTCGACAGCATCGCGTCCGCGTCACGCAGCTTGCGAATAATCTGTTCTCACCTGGTGCTTCTTGCCTTTCATCGAGAGTCCTCCATGCCCAAAACAGGGCGGTTAGACTCTCATAACACATGCACCAGGTTTCGGGGAGCAGGCCACCATGATTCGCCTTTCGCGCGGAACGAGGACGGATACGGGGACGGGATGACGGAAGAAGATCGGCGAAGAGATTGGGTCGCCGGATTACGATTGTAAACGCCCTCAGCGCGGAATCAACGCCGCGGAATCAACGTCGCGCGATCATCGGCTTAACCGCATCGAACCCAGACGCCGGTCGGGCACCTTCTCCCAAACACACCGTCTCCCAACCGTGCCGCCTCCAAGCCGCCCCGCGGCCTCCAACCACGTTCTCCCGCCGGTCGTTTCCGGACCAACCGTATCCGTGCGTCGCCAGCGCCCGCGTCGCCAAACCCGCTCGTCGCCAAACCTGCTCGTCCCAAACCCGCAAGGTCCAGTCGTGCGTGCTGTGGCGATTCTCCCACATGACGCCCAGCTCAGCCCACCACCGCCGCCAATCAGTGCCGCACAACCGTAACGCTCCGCATTCTTTCGCCCCCGGCGCTTGAAGCTTTGCCTGCTGTGCCCGATCTGCCTCGTGGCGAAACCTGTCGCACTCTAAGGGTCGGGCCTCTGGCTCCGTTCGCGCCGTCGGACAGCGCGAGAAAACACCGCGCACAGCGCCGATTGCGGAATTGCCCGGTCCCGTCGCGGCCGATGTCTGTAAGTGTCACGTGAGAACGGATTCGCGGTTGCGGAAATGGATTTCCCGCTTCGTGGCATCCCCAAGTCGTCGGCTTCAAGGCCGTTTCGACGCATCGCGCATCGCCCCAGCGGTGGTGCCGCGACGCATGGATGTTGTGTCAACTGCCCGAACAGGAGGTCCAGTCGATGAAATTGTCATGGATTCGCGCAATGGCGATGACGTTGAGCGCAACGGCGCTCGTGTCGGTCGCGTCGGCCCAGCAATCGACGGTGTATTCGCCGTCGCTCGTGCCGGTGCCGAAAACGGGGCCGCAATTGAGCGGCTACCCGTCGTACCCGTCCACCGGCGCCCGCGTGTGGTCGAGCTATCCGAACGAGTCGGCAACGGTTCAAGGTGCATCGGATACGAACGCGGCGGCTACGACCGCTTCGTCGTCCACAGGCGCGTACACGAGCGACTGCGGCTGCGACGACGGCTGTGGCAGCGGTTGGTTCAGCAAGTTCCGCGGCCGCTGCGGTGCCGTTCCCGGTTGCGGATGGTACGCCAGTGCCGCCGGCATCGTCTTGACGCGCGATCGCGGCAACGGCGTCATCACCACCAACGACGGCACGCCCTTCGTCTCGGTCATCAACTCGCGCGACGTGATGCGCGACTGGCAAGGCGGTTGGGAAGTCACGCTCGGCAAGTTCATCAGCCCGAACACGGCGATCGAAGTCAACTACTGGCACACGGGCCTGTTTCACGATAGCGATACGCAGATCGCCACGGCGCAAGGGTCCGGAAACCTCGACACGCCGCTCAACTTCGGCACGCTCAACGACGGCGTAAACAACATCCAAGACTTGTACGCCACGGCCGCCGGTGCCCACATGGTCGGCCGCTCGAACGAGTTCATGAATATCGAGATCAACTTGATCCGCCATAGCTGCTGCTGCGACCGCCCGGCGATCGCGTCTTGCGGAGATTCGTGCGGCGACTGCGGGGATTGCGGTAGCTGTTGCCGCCCGATGTGCTTCAATTGGTTTGCCGGCATCCGCCTGTTCCGCTTCTACGAGAACCTGCTGTTCGCCACCAGCGACGACAACACCGACTTCGTGTTCGACGGCAACGAAGCCTACTACGACGTTCGCGTTCACAATAACCTCGTCGGCGGCCAAATAGGCGGCCGGGTCGACTACTACATGTTCGGCGGCAAAGTCGGGCTGTGGCTGTCGCCTCGCTTGGGCATCTACGGCAACCACATTTCGCACGAATCGTTCCTGCGGACCGGCAACGGCGAACTGTTCGACATCCGTTCGCACAAGAATGACGTGGCCTTCGTCGGGCAGCTCGACGTCGGCGGCGACTACTACTTCAACGACAACCTCAAACTGTTCGGCGGGTATCGCCTGGTCGCCGTGTCCGGAGTCGCACTGAGCGACGAGCAGATTCCGCAACGGATCGACGATGCGGCGGCCATCGCCGACGTCGATTCCAACGGCAGCCTGCTGTTGCACGGTGCGTTCATGGGCCTCGAGTACCGCTTCTAAGCTCAAACTTGGAGGACAATTGGAGGTTAATTGGAGGACAAAACGGGGAACGGGAGAGAATGTTCGTCAGACGGTCACACCTGACATCGCACCAGTAGAATCGACAACAGATCGTTCGTAATTCAAGCCGCCGCGGGGCCCGAAAGTCCGCGGCGGCTTCTTTTTTTGTCGGCGTCGATGGCTCCATCGGCGGCCCCATCGGCGGCCCCATCGACCCGCAGGCGGTCAAGACCAATCGCCGGCAATTGCCAGCGTGGCGTCCAAACCGTTGACGATTCCGCCGCCGGCAGCCAAAATTCGGTGAAAAGGCGGACTCCACCGACGGATCGAGCGGCGTTATAATCCGACTGTTGCTAAAAGCGACGGTGCCCCATTACGGCGTCTTGCCGTGGCTGGCGTTCCGTCGCGGGCCGATCCAATCCAACCCGGGCGAGACCAGAATTCGCACCGGCAACGTAGAATTGTGCGTCGGCCCTGACGCGGCAACGCCAGCCGCGCCGCTGCCCAAAATTCGCGCCCGACGAGCGCGACAAGTCGTTTTGTAATACGTCACCACTCGAACCGAAGGATCAAACCAATCGAGCGCCAACAACGCATCAACGAACAAATCCGTATTTCCCCGGTGCGCGTCATCGGGGCTACGGGCGAGCAATACGGAATCATGCCGACCGACGAGGCGATGACCCGTGCGCGCGAGTCGGGGCTGGACCTCGTCGAAGTCGCTCCTCAGGAGCGCCCCCCCGTCGTCCGCATCATGGACTTTGGCAAGTTCAAGTACCAGCAAAAGAAGCGGCAGCACAAGGGCCAGGTCCACCACAGCAAGATCAAGGAAATCCGTCTGCGCCCGAAGATCGGCGATCACGACCTCGAATTCAAACTCACCCACGCACGCGAGTTTCTCGCGAATCGCGACAAGGTGTCCGTGGCGGTCGTGTTTCGCGGCCGCGAGATTGCCCACACCGACGAAGGCCGACGCGTGATCGACCGCGTAATCGCCAAGCTCGAAGACGTCGCCAAGGTCGAACAGCCGCCGATGCACCAGGGACGCCGCATCGTCTGTACGCTGGCGCCGAGGTAGGCGAGTCGAGTGAGATCGTAGGCGGGAGCGACGCCGTGGCTGTTCCAACTTGTCCTCCGCGAACGTGGCCTCGGCGACTTGCCGGTGTCCTCATCGTTGCCATCGCGCTCGCCACGACAGCACGCGCCGATCGGCCAGACGAACCAGCCGAAGCCGAAGCGCCGCTTTCCATTCGCTGGAAGGACAACTACCTCACCATCGCCGGCGCGCACATTCCCGGCGGCGACGTGCAGGTGTTGTACCTCGAAGCCTATTGTCGTCCCGGATCGACCGACCGCGACTGGCACGAAACCGTCATCGGCCACAAGACGGAACTCATTTCCGCCAAGCCGAACGATGCCCCGCGCGAAATCCGGCTGCGCGACACGCTCCGCGACGGCGTCATCGTCGACCACGTCATCACCGCCGGCAAGGACGAAATCGACTTTCGCCTCACCGCACGCAATCCGACCAAGTCCACCTCCGACGCCCATTGGGCGCAGCCCTGCGTTCGCCTCGACAAGTTCACGGGCACCGATCCGGCAAAAGCCCGCGAGCTTTATCCGCCGTACATCCGCAACTGCTTCCTATTCGTCGACGGCAAGCTGACCCGCCTGCCAACCGAACCCTGGGCCAAAGACGCCCGCTACACGCCGGGCCAAGTCTACGTACCCGCCGGCGTCGACCGCAACGACGTGAACCCCCGCCCGCTGAGCAAGCTCGTTCCATCGAGCAGTTTGTGCGGCTGCTTCTCGAAGGACGGCAAGCAGATTCTGGCCGTCGCGTGGGAACCGTACCAGGAGATTTTCCAAGGCGTGATCACCTGCCTCCACGGCGACTTTCGCATCGGCGGCCTGCAGCCCAGCGAAACCAAGCAAGTCCGCGGCAAGATCTATCTCACCGACGCCAACGTCGAACGTCTCATCCGCCGCTTCGAGCAAGATTTCCCCGAACAGTCGCGGCACCGAGCCGTCGAGCAGCCCGCCAAGTAGCGCCTTCTCGACTAGTACAGCGTCAACGTAAGGAATTGAGGTGCCACTGCTGGGCTCGTCCCAATATTGTCCGGGATTTTGGGCATTAACGTCTATTGCGCCATCGGCCTGAATTGCGCAGACTACGTGCATGGGCACGAAGCGCACGAATCGCACGTAGCGATCGCGGCGCGGATTGGATGCGAGTCGGTTGTTGGCCG
>JAJDEG010000107.1 GCA_029259895.1 Planctomycetota bacterium
CTCGCTATGGAACGATTCCTCCGTCGCCGGATTCACACCGACCGATGGAATATTCCGCGACATGTGGTGTTCGTACCAGCCGACGAGCAACGCGGCGTCGAACGACGAGTAGATCGTAAACTGTTGGGCCCGGCCGAAGTAGCGTCGGCCTTCGAGGCCGATCTTCGGACCCGCCCCGACGAACTCCTGGTCGATGTCGAGCCGACCGTCGACCGCCACGTTCGTGAACACGTCGGCGTTGAGATCCCAGCGTGCCAATCGCGCTCCGGCCGACCATTGCAGATCCCAATCGGGGCAAGTGCGGCAATCGCACGGAATGCACTCGCCGCCGGCGCGGATGCAGCGGGCGAATTCAACGTCGAACACGTCGCCGGCCACGTCCATGGTCGACGTAAGCGTATTTCCCGGTCCCGGTTGAACTTCAAAGTAAGTCGGCACGACCGTCGCATCAGCGTTGGTCGTGGCCGAGCGCGACGAGCCGCTGTCGAGCCGCTGATAGCTCGCCCTTAGTTCGGCGCAACAATCGTCGAGGCGATAACCGATATAACCGCGCGCCGACGGCTCGTAGTCGAAATTGTGGTAAACCCAAGTGTCGGAGGCCCGCAATACGTTGCCCGGCCCCACCACCGGACCTTCGCGCACCATGTACGCCGTCGGCTCGCTAAAGTGCGGCCGAGCGAAGATGAAATCGACGCCGGCGAACCAGCGACCGCGCCCCGTTCTTTGGCCGAACCAATCGCCGCAAGTGTCGCAACCGCCGCACGAAGCGTCGCCGCAGCCGCCGTTCGACCAAGAACCACCCATGCTCTGGGCGACCGGCTGAGGTTCGTCCATCCAAATGCGTCGCTCGCTAACCACCGTCGGCCGCGATTGAACGACTGGAGCCGCCGCCGGTCGCGCCGGAGTTGGTCGAGCCGGCGTCATTCGCGCAGGAGTCGGTGCCGATTCTCGCGTGCTAATTGGGCGCGCAGGCACGGGCTGAAGCACCATTTCGCGCGGTCGGCCGTCCGCAGCCAGCACTTCTCGCGAGGTCGTATGTTGCGACGGCGCGACGCGGGTGGCCGACGTCTGGCGGACCGCCGCATCGTTCGTCGCTTGCGCGGCGCTGGGCGGATCGCTCAGCGTCAGGCGTCGCGACAACGCCACGTTGTTGGTTTGAGCGGCCGCCGGCAATGCGGCCAGTCCCAAGGCCAACGCCACTGCGGCGGCGCAAGCCCGAGCAAAGTGGATTCGCATATTCGTCACTCACCGTTCCGAAAAGTGGCTGGTCGGCGGCAAGGGTCGTGCCGCGCAAGGACCATTGGTGGACACGGCGGTTCCCGCGCCTGGCCAAGTCGCCGCGCGGTAGAATCGCCCCCCGTTTTCTAGATATCGGTACCGGAACGACCGACACTCACAGAATTTTCGGAACAACCGGCAAAACCGGAATGAAAAGTGCCGTTAAAGTTTGCGCCGTTTGCGCAAACACGTTCGCTAGCAATGCTGCGGAGACGTCAGCAACAAGAGAATACGCGAAATCGCCTATTTTCCTATACGGCAGCCGCTTCCAGATCGCCCGCCAGCCGCAGCAGCACTTCACGCGTCACCTGCGCCGGAACGGTTTGCCGCACGTTGCCCACGGCCTTCGTGAAGCGGCACAGCGAAAGCTCGCCGCCGGCGCGGACCAGCAGCTCGTAGTACGTCGTGCCGTCGTCGTTCTTCTGCGGCGGCGAAGAACGCATCTGCACCACGCATTGCTCGTGGTCGACTTCCACTGGGCTGATCGGTTCGAGCAGATACGTCAACCGCCCAGCCAGGTCGGCGGCGATCTTTTGCAAACGGTCGGTCGCCGCGCCGGCCAACCTTGGCGTCTCGACGGCCAAGCGCACGAACTCGCAACCGGTGCGGTCGAGCGACGCCAAGCCGCAGCGGAGCGTCTGGTCGCCGTCGCTAGCAACGATGTCTTGTTCCCCACCGGCAGGCAGCGCGGCCAGGCGATCGCGGAGTTGGTCTTTGAGCGTCATGATGATCTTCTCCAGCGTTCGGCGTTCATGACCGAACGAGTGCGTCGTCTCCGATGTCGGTTCGCTCGTGATCGATTCCGTCGTAAGACAAAACCACGCGATCGTCTTCGAGCACGGTTTCGATATGCACCGGTCGCTTCCAGAGCGCGAACAAGTTCGTCAGCGTATCGGCCGCGTACTTGGCGTCGAGTTCGACGCCTTCGTAGTAGTTTTCGAGCAGCAGTTCGCCGCGATTGCGATAATTTGCGTCGCGGACGGCGATTTGTGGACGGCCGCGGTTGGTCAGGTTGGCCAGCAGTTGGGCTTTGACCTGCGGAAACGCCTTGCTCTCAATCTCGTACGCATCGAGATCTTCGTTCCAGCCAAACTTGAACAGCTTGTACCGCCGGCAGAAGTCGAGCGTGAGGAATTCGTCGATGAACGTCAGATCGTTGTGAATGCGGCGAACCTCGAAGATCTTCTCGCGTCCCAGGCCGGTCGCCCGATCCCAGCGTTGCTTGGTTTCCCAATCGTCGCAGTCGTCCCACTCCTTGCCGAATTGGCCGCGGTCCCAGCGTTCCTCGATATCGCGCATCAGTTCGATGCCGAGCTTGTACGGATTGAGCCGCGTCGGCGAACTGGCCAGCGTGCCGCTATGGTGGTCGCAGTAGCAGATCAAATCACTCGCCGTCAGGCCTTGCGTGGTCATGATCGTGGAGTGCCAGTAGCTGGCCCAACCTTCGTTCATGATCTTGGTCTGCGCTTGCGGAGCGAAGTAATAGGCTTCGTCGCGAATGATCGAAAGCACGTCCGCCTGCCACGGCTGGAGCGGCGCGTGTTCCATCAGGAACAGCATCACGTCGCGTTCCGGTTCGCTGGGCATCGGCCCGACGGCGGCTTGGCTCTCCTTGCGCAGGCGCTGGCGCTCGTCCGATTCTCGCCGCATGGTCTCTGGCGGATTGATGAACCGGTCCATGTATTGCTTGGAATCGAACCGCGACGACCCTTCGTCGTGCGTTTCGTTTTCGTCGGTGGAGAATCTGCGCGGCACGTCGGCCCGCCGCTTGATCGCCGGCGCGTGGATGTCGATCAAATCCTCAATGCTCAAACACCAGTCGATGAACACCTCGACCTCTTCCACGCCGAACCGGTCCATGTACGTCCGAATCCGCTGGCCGTGGTTGGCCATCGTGTCGATCATCTTGCGGTTCGTATGGGCGAAATACGCGTTGTTCTTGAAAAAATCGCAATGCCCATAAACGTGGGCCATCACCAGCTTCTGGTCGGTCAGTTCGTTCGACCGCATCAGATAGGCGAAGCACGGATCGTTGTTGATGACCAGTTCGTAAATCTTCTGCAGCCCGTAGACGTAGCCCTTCGCGAGCTGCTCGTACTCCATGCCAAAGCGCCAGTGCGGATAGCGCGTCGGGAAACCGCCGTAGGCCGCCACTTGATTGAGCTGATCGGCATCGACCAACTCGAACACCGTCGGAAAGAAGTCCAACCCGTGGTTCCGCGCGCGGGACTCCATCTGGGCCTGAATGTCGGCCATTTCCGGCGTCAGCGAGGTGTTGATGATGGAAGCCATGAGTCGGCCGGAGGCTGTATGTGTTAGGCTGTAGGACGTTTGTGCGTTGTTACGATCCGTCTAGGTTCCCGGGAATTTGATACTTGAAATTCCTCCCGCTCACTTTCCACTGCCGAGGAATTCTTGAATCGACTCGTAAATCCCGTCCTTGTCGGCGATTTCTGAGAGCACCAGGTTCTCGCGCTCTTCGCCGAATGCGCCTTCGAGCGCCTTGAGGTATTCGCCGCTTCCGTAGGGGCTGTCGACCTGGCCGTAGCAGAACAGATTCACCTTCGGCAAAATCCGCTCCCGCAACAGCGCCAGGCTCTGGTTGTTGTCTTCGCCCCAGTTGTCGCCGTCGGAGAATTGGAAGCAGTACAGGTTCCAGTTCTCGACGGGAAACTGACTTTCCATCAACTCGACCGCCACGCGATAAGCCGAACTGATCCGCGTGCCGCCGCTTTCGCGCGTGTGATAAAACGTGTGCTCGTCCACTTCGCGGGCGACCGCGTCGTGAATGATGTACCGCGTCTCGACGCCGTCGTATTGACTCTTCAGCCAGGTGTCGATCCAGAACGCCTCGGTGCGAACGATTTCCTTCTGCTCGTCGGTCATCGATCCCGACACGTCCATCATGTACACGATCGCGGCGTTGGCCTCGGGCTCGGACACCGTCGACCACGATCGGTAACGTCGATCGTCGCGTGTGGGCACGACGTTCGGGTTACTGGGGTTGTATTCCCCGGTCGAAATCTGACGCCGCATCGCCTCGACGTAGGTCCGCTTGAAGTGTCGCAGCGATTCCGGACCGACGCGGCGAATGCTGTTGTATTTGGCCTTTTCCTGCGAGATGTTCGCCTGGCCTTTGGGTTCGATGCGCGGCAGGTGCAACTCGTCGCCGAGAATGGCGGCCAGTTCGTCGAGCGAAACTTCGACTTCGAGAATGTGTCCGCCCGGCTCGCTCCCAGCCGCGCCGGCACCGCCTTCGCCCTGACCACCGAGTACGTCGCCTTCCTCACCTTCGCCTTGACCGACGCCGCCGGCGCCATTCTTGCCGTAGCGAAAGTGGGGCACGTCGAGCTGCGGAATCGGAATGCTGACCAAGTCGCGCCCCTTGCGGCCGATCATCTCGCCGTGGGTGACGTACTTGCGCAGATTCTGGCGAATGCGACCGCGGACGATCTCTTTGAACCGCGAGCGGTCGTGGTCAATTCGCATTCCCATGATCGATCCCCCAGTCCGTCGAGGGCCGTCGCGAAATCGCCGACGAGCGATGCGCCTGCGGCCATCGCCGCAGCGCCATCGCGTCCATCGTACCTCCGTTCACGCGACGATCCGTCGCCGCACGATTCCGTTCCGTCCCTCACAAGAAATCACGTCTTCAATTCATTTGTCCGGCAACAACAGTTCCACCGCGGCCAACCGATTCGCTGCCGCAGCCGTGCGCCGCCATCCACAACGATGGTCGGCGCTTGTCCGGTGGACACGTCGAAGCGAAAGAACGGCTCGTCCGAACATTTCCGCCAAGCGTTGCCGCTTGTCGGTGGCTGTTCGTTCGCGCGGAGTCCGAGCGCTTCTCGGTGCCCTATTGTTTTCTGGCGCTATTGCGTCCTCGTAGTAGATTCGTTTTATCGCCGCGACTGGCACGGCGTCCCCAATTTCATCCTATCCAGCGATCTCCGTTCCACATCGAAAAAAGTCGCCATTTGCAACTAATTTTTCACGTCGCCCCGTGCGAAAATGCTGGCTACGTAATGTAGAACGTCGTTGGCGCTTTCGTCGTCGTAGCCGTAGTCGCGGATCAGCCGCGACTTGACCACGTCGATTTTGGCTTGCGTGTCGGCGTCGACGACCTTGGACACCAAACTGGTCAGTTTGATCGTATCCTTCTGGTCCTCGAACAGCTTCAGTTCCAGCGCCCGATACAGCCGCTCGTTGCTCTTGTAGTCGAACGACTTGCCGTCGAGCGACAGGGCGGCGATGTAGTTCATCACCTCGCGGCGGAAGTCGTCCTTGCGGCTGTCCGGAATCTCGATCTTCTCCTCGATCGACCGCATCAACCGCTCGTCCGGTTCCTGGTTCTGGCCGGTGAACGGGTTCTTGACCCGTTCGCGCTGCGTGTAGGCCTTCACGTTGTCGATGTAATTGGCGCACAACCGCTTCAGCGCGTCCTCGTCGGCGGCGATCGCCCGCTGAACTTCGTTCTTCACGATGTTCTCGTATTCTTCCTTCACGACGCCGAGCATCTCGCGATACTTCCCGCGCAACTCCTCGTTCGTGATGAGCGAATGGTGCTTCAAGCCCGACTCGAGCTCGTTGAGCACCATGAACGGGTTGATCGACTTGGCGTCGGGATGCGCCACCAGCGCGTTGGATATCTTGTCCTGCACGTACCGCGGCGAGATGCCGAGCATGCCTTCGGTGGTCGCCTGTTCGCGCAACTCCTTGATGTTTTCGGCCGTGAAGCCTGGCAGCGTCTTGCCGTTGTAGAGCTTGAGCTTTTGCAACAGCGTCAGGTTGCCGTTCTTCGGCTCTTCCAGCCGCGTGAGAATCGCCCACATGGCCGCCATCTCGATCGTATGCGGCGCGATGTGCTTGCCGCGGACCGTGCGGCGGTTGTAGTCCTTTTCGTAGATTTGGATCTCGTCGGACAGCCGCGTGACGTACGGAATGTCGATCTTCACCGTTCGATCGCGGAGCGCTTCCATGAACTCGTTGTTCTGCAGCTTGCGATACTCCGGTTCGTTCGTGTGGCCGATGATGACTTCGTCGATATCGGTTTGCGCGAACTTCTTCGGCTTGATGCAATGTTCCTGGCTGGCCCCGAGCAAGTCGTAGAGAAACGCCACGTCGAGCTTTAGCACTTCGACGAATTCGATCACGCCGCGGTTGGCGACGTTGAACTCGCCGTCGAAGTTAAAGGCCCGCGGATCGCTGTCGCTGCCAAATTCGGCGATTTTGCGATAGTTGATATCGCCGGTCAGTTCCGTCGAGTCCTGATTCTTCTCGTCCTTGGGCTGGAACGTGCCAATGCCGATGCGGTCCTTCTCGCTCAGTATCAGCCGCTTGATGCGGACGTCTTGCGTCACGCGCGTCCAGTCGCCTTCGTAGCGCCGCAGCCGCTCGGCGTAGTGATAGCGGCAAAACGGACAGAGCGAACCGACGATCTTCGCGTGATGATCTTCCGGGCCGCGGCCCTCGTTCAGCCGGGCCAGCGCGTCCGGGCGAAACCGCGTCGGAATGATGTGCAGCGGCTCCTCGTGCATCGGGCACCAGTCGATGTCCCCGTCGCCGTCCATGCTCAGCCAGCCGAGCGTGTACAGCGCGCCCTCGTCGGTCGTCGAATAGCGCTCCACGCCGCGCTTCAACACGCGGGCAATCGTGCTCTTGCTGCTGCCCACCGGGCCGTGCAACAGCAGCACGCGCTTCTCGATGCCGTATCCCTTGGCGGCGCTCATGAACGCGTTGACCAGCGCATGCAGCGCGTCTTCCAGGCCGAACACGGCGTCGCGGCCGTTCCCTTCCGGATCGCTGAAGAACGGGTAGGTCGGCTGCTTTTCGCGAGACGAGCCAGACTCCTCGACGCCGTACGACACGATCATGTCGTACACGCGCTCGAACGCGTTCCGCGTCACCTTGGGATTCTCGCGCACGATGTCGAGATATTGCTCGAAACTGCCTTCCCAATTCTTCTTACGGAATTGGTCCAGGTCTTGGCGTTGTGCTACGAGCTCTACGATTTCGCGACCGTGTGCCATAACTCGGTCTCCGTGTCCTTCCGCGTCCGTTGTTGAACTCTTATTCGCCGTGGAACGCGTTAGTTTGTTTTGGGGGTCGTACTCTGTTCGTTCGATGCCGAAGTTTCGTGCCCTGCAATTTGTGTCCCTTGCATCGTTGCGGCATCGCACTCGCGAGCGTCGATTCCATTTTTTCCACTGCGCAGCGTCGACCGCGGCGTCGCATATTCCGGGAAACGGCGTTGCGGGCGGCAATTGCCTTGCCAACCGCGCAGCGCGAAGCTCGGAAAAGCCTTCGAGCATCGGCACGACCGGAAAAGTTCGGCCAGAGCCGAACCATCCACACGTCGAAAGAAACCCGCGACGTGCCGCAGCGGAAACTTGGAAAAGAACACCCTCGCGGATACGAGGCCGAGTCTCAGGTGGTGTCACTTCCTGAAACGCGTCGGTCGGCGCGGGCGGACAACCTCCGTGACCTGCCGCCGTGCTTACCTCACCCTCTACATTCAAGTATCGTTTCGATTACCGAGAAAGGCAATATCGAGTTTTCGCCAAATTGCGAAAATCCCGAACGATATCGCAGTATTGTGGCTGCATTTTTCGGAAAAACGTTGCCGCTATGGCCGATTTTCGTGCGGCCTTCGGCCCCGCAACACCGCACCGGTCAGCCGACACAACAGAAACTCACGCGCTAGACACCTGCGTCTGTTGGGTCCGTGCCGGTCGAAAAGATCGTGGGCAAATACGTCGTCGCTCGGCGTGCCCGCAGACTTCCGTCGCTAGCTGCCTGCCTGCATCACGATCCTGACGAGTTCGGCGACGGTCGTCGTTCCCATTTTTACGAACACGTTGTGCCGCCGCGACTCGACCGTTCGCAAACTCACATCAAGTTCGCGCGCGATTGATTTGTTCAGCTTGCCCTCGACGAGCATCGAGAGGACTTGCCGTTCGCCGGGCGTGAGTTTCGCCATCCGCTCGCGGATTTCGCGGATGCCCTCGCTGTCGGCACGACTCGCAGCGTCGCGCGCAAGCGCTTCGCGGATCGCATCCCAAAGTTCGTGATTGCTGCACGGCTTTTCGAGGAACGTGGCGGCCCCGCCCTTCATCGCCTTAACCGTGAGCGGCGTGTTCGCGAATGCGGTCACGATGATGACGGGAATTCGCGAACCGCGCTCTTCGAGGATGCCCAACAGGTCGACGCCGCTCACCCCCGGCATGCGCACGTCGGCCACGACGCAGCCCGGCCGATCCGGATCGAAGGCCTCGAGAAATTCCTCGGCGGAAGCGAACCCCACGGACGGCACATGCATCGACGTGGCCAGCGCGCAGACGGAGAGGCGGGCCGCTTCGTCGTCGTCGATGACAAATACCGTTTGGTCAGGTGTTGTGGACATAGACATCCCCTCACAACGCGGGGAGAAAAATTACTGCCGTAGTATAGGCCATTCCATACGGAAGCACCACACCTAACCCAAAAAAAACATACGAAAATTGTGAAATTTCCCAGTATCGGATTGCGCGCCCACCTTGCTCGGCATCGGCACCTCTCTGCCAAAATGACATGACCGCCTAAACGTCCGGGTAACGCGCGAATCGACGAATGAGAACGCAAAGTGTGTCGTCAATTTGTGTTACGGCAACGGTGCGAGTTTGGCATAGCCCTTGCTCTTTAGGACTCGCACGTCTGGGTCTTGCCGGCAAATCTGGCAGTTGGCCCCTGACGCGTTGCCGAATGACGCGTCGCACCGGCCCCGTTCGACGTTGATTTTACCTCAGCACGTGCGCCGAACGGCGCAGATCGACATACCGTCCAAAATTCCCCTAGGAGGAGACCCTCGTGGCGAAGCAAATGTTGTTTGAAGACGATGCCCGGCAGAAACTGGCCGCTGGCGTATCGAAGTTGGCCCGCGCGGTTCGCAGCACGCTCGGCCCGCGAGGCCGTAATGCGGTGCTCGACAAGGGCTGGGGTTCGCCGAAGGTCACCAAAGACGGTGTGACGGTGGCCGAAGACATCGATCTCGACTGCCCTTATGAAAACCTCGGTGCCCAGCTCGTCAAGGAAGCCGCCAGCAAGACGAACGACCTGGCCGGCGACGGCACGACGACCGCGACGGTCATGGCCGAAGCGATCTTCAAGGAAGGTCTGCGGATGATTGCCGCGGGTGCCGATCCGATGGCGCTTTCGCGCGGCATCCAAAAGGCGACGGATGCGGTCGTGGTGGCGATCGGCAAGCTTGCCACGCCGATCAGCGACAAGAACAAGAAGGAAATCGAGCAGGTCGCCACCATCGCGGGAAACAACGATCCGGCGATCGGCAAAGTCCTCGCCGAGGCGTTTCTCAAGGTCGGCAAGGACGGCGTGATTACCGTCGAAGAAGGCAAGCAGCTTGAGACGACCGTCGAGGTCGTCGAAGGCATGCAGTTCGACCGCGGCTATCTTTCGCCGCACTTCGTCACGAATCAAGACGCGCAAACGGTCGAATTGGAAAACTGCCTCGTGCTGATCTTCGAGGAGAAGATTTCCAACGCCAAGAAGCTCGTGCCGCTATTGGAGGCCATTAGCAAGGCTAACAAGCCGCTGCTCATCGTTGCCGAGGACATCGAAGGCGAGGCCTTGGCCACGCTGGTCGTCAACAAGCTCCGCGGCATTCTTAACGTTGCGGCGGTGAAGGCACCCGGCTACGGCGACCGCCGCAAGGCGATCCTCGGCGACATCGCCGTCCTTACCGGCGGCAAGGCGATCTTCAAGGACTTGGGCATCTCGCTCGAGTCGATCAAGATCTCCGACCTCGGCCGTGCGAAGAAGATCATCATCGACGCCGAAAACACGACCGTCGTCAGCGGCGCAGGCAAGAAGGACGAGATCGACGGCCGCGCGCAGCAGATTCGCGACGAAATCGATCGGACCGATAGCGATTACGATCGCGAGAAACTGCAAGAACGGCTCGCCAAGTTGGCTGGCGGCGTGGCGCAGATCAATTGCGGCGCGGCGACCGAGACCGAAATGAAAGAGCGCAAGTACCTGCTCGAAGACGCCAAGGCCGCGACGCAGGCGGCGCTCGAAGAGGGCATCGTCGCCGGCGGTGGCGTGGCTCTTCTCCGCTGCGAGAAGGCCGTCGACTCCGTCAAGCTTGAAGGCGACGAAAAGCTCGGCGCGCAGATCCTCCGCAACGTACTCGATCAGCCGATGCGCTACATCGCCCAGAACGCTGGCCTCGATGGCGCGGTCGTCGTCAATCGCGTTCGTCAGCTCAAGGGTAAGACCGAAGGGTACGACGCCGACAAGGACAAGTATTGCGATCTCGTCGCGGCCGGTGTTATCGATCCGGCCAAGGTCGTTCGCATCGCCCTGCAAAATGCGGCCAGCGTCGCGGCGCTGCTGCTCACCACCGAATCGCTGATCACCGACGTCCCCAAGGAAGAGGAAGACGACCACGGCGGCCATCACCACGACCACGGCATGGGCGGCGGCATGGGCGGTATGGGCGGAGGCATGGGAGGAATGGGTGGCATGGGCGGAATGATGTAGAGCAGGGATCGGGAATCAGCGGTCGGGGATCAGGGACTTCCGTCCGGCCCCGGCTTGAATCCCTGGCTCCTGCCTACTGCCTCCAGAATCCCTCCTAGTCAATTACATCAATTACAACGTCACGCAAATACAACGTCACGCAAAGGATTAACGCACATGGCCAAACTAAAGATTCGTCCGTTGGATGATCGCGTCGTCGTCGAACCCGCCGAAGCCGAAGAGCGCACCGCCGGCGGCATCGTGCTCCCCGACATGGCCAAGGAAAAGCCGCAACGCGGCAAGGTCGTCGCCGCCGGGCCGGGCAAGCTGCTCGATAGCGGCAGCCGCGGCAAGCTTTCCATTACCGTTGGCGACACCGTGATCTTCGGCAAGTACGGCGGCTCCGAAATCGAGATCGACGGCAACGAGTACAAGATCCTTCACGAAAGCGACATTCTCGCGAAAGTCGTTTCTTAACACGCGGACCGAAGGCTAGGGGCTGGAGGCTAGGAACTGCGGGCTAGGGACCGGGAACTAGGGAAACGCGGACGCGATTCTCCTCCGATCTCTCGAACCACGCCGACGCACTCAGCCGCACTGCACGAATCATCCATCCGAAATCCCGAACCCCATTTGGAAACATGCCCAAACAACTTCTCTTCGACGACCAAGCCCGGGCCAAGATGCTCCGCGGCGTGGAAAAGCTGGCCAACGCCGTCGCGGTGACGATGGGTCCGACCGGCCGCAACGTAATCATCGACAAGTCCTTTGGTGGACCAACCGTTACCAAGGACGGCGTCACCGTCAGTAAGGAAATCGAACTCGAAGACCGCTTCGAGAACATGGGCGCGAAGCTCGTGAACGAAGTCGCCTCGAAGACTTCGGACTTGGCCGGCGACGGCACGACCACCGCCACCGTCCTCGCCCGCGCGATCTTCAAGGAAGGCCTGCGGAACATCACGGCCGGCAGCAACCCAACGGCGATCCGCCGCGGCATCGACAAAGCGGTCGACGCCGCCGTGGCCAAACTGCACGAAATGAGCCGGGCCGTGTCGAGCAAGGACGAAGTTGCTCACGTCGGCGCGATCAGCGCCAACAACGACAGAGAGATCGGCAAGCTGTTGGCCGACGCGATGGAGCGAATCGGCAAGGACGGCGTCATCACGGTCGAGGAAGGCAAGACGCTCGACACGACGGTTGAGTTCGTCGACGGCATGCAGTTCGACAAGGGTTATTGCTCGCCGTACTTCATCAATCGGCCGGCGGAAATGGACTGCCTGCTCGAAGACGCTTACATCCTGATTCACGAGAAAAAGGTCAGCAACCTTCGCGAGCTGGTTCCGCTCTTGGAAAAGGTCATTCAGCGCGGCAAGCCGCTGTTGATCATCTCCGAGGATGTCGAAGGCGAAGCGCTCACGACGCTCGTCGTGAATAAGCTCCGCGGTGCGTTGAACATCTGCGCCGTGAAGGCGCCTGGCTTCGGCGACCGCCGGCGGGCCATGCTCGGCGACATCGCGATTCTCACGGGCGGCACGTGCATCAGCGAGGATTTGGGCCTCAAGCTCGAAAACCTCACGCTCGAGCATCTCGGCCGCGCCAAGACGATCACGATCGACAAGAACAGCACCACGATCGTTGAAGGAGCTGGCACGAGCGCCGACATCAAGCGTCGCATCGATCAGCTCAAGAGGCAGATCGAAGACACCGAGAGCGAATACGACAAGGAGAAGTACCAGGAGCGTCTGGCGAAGCTTTCCGGCGGCGTGGCGATCGTTTCGGTCGGGGCCGGCACGGAAGCGGAAATGAAGCAGAAGAAGGCCCGCGTGGAAGACGCTTTGCACGCCACCCGTGCGGCCCTCGAGGAAGGTATCCTGCCCGGCGGCGGCGTGGCGCTATTGCGTTGCACCGAAGCCGTGCAGAAAGCGAAGGATTCGGCCAAGGGCGACGAGAAGATCGGCGCCGACATCGTCCTGCACGTACTTGCGGCCCCGATCCGCCAGATCGCCGACAATTGCGGCCTCGACGGCTCGGTCATCGCCGACGAAGTGCTGCAAAAGGGAACCAACATCGGCTACGACGCCCATGCTGGCGAATATGCCGATATGTACAAGGCGGGCGTCATCGACCCCGTGAAAGTGGTCCGCACGGCCCTGGCCAACGCGGCCAGCATCGCCGGCCTGCTGCTGACCACCGAAGCGCTGGTTACGACGTACGATAAAGATGACAAGGCAAAGCAGAAGATCGAAGGGGCGGTGCGCTAGTCGCCGTTCATTTGCGTTACGATGAATTTGGCGGCGGGCCGTCTCGCAATCGCGCGAGACGGCTCGTTGCGTAAAGGAGGCTCGAGGATCGAGACCTGAGGCTTGCGTGAAGGCGATCGCCCTCAAGCTTGCGAAATTGGGCTCTCTTCCTCTTCCTCTAGCCTCGTGCCTCAAGCCTCCCGCCTCTCATGGCCGATAAGCGCGACTACTACGAAATCCTCGGCGTCGCGCGAACGGCGACGCACGCCCAGATTTCCGACGCCTATCGCAAGGCGGCGATCAAGAATCATCCGGACAAGAATCCCGGCGACCAGGCGGCGATCCGGCGGTTTAAGGACGCGGCCGAAGCCTTCGAGGTGCTCAACGACGCCGAGAAGCGGTCGCGGTACGACAAGTTCGGCCACGCCGGTCTCGGTGGCCAGAGTGGTGGCGGCGGACGGCACTTCTCGGACATCGAGGATATCTTCGAGGCGTTCGGCGATTTCTTCGGCGGCGGCTCGTTCGGTGAAATGTTTGGCGGCGGTGGTGGCGGTGGCCGCGGCGGCGGTCGACGACGGCCGCGCAAAGGGGACGACCTCCGCGTCGACGTGGCGATCGATTTGATCGAAGCGGCTCGCGGTTGCAAGAAAACGATCCGCTTCGAGCGGAGCCGCAAATGCGGCGATTGCGAGGGCAGCGGCGCGAAGCCAGGCTCGATCGCCCAGCCCTGTTCCTACTGCGGCGGCCGCGGACAAGTTGTGCAGCAAGCCGGCATCCTGCGCGTGCAGACGACGTGTCCGGCATGCCGCGGAGCCGGATCGGTCGTTAAGGATCCTTGCAAGTCCTGCAAGGGCGGAGGCTACGTCGCCGAGCAAGTCGCCCGCGAAGTCGCCATCCCCGGCGGCGTCGACACCGGCATGCGAATTCGCGTCCCCGGCGAAGGCCAACCCAGCCCCAGCGGCGGCCCCAGCGGCGATTGCTACTGCTTCCTCACTGTCCGCGAGCATCCGCTGTTCCAGCGCGAAGGGGCCCATTTGATCTGCCGCGTGCCGATCGGATACACGCAAGCGTGTCTCGGCGCGGAGATCGAAGTGCCTACGCTCGACGGCCGCCGCGAGGTGAAAATTCCCGCCGGCACGCAGCCGGGCGACATTCTCACGCTCCGCGGCTGCGGCATGCCCGACCCGCACGGCGGCCGCCGCGTCGGCGACCTGCACGTACAACTCGATTTGGAAGTACCGAAGACGCTTGCCCCGAAGCAAGAGAAACTGCTTCGCGAGCTGGCGGAAGTGGAACACACGAACGTCAGCCCGCACCGCAAGAACTTCTTGGAGCGGCTGCGCGATTACCTAATGCCCGGCGACGACGCGGAGCAGGAGAAGGCATCATGAAACGACATGCCCACGATAAGTCCACGCACTCCACGAAACCGGCGGCCGGCGCGGCCGACGACGCCCTTGCCGCGGACGGCGACGAAACGAACGCCGACGAAACGCACGCATCGTCCGGCGACCCGACGGGCGACGAAATCCAACGGTTGCGGGGCGAACTCGAAGAAGCAGAGGACCGGGCGCTGCGCACGCAAGCCGAGTTGGACAACTACCGCAAGCGCAGCCGACGCGAAATGGACGACGTGCTGCGGTACGCCAACATCAACCTGATGCGCGATTTGCTCCCGGTCGTCGACAACCTGCACCGAGCGGCCGAATCGGCCGAGAAGTCCACGGAAAAGTCGGCGGACAAATCGGCCGACGTCGCCTCGCTGTTGGCCGGCGTCAAAATGGTCGCTTCGCAATTCGAGGACGTTTTGTCGCGGCATCACTGCAAGCGCATTTTCGCCCATGGCGAAGCGTTCGATCCGAACCTGCACGAAGCGATCGCGCAGCAACCATCCGACGAACACGGTCACGGCATGGTGATGCTCGAAGCAACGACCGGCTTCCTACTACACGACCGCGTCGTGCGTCCAACGCAAGTCATCGTTTCGAGCGGACCACCGAGTGCCTAACGGCAAGAACGCCTAACCACCGCGGGATCGAACCCCGCACTGCGGGAAGTATTCATGCCAACGTACGATTACCACTGCGACGCCTGCGAACACGAATTCGAGCATTTCCAGACGATCACGTCTGAAGTGCTCACGAAATGTCCCGAGTGCGGCAAGAAGAAGCTGCGGCGATTGTTCGGCACCGGCGCGGCGTTGATGTTCAAGGGTTCCGGGTTCTACACGACGGACTACCGCAGCGATTCGTACAAAAAAGCCGCCAGCAAGGACAAGTCCGCCGGCGAAGGCAAGTCGTCTGAGGGAAAATCCAGCGAAGGCAAATCGGGCGGAGAGTCGAAGTCGTCCGACGGCGGATCGACGGAAAAGTCGCCCAAGACGGACAAGAAACCAAAGTCGCCGAAGAACGATTAGCGTCCGTTGGCGTCGTTCGACTTCTGCCGACGACCCGACGCGTCGTTTCAGTATCAGCGTTTCAACATCAGCGTTTCGGTCGCGCAACGTACAATAGCGCCGCTGCCGCCAATTCCGCGACGAGCCACACGAGCCGCAACAGGACTGCCGTCGACAGCGCCGCCGCCTCTACGTTGCTTACGCTCGCCGCCGCCAGAAACGGCCCGAGCATCTTGATTAGCACCACGTCTCGCACGCCGAACCCGCCAGGTATCAGCGATGCGAATCCAGCCACGACCGCCAGAGCCGACGTTGCCGTTAGCGCCACGATCGACTCGGCGAGCGAATACTGGTCGATGCCAATCCCCATCAGCACGGCCCACAGGCTCACGCCATACAGCACCCAAGTGACGAGCGCCGAGAGCCACCCGAAGACGACGACGCGCGCAGTGAGTCCGCGCAGCTTCCTGTCGATTTCCGGATCGCGCCGCCCGACGCCCAGTCGTCGTACAACCCACCGGAACAGAGGCGGCCACGTCGGCCCGAAGGTAACCGCTGCCAGGCCCATCGCCAACAGCGAGAACCAAGGATGTTCGTCGATCGAAAACGCCAGCACGATCGCCGCCAGCGCCGCGCCCGATGCCATGAGCGTGAGCGTTTCGAGAAACACGCACGCCGCGGCCACGCCGCCGTCGGTCGTCTCGCCGCGAACGAACGCCGCCCGCATGATCACCACGAGAGCCTTGCCGGGCGCATATTTTCCCAAATGCCCGATGACGTAGCCGCGAAAGGCTCGATAGAACGTCAACCGCTGGCCGAGCGCGATCATCGAGTACCACCAAAACCAGCCGCAGGGCAGGTTGGCGATCATGTAAACGGCGGCCGAGACGGCGAGCCATTCCCAGCGGAGCGTAAACTCGGCGTGGCGAAGCTGCTCGATGCCGTCGGTAAGCGTGCCGCGAACGCCCCACGCCACTGCGGCAAAAATCAGCACTTTGGCGGCGAAGAATAGCCAACTGCGAACGCTCCCCGTTCGCTCGCCATCGTCGCTGAGACTTGCGTCATCGGCCAAAATATATCGCTCCTTGTTGCTTCGTCGGTCGCCGCTCGTCGCGCCGTAAATCGGGACTCGTGCATGCACTCGAACTATACGCCACAGCCGCCCCGTTCGCGCGACCGCCCCGTTCGCGTTGCCGTCGCGTTTGCGTTGCCGCAAGCGGCCGGAATTCTAGCGACGCCGCCCCTTCGTGACAAACCCGACCGCCGCGTCGCATTTCTCGAGTCCCGCGCGTATACTGACGCCATGACTACGAAAACCCGCCCAAATCTCGCCGAGTTCATTCGCGCAATCCCAGATTTTCCGAAGCCCGGTATCGTATTTCGCGATATCACGCCGCTGCTTTCTTCAGGAGAGGCGTTTCGCGCCGCGATCGAGCAGTTGGCCGAGCCGTATCGCAATCGAAAGATCGACGTCGTCGCCGCGGCCGAGGCCCGCGGATTCATCTTCGCCGCACCGCTGGCGCTCGAAATCGGCGCCGGCTTCGTCCCGGTGCGCAAGCCCGGCAAGCTACCGTTCGATACGCACGCCTTCCACTACGAGTTGGAGTACGGCACCGACACGCTCGAAGTGCATCGCGACGGCATTCGCCCAGGGCAAAACGTGCTTCTCGTCGACGACCTGCTCGCCACCGGGGGTACGATCGAGGCTTGCTGCCGGTTGGTCGAAGCGACCGGTGCGACGGTCGCCGGATGCGCGTTTCTCATCGAATTGTCCGCGCTCGGCGGGGCCGCCCGCATTGCGCCGAACGATGTCTTCAGCCTGATTCGCTACGACGTCTAGCGGCTACGTTCGGTCTAGCGGCTACATTCGCGCGATTTCGTAAATTCTGCCGCCGGCTGACCTTGCGGCCCGATTCGCTTCTGGCTACTCTCCGCGTCCATTTCGCATGAAACGCGGCTCGTCGCTGGGGCGATTTCGCGTCGACACATCCAACAATTCGCGATGTCTCCGCCGCGGCGTTCGACGCCATGCTCGGAAGCATTTTCGCTACAACCCGAAGCGAGGGCGCGCCATGGATCGGTCTGGCCCCATCCGTTCGTTGATCGTTTGTTCGCTCGTCGGCAGCGCATTGCTCGCCGTAGCGGCCGGTTGCAATGCCGTCGCCACCGCCTGGTGGGTGATCAAGGACGGCAAGACGTATCCGGCCGAGTACAAGGGTCTCAACGGCAAGACAATTGCCGTTGTGGTCCGCGCGCCGCGTACCGGCATGTTTCGGCAAGCGCAGAACATGCCCTATCAGTTGACGCGAAACATCAACCGCCTCCTCCGGGAGAATCTCAGCAAGAAGACGCAAATCGTTTCCGCCGAGCGTCTCGACAAGCTGACCGACAACCAAGAATGGGACGACTTCGTCGAAGTCGGACGCCAGGTCAACGCCGATCGAGTTGTGGCGATTGAATTCGAGGACTTTCGCCAGAACCTGCTATCGACGACCTACTCCGGATTCGCTTCGCTGAGCATTTCCGTGTTCGATGTGGAAGGCGACGGCGAAGAAGTCTACGGTCCCAAGTCGATGCGCGATATCCGCTATCCGCCGACCATGGAAAGCTTGCCCGTCGGCAACATGTCGGGCGCTCAGTTTACCGAAATGTTCGTCCGCTACCTGGCGGACCATATCGCCCGCAATTTCTACGATCACGATCCGCGGGCGGACTTTGCTGGCTTCGGCGTGTATCAATAGGGCACCCGCCGGCATCGAGAGCGCAAGACGTTGCGGAACGCAATCGAGTTCGCACGGCGCTAAACTGTTGGCGTCGACGTACATCGCGACGACGCGCAAATGTCGGGCGTGCGTTTCACGCCTGCTTGTGCCGCACGTCCGCTCCCTTGACCATGTAAATGACTTCCTCGCAGATATTCGTCGCTTGATCGGCGATCCTCTCCAAGCTGCGCGAGAGCAATATCAGCCCCAGCGCGTCTGAAATGTGAGAGGGGCCCTGCTCGGAAGAAATTGCGCTGCGTACGACTTGATCGCTCAGCAATTCGCGAACGATTTGGTCGTTCAGTGCATCGACCACATCGTCGGTCGACAACACCTCGTCGGCTTTGCGGACGTCCTCTTGCACGAACGCCGCCATCGAATCGCGAACCATGCCCGAAACCAGCTTCGCCATTTTGTGAATCTCGGGCAGCGGCGACGATTTCGTCTTAGTGGCCATCAACTGCAAGTCTTCGCACATGTTGACCGCTTGATCGCCGATCCGCTCCAACTCGGAATTAATCCGCGCCACCATCAGCACGAACCGCAAATCGTTCGCCACGGGGCCGTAAACGGTTAACAGCCGAATTGCTTCGCGATCGATGTCGAGTTGCATCTGATCCAGTTGCTCTTCGTCGGCGAGAACCTTTTGGTAAACATCCTCGACGGGTCGACCCAGCGCGCTGATGGCCATGTCGACCATCGAGCGCGACAGCGTCCCCATGTCGACGATGCGTGTGCGAAGTGCGGCCAGTTCTTGTTCGAATTTCTTCATGATTGCGACGCGAGGATTGAGATGCGATTCCTAAGTCTTGTGTGCCCGACGCGAAGCCACGTTCCGCGGCGTGCGACGGCGCGGTAGTGCGCGGTGTGGCCAGATTATCCGTATCGCCCTTCGATGTACATTTCGGTCTGCTTGTTCTTCGGGCTAAGAAAAATTTCGCTGGTCGGGCCGTGTTCGATGATCTCGCCGAGCAGCATGTAGATGCACTCTTCGCTTGCCCGGCGGGCCTGGGCCATGTTGTGCGTAACGATCAGGATCGTGTACTTCTCGCGCAGGCCTTCGATCAGCGTCTCGATGGCCTCCGTTCCCTCGGCGTCCAGCGCCGAACAAGGCTCGTCCATAAGGATCACCCGCGGCTTGAGCGGCAACAGACGAGCGATGCACAACTTCTGCTGTTGTTCCAGCGTGAGCAGCGTGGCCTTCTTCTTGAGCAGATCCTTGACGTCCTTCCAGAGATCGACTTCTTCCAGCGCCAATTGGACCGTAGCGTCGGCGTCGCGGCGATTCATGGACCCGCGTCGCGAATGGACCCGCTGGCCGAATACGATGTTCTCGTAAATCGAAATCGGCAGCGGATTGGGCCGCTGAAACACCATGCCGACGGTCTTGCGTAGCTCGGCGAGCGACACGTTCTCGTCGTAGATGTTCTTGCCGAGAATGGTGATCTCGCCGGTCGTGGTTACGTTGCCGTAGCGTTCGTTGATCCGGTTGAAACAGCGCAGCAGCGTCGTCTTGCCGCAACCGCTGGGGCCGATGAGCGACGTGATCTTGCCCTGCGGAATATCGACGCTCACGCTCTTGAGCGCCTGGAAGTCGCCGTACCAAAGGTTCAGATCCCGTGTGCGGATACTATTTTGCGCGACGTCCGTCATGGGGCGAGTGCTCGGATGGGCGGCGGTGGAAGTGGTGGCGGACATCTTTTTATACGGATTCGGGATTCAGGACTCGATATTCAGGATTAGGGGGCGCGGTTAAACAAGCTCGGCGTTCGCAATTTACTAACACGTTAACCAACACATTAGCCGAAGTGCCCCGACACGTAGTCGTGCGTCAACTGCTGTGCCGGCTCCGAGAAAATCTTCTCCGTGCGGTCCACTTCGATCAGCCGCGAATCGTTGAGAAACGCCGTGTAATCCGACAGTCGATGCGCCTGCTGCACGAGATTCGTGACCAGCACGATCGTCATCTCGTTCTTGAGTTCCAACAGCACGTCCTCGATCTTCATCGTCGTCACCGGGTCGATGGCGATCGAAAACTCGTCCAGGCACAAGATCTCCGGCCGCAAGGATAGCGCCCGCGCGAGCGTGAGCCGTTGCTGCTGTCCGCCGGAGAGCTTCGTCCCCAGCATGTGCAGCCGATCCTTCACCTCGTCCCAAAGGGCCGACTGCCGCAGGCACTTCTCGACCAGCGCGTCGAGTTCCGCACCCCGCCGCATGCCCGACATCCGCGGACCGTAGGCCACGTTGTCGTAAATCGACATCGGCAGTCCGACCGGCAAGGGAAACACCATGCCGATCCGCCGCCGCAGCGCGAACACGTTCCGCATGCGGCTGACGCTCACGCCGTCGACCGCCACGTCCCCCTGGACCCGCGCCGAAGTTATAAAGTCGATCGTCCGATTGATGCATTTGAGCAGCGTCGTCTTGCCGGAATTCGCGGGACCGATGATCGCGAAGATCGTGTTCTTGGGGATCGAAAGCGTGATGTCCTGAATCGCTTTCTTTCCACCATAGAACACGTCGACGTCGCGAAAGCCGATCTTTTCGGTCGCCGCACCGTTCGTCGTGGCGGCCGTCATTCGCGCCTTCCTTTCCGGCATGTTTCCGCGAGGGAACGCCACGTGAGGACCGCCGACGCCGGGCGTTGCCGCCGGATTCGACGTCGCCGCGCTGGCATCCGCGCTAGCATCGGTGAGATTACGATT
This sequence comes from Planctomycetota bacterium, assembly GCA_029259895.1. GTDB lineage: Bacteria > Planctomycetota > Planctomycetia > Pirellulales > PLA5 > PLA5. Next base: position 20,897 of record JAJDEG010000107.1, read on the forward strand.
GGCCTGGGTTACCATTTCTTCCTCGATCTTAAATACATCCGCACGCCGATGGAAGCACTGTTGACGGCCAACACGAGGCCGATCAACACCACCGCCGTCGCGAATTGAACGGATTCCGGAACGCCCTGGATTTGTGTGCGGATTAGGTACAGGTGATACGACAGGGCCATGAACGATTCGTTGAGCCCGAACGGCACCCAAGCGCCGAACCCCGACTCCGGCAAGGAAACGACGGCCGCGGCCCCGGCGAACAGAATCGGCGCCGTTTCGCCTGCCACGCGCGAGACTTGCAGAATCACACCCGTCAGAATTCCGCTGATCGAGTTTGGCAACACGATCGTGCGGATCGTCTGCCAGCGGCTGGCACCCATGTTCCAGCACGCTTCGCGACACGACATCGGCACGGCTGCCAACGCCTCGCGCGTGCTGGTGATGACAACCGGCAGCGTCATCACCGCCAGCGTACACGACGCGGCCAACACCGACTTGCCAATCCCCGCGAACAACACGAACGCCCCGAATCCGAACAGGCCGTGAACGATGCTCGGCACACCGGCCAGATTGACGACCGCTAGACTCACAATCCGATTGAACCAGTTGTCCGGCGCGTATTCGTTTAAGTACACGCCGGCTAGCACCCCAATCGGGGCCGAAATCATCAGCGACACGAATACGAGAAAGAACGTGCCGACGAGCGGCGCCCAAATGCCGCCGGACTTACCCATGTCGGATGGATTCTCGAAAACGAACTCAAGCGACAGCGCCGGCCACGCTTCGATGGTCAGATAGGCAAGAATGGCGACGACGGGCACGACCAACAGCATCGCCGCGACAAAGAACACGAATTTCGCGACGCGCTCCTTCCTCGCCTTGATGCGGTCGAGCGATGTCGCCGTAAACACTTCGTGATTGATCACCGTGAGTCGATCGCCCGGCCGCAATTGCAGGCAACCGCGCTCGTGCAATTCGCTCAATCCGTCCACCGCCGCCGAAAGATTCGACCACGGCGCAGATTCCGAACCGTCGGGCGTATCCGGCTGTTGGTGCTCGTCGATGTAGAAGCGAAATCGCGGCTTCCGCGATCGTTTGCCGAGAGCGCCGGGCGCGTCGACGCAGGCGATCTCGAATCCGCGCGAGGTCGTGCGTCCGCCGCTCTGTGTCGGCGCATCTTCTTGGGAAGAGCGTTCTTGGGACGAACGATCTTTCGTCGCCTGCGGTCGAAAGTGATCGAGCGCGGCGCGAACGCTGGCAAATGGATGATGCACCGATCCGTCGCCGCCGCGAACCACGTTCGGCGAAACGAAGCAAACCGTGGCATCGGTGTGTCGTTCAGTCATTTTGCTTGCCTTTGATGCCCTTGACGATCACGTCGGCGGTCAGATTCACGACGAAGGCGATGCCGAACAACACGACGCCGATCAAGAACAGCACGCGGAATTGCGTTCCGTGTTCCACGGCTTCGCCCATTTCGGCCGCAATGGTCGCCGTCAACGTTTGCACCGGATCGAGCACGCTGGTCGGAATCTGCACCGCGTGTCCCGTGGCCATCAGCACGGCCATCGTTTCTCCGATCGCCCGGCCGACGCCCAACAGCACGGCTGCGAGCAGTCCGTTCTTGGCCGCCGGAAACAGCACTCGGTAAACGATCTCCCAGCGGCTCGCTCCCAAAGCCAGTCCGGCCTCACGATACGAGTCGGGCACGGCCTTCAGGGCGTCCTCGCCGACCGACACGATTACCGGCACGCTCATCAGCGCCAAGATCACGCCGCCGTTGAGAATGTTGGTGCCGATCGACGCGCCCGTCGTCTCGATGATGATCGGACTGAGCACCATCACGCCGATAAATCCCCACACGACCGACGGAATCGCCGCCAGCAGCTCGATGACGATCTTCAGCGTCTCCTTTCGCTTGCCGTGGCAAAACTCGCTAACGTAAACGGCCGCGCCCAACCCCAGCGGCACCGCCAACACCATCGACAGCACCGAAACAGCAGCCGTCCCAGCGAACAGCGCGACGATGCCGAACTCCGGATTCGACGGCTGCGATGGATACCACTGCGTGCTGGTCGCAAACTCCTTGAAGCTGAAACCGTAATCGCCCCACAACAGCGGCGCGGCTTCGCCGAACACGAACACGAAAATCGCCAGCACGAACAGGATCGAACTGATACCGCAAAGGTAAATCAATCCGACCATCAACGATTCGCCGAGCCGAAACGAACCCGTGTCGCGCCGGACGGGCGGATTCGCTTCGACGGCTTCAGCGGTTGCCATTTACGTACTCCTCACCGATCGATCTTGGAGAAACATCTCGGCACCAGTGGGTGACTCATCGCTACTCGGCCGGCTTCTCGCCGGTCAATTGCGACCACAGGGTGATCTCGCCTTTCTTGCCATAAATGCCGTTCAGCTCCTCGACCGAGATCTTATCGAGCTTGTTGTCCTTGTGGACGTAGATCGCCAGCGCGTCCATGCCAACCTTGTTCTCGGAAACCTCCTTGCCGGTTTTCGTCTTGGCCGTCTCTCGTTCCTCGTCTTTCATGTCGCGACTGGCGTTGCAAAGATCGGTTTGGCCGTCGATCAACTGGGCGATGCCTTTGCCCGATCCGCCGCCGCTGACGACGATCTTCACATTTGGGTGTTTAGCCATATAGACTTCGGCCCACTTGCCGGCCACTTGAATCATCGTGTCCGAACCTTCGACCTTGATCGTGCCGTCCGGCGGACTGGCGCTCGGCGCCGGCCCAATTTCGCTCTCAGCCATCGGCACATAGCCTTCGTCCAGCACGATCTTCTGGCCCTCTTCCGACTTGATCCAAGCGATGTAATGTTGAGCGGTCGGACTCGGCTCGCCGGCCGTGAAGATGAACAGCGGACGCGCGAGCGGATACTTGCCGGCCCGGGCGTTGTCGATCGTCGGCTCGATGGCTTCTTCACCCTTCTTCTTCGAGACGCTCAGCATCTTCACCTCGTCCGAGGCATAGCCCATGCCGCTGTAGCCGATCGCCGTCGGCGTTGTCGAAACCAATTCGACCACTTCCTTCGAGCCGCTTTGCGCGCTGATGCCCTGGCGAAACTGCCCGTCTTCGCCGGTCACCTCTTCGCGGAAGTAATCGTACGTGCCGGAGTTGTTCTGCCGTCCGACGACCGTGATCTTGTCCGGGTTACCGCCGCAGCCGGACAGCGCCGTGGCCGCAATCGCCGCCAACGCCATCGGAATCGCCTGCCACTGAAATTTGGTCATCGTTCGTTCTCCTCGCATCATGAATTCGTGTCCGATCGATGTGCAACTTGCTCTAAGACCGAAGCACCGTAATGTTCGCCTTTGACAGCAATCGTATGAACGAGGCGTTAGTGGATTACGTGCCAATTGTTAGGTTTGTGTGTGGGCGAAAAAACCTTGCGAAAACCTGATAAACGGCGCGGATCGAGTTCACTTTTCCGACAAAAACCTGTCTTTCGGCTGTCCGTGCCCATCGACCGAGGGTGTGCTTGCATCGCAGCGGTGCGTCGGCGAGATCGCGGCTGCGGCGGTCGCGTGGCTGGGGCGGCGGCGCGGCTGCGGCAGTGGCATTGTCGCCGTCGGTGCGTATCGCCCGCCGCCGTGGCTCACCAAGCTCGCATTGACCCGAAACGCCAAAATCGTCAACTTATCCGTCGCTCAGCCTCGCCAGTTCCCCCAATCTCGCCTCGGACACCGGTGTTGCCATGACCGCGCATTCCATTCTGCTCGTCTGTTCACTTCTCGGCCAAGCAAACGCGCCGCAACCGCCCGCGTCGGGCGCGACCGACAACAAAGCTGCCAACCGATACAGCGACGGCCGTTACGGAACCGAAGTCGTTCCGAAACGAGCGCCGGATGCCGCCGCCGAACGTAACGCAGCAGAACGTAACGCCGCGGAGCGAGATGCCAACGTCCGCCAGCCGTCGTCGAGCCTTGGCGACAGCTTCCTTCGAGACCAACAAGCCGAGCGCGATCGGTATGGAAACGCCGACCAGCGCGGCGCCGTTACGGCCAGCGACATCGACGAAGAATTGCCGCGGCCGCGATCCAGTGGCCCCGCACCCGGTCGCGACCAGCCGACCGATCCCCCGTTGCGGCGCGGCCCACTGACACCGGTCGACGATCCGTCCGTTCGCGCGACGATTCCGCCCGGCCAGAGCCCGGCGACGCGGTTGCCGGACGATACGATTCCCGACGCGATCGCACCCGTCGATGCGGCGGATGCGGCGGCCAAGGCAGCCGCGCCGACGCGGCCTGACCCGTCGAACCCGAACACGGTTCCCTCCGATGTATCTGCTGGCGATCTGCCGCCGCGCGAATTTCCTCCCCGCCGCATCGCGGCCACCGCCAGGACGATCGAGGCGCTAGCGACGTCGTTCGCGTTACCAGACGCCAGTGCGTTCGTCGGAACTCCGCTTACGCTTTCCGACGCACTAGCGCGACGAAGCGACCGCGACAGCCGACTGAAGATCGCCCATGCCTATTGGAAGCTCTCGGCGTCGACGGCGGCGCATGCCTTCGCGGTCGACGAGCAGCAGCGACTCGCCGGTCTGATTCAGAACGCCGGAGCGGCGGCCGACATCGACCGTCGTTTGCTCGATTCCACGGCCGCGGCGGCCGAAGCCCGCGTTCACGAAACGTCGCTCGTCGTGGTTTCGTCGCAGCACGATCTGGCCGAGGCTATTGGCGGTGCGGCGGGCGAGTCTCTGCCGCTCTCGTCCGATCCGCCGTTCCTGGGCGTGTATGCGACGCGATTCGACGAAATCTTTGCCGATCGCGCCGCGCCGACGCAACTCCGCGCGATCCACACCACGCTTGCAACGCTCCACAAAGCCATCGAACGTCGCGCCGAGGCCGCCACGACCGCCGTCGATGCACTTGCCCACGCCGAACAGGCGTACCTTCAAGGCCGGCTCGGTGTCGATGTCTATCTAGTGGCCTTCAATCAGGCCAGTTCCCAGCGCCAAGCGTTTCTGGCCGTCGCCCGTGCTTACAACGACGACATCGCCGACTACGCGATCAATGTCGCACGCGACGGCACGGCCGCGGCGGAACTGACGTCGATGTTGATCCGCGTTCCGTCGAGCGGCGCCAACGACTCCGCGCGGCGAACGCAACCGCCGGCCGCCCGTTCGGCCGCGAATCCGCACCGCGGCGGCGTCGCCGTCGATCGTTCGCAGCCAGTCGTGCCAGAGGCCCCTGGCTCAGCCGACGCCGGCGGTTGGCAGCGCAAGAACGCAACACCGTTGCGGTAGCATTTCGTCCGACGTATTTCGGCGACGTGCGACCCGCGCGTGGGATGTCGCGTGGGATGTATCGACGGAGCGATGCCCACTCGATCGCGTGGACGATGCGCTAACCGCGCGGCTCGAACGCCAACGGGTCGTCGGACATCGGGTTGGCGATGCGAATGCACGTGCGGCCCGCGAGCAGGTCTTCGAGAACCTTGCCGACGATTTCCGCTCGCCAACCGCGCGCCAATCGCGGCGGCCGACCACCGGCGCGATCGACCTTTAGGTG
>JAJDEG010000108.1 GCA_029259895.1 Planctomycetota bacterium
GCCGCGCCGACATCTTCGCCGCCCTCGACTACGGTCAGGCGTCCGATACCTGGAGCGCCAACCCGCTCGCCGCGGCCGCCGTACTCGCCACGCTCGACGAATTCGAATCGACCGACGTCCTCGGCCGCGCGGCCAAGCTAGCCGCTGTCCTCGAGCGCGGTCTGCTCCGCCTCGCCGAAACCGCCGCGGTCGCCCACGTCCGCGGCGAAGGCACGGTCTGGGGCGTCGAATGCGCCGCCATCGGCAGCCACTCGGCCGAAGAAGTCGCAGCCGCCTGCGTCGAGGCCTGCTACCTCGGCGACGACCAAGGCCGCGCCATCCACCTCCTCGGCCCGCTCGCCAACAAAGTCCTCCGCATCAGCCCGCCACTAGTCCTCCCGACCAACGAGGCCGAAACCCACCTCGAAGCCATGCACGGCCTATTCACCGAAGTCGCCCAAAGCCTCGGCGGCTAGAAATGGCTGGCAGGCCAAGCTCAAGCCTCACCCCTCAAGCCTCACGCCTCCGGCCTGCCATAAAACAACAGCGGCCTCCACAAGGGAGGCCGCTGGAAACTAACATCAAGTTTTACTGGGGCGCTTCGGTCGCACTCGACATTCGGTGTCGATCCGTTACTGCTTAGTGGCCACACCCGCAGCTAGCGGCCGGGGCGCCGCAGCAGCAGGGATCGCAGCACGGATTGCAGCACGAATGGAGCGCGTCACGCAGGCCGGCAAACAAATCGCGAACCGGCGTCGGGCGGCAGCAGCAATCGTTGCACGGATCGCAGCACACCGGCTTGCAGCACTTCACTTTGCAGCAGCGCTTCGGCTTGCAGCAAGGTGCCGGCTCACAACAAGCCGGTTCGCAACACTTCGGCTTGCAACAGCGGTTGAACAAGTCGCGCAGCCGCTTTCCACACTTCGGAGCACAAGGGTCACAACAGCTCGCGGCAGCGCCGCAACCGCAATCGACCGGACCGGCATCGCCGGCGTACGCCTCGCAAGCATCGCCGTGTGTGCGAGCATTGCTAAACAACTTTGCCTCGGCAGAATTGGCGGCCAACGTCAACATTGCGGCCACCGCAAAGGCGGGTAGTAAAAACCTGCGGACCATGGGGAGAACTCCTTCCTGGTTATGCACCAACCTGCGATCGACCACAACGTCGGTCGTGTATGCCTAAGGGTCGTTATCGTCGCCCAGGCATCGCCAATTTAGCCATCCGACCCGGCTTGTTGATTTTTCGCAACTTGCCGGGCCGGTTTGTGTCGGTCGCACCGATTACGCCGACCTTGACGAAGAATGCACCGGCACCGCGATTCGCCGTCCCGCAACGGTGCCGACCAAAGTGCGAAATGCCCAAGCTTTGCGCGATCGCGCCGCCGTGCGAAAATCGCCCAACGTTCAAAGCCTTCCAATTCCCGCGAGAGAAACCCACGTGGACGTTAAGAACCTGGCCGAAGTCCCCTCATTCACGACAAAAGACGGTTCCGAAATCCGCGAGTTGCTCGCCCATCGCAACTCGGCGATCCGCAACCAAAGCCTGGCCGAAGCCCGGCTGGCACCAGGGACGTCGACCGCACCGCACTATCACCGCCGCACGGAAGAGATCTACTACATAACCCACGGCCACGGCGAAATGCAGATCGGCGACGAACGCCGCGCCGTTAAACCCGGCGACGCCATCGCCATAGAGCCCGGCAAAGTCCACACGATCACCAACACCGGCGATGAAGAACTCCGCCTACTCTGCTGCTGCGCTCCGGCTTACGAACACGACGACACGGTATTAGTCGACGATATCTTGTAAGACGACGTACCGTAGCGATGTTGCGTCAAATCCGCAAGAAAACGCCGCGGCGATACATCCATAGGCTGATCAGCCAAAAAATCGCCAACACCACTCCGCCTTCGACGATCGGTGCGTAAGGCTGGCCGAATATCTCGAACAGCGGCCGCTGCAACCAGTATTGCGAAATGTAGTCGAGGTGCGTCTTCAAACTGCCGGCAACGAAATCGAACCACAGGTGTACGAGCACGTACATGGCGATCGAGTTCATCCCAACCACGACCAATGGAAACGCCCAGCGACGCCAACCGCCCCAGTCGATCACCGCGTAAGACACGGCCAGGGCGATCACCGCCCAGCCGCTGCTATGAATCGCCCACGACGGCGTCCAAATTCGCTTCACCATCGGACAGACGCCGAGCCGATCAAGCGCCATTCCAAGCACAACGCCCACTGCACCGACCGCGATCAGCATCGCGACTTTTGCGCGCGACGACCGGTCCGAGCGCAACAATCCGCCGGCCAGCAAACCAAAGATCATCGTCGCGAGCGACGGCACGAAGCTCAGCGTCAAATACCCGCCACCGTTGAACGCGAACGGTCGCTCGCGTGGAAACAGATTCAAAAACCACTCGTCGGCGTAGGCCGCGTAGTTGCTGTTCTTGTTCCAGTGCGAGGCGAAACCCTCATAATGCTCCGGCCAAGCCGCCGGCACGCCGACCGCCGTGTAGTCGAACTGCGGTCCCGGCTCCGGATAAACGGCGAACGCCATCCAATATCCGAGAAGAATCAAACCGGCCGCCGCCCATTGCCACCGTGGCCGCGCAAACCCCAGCACGAACAGGAACGGATACCCCAGGCCGATCTGCGTCAGCACGTCCTCGAACGTGAAGTTCGTCATGCCGCGTCCGACGGACCGCAAGAAAACTCCCAGCGCCGCCAGCGCGAAACTCCGCCACAGCGCGTGAACGAACATCCGCCGAAAACCCTGTCCCCGCGCCAGCCGGCTGGCCAGCGAAAATGGCATCGCCACGCCGACCATGAACATGAACGACGGCTGGATCATGTCCCACAAAGTGCAGCCCGCCCACGGCAGATGTTCGAGCTGATGCACGACGGTTTGCAGCGCGGGACTGCCGGCATAGCCGTCGAGCTTCTTGAGCGTCGACGGCACGTGCATAATCTCGCTGGCCATCAGCAGCATCGTCGCGCCGCGAAAGGCGTCGAGCGAAACCAGTCGCCGCGGCCGCGATGGGCCGTCCGCCACGCTCGATTGTGACGTGTCTTCGGTCACGGCGCCGCCTTTTCGTCCGTCTTCTTACTCCCCTTGCCCGTATTGCTCACGCCCATCTGGTCGCGTGTGAAAGCGAGAATATCCGCCGCCTCTTCGATCCGCTTCGACGTCGGCTTGCCTGCCCCGTGGCCCGCGCGGGTGTCGATGCGGATCATCGTCGGCCGCTCGCCCGCCTGGGCGGCTTGCAGCGCGGCCGCGAACTTAAAACTGTGTGCCGGCACAACGCGGTCGTCGTGATCGGCCGTCGTGATCAGCGTGGCCGGATACTTCACGCCGGGCCGCAAATTCTGCAACGGCGAGTACTCGATAAGCGTCTTGAACTGCTCGGCGTCGTCGGCCGAGCCGTACTCCGGCACCCACGCCCAGCCAATCGTGAACTTGTGAAACCGCAGCATGTCCATCACACCAACCGCCGGCAGAGCGACCGCGTACAAGTCGGGCCGCTGCGTCATGCACGCGCCGACGAGTAACCCGCCGTTGCTGCCGCCTTGAATCGCCAGCCGGTCGCTGGCCGTGTACTTGCCCTCGATCAGCCACTCGGCGGCCGCTTGAAAATCGTCGAACACGTTCTGCTTGCGATCGAGCATGCCGGCCTCGTGCCACGTGCGGCCATATTCGCCGCCGCCGCGCAAATTCGCCACGGCCCACACGCCGCCCTGCTCCATCCAAACCAAGCTCGTCACCGAGAACGCCGGCGTGATCGGAATGTTGAAGCCGCCGTATGCGTAAAGAATCGTCGGGTTGCGGCCGTCCTTCTTCAAACCCTTCTTATACGTCAAGAACATTGGCACTTGCGTGCCGTCCTTGCTCTTGGCAAACACTTGCTCGGTAACGTAGTCGTCGGGATTGAATGCCACCTTCGGTTGGCGAAACAATGTCGATTCGCCGCTGGCCGGATCGTAACGATAGATCGCGCCCGGCGACGTGTAGCTCGTAAACGAATAGAACGTCTCTTTGTCGTCGCGCTTACCGCCGAACCCGCCCACCGTGCCAATGCCAGGCAGCTTCACGTCGCGGACGAACTTGCCCGTCATATCGAACACCTTCACGGCGCTCGAAGCATCTTTCAAGTAGCTGACGATGATCCGATCGGCGACTAGGCTCGCGCTGCGCAGCGTATCCGCGGTCTGGCCGACAATTTCTCGCCAGTTCTCGCGGCTCGGCTTGGCCAAGTCGATGGCGATGATCCGGCCCCGCTCCGCTCCAGAATCTGTGCGAAAGAAAAATGTCGCGCCGTCGTTGCCCAACAACTCATACTCGGCGTCAAACTCGTCGAGCAGTTCGACGACCTTGGCATCTTTTGTTTTCAAGTCCTTATAGGAAATCGCATTCTGTTGCGCCGAACCGCGCCACACGTGCATCACCAGATAGCCGCCGTCTTCGGTGACGATCGGCTCGAATCCCCAATCCTTATGATCCGGCCGCTCGTAGACCAAGCGGTCCTTCTCCTGCGGATCGCCGAGCTTGTGGAAATACAGCTTCTGGAAATAATTCGAGCCGGTGAGGACCTCGCCTTCCTGCGGCGCTTCGTAGGCGCCGTAATAGAAGCCGTCGCCATCCTTCGACCACGCCGCGCTCGTGAACTTCGACCACTTGATTACGTCGTCCAAGTCCTTACCCGTCGCCACGTCGCGCACCCGCCACTCCCGCCAGTCGCTCCCTCCGCTCGACGTGCCATAGGCGATCCGCTTGCCGTCGTCGCTGAGGTTCGTAGCCGACAAGGCCACCGTGCCATCCTTCGAGAGCGTATTCGGATCGAGCAACACCCGCGGCTCGGCGTCGAGCGATTCGGCCACGTACAACACGCTCTGATTCTGCAAGCCGTCGTTGCGCTCGTAGAAGTATCGCCCGCCGCGCTGCCTGGGGATGCCGTACCGCTCGTAGTTCCAAAGCTGCGTAAGTCGCTTGCGCAACGTCTCACGCTCGCCGAGCGATTCCAAATATCCGAACGTCATTTTATTCTGCGCCGCGACCCACGCTTCCGTTTCCGGCGAATCCGGGTCTTCCAGCCAACGATACGGATCGGTCACCATCGTGCCGTGATAGTCGTCGACTTGATCGCTCTTGCGCGTGGCAGGATAGTTCCACGTACTCTCAGTACGTCCGTTCGTCGTCGGACGCGACTTGGCCGCGACACTTTCGCCGCCGCCCTTCGAGCCATCCGCCGCCGTAGCATCCGATGTTTCGTTGATATACCGCTCCACATTTTCCTCCAGTACGGCCAGCGGCACGGAGCCGCTCCCTAATACCACGCGATGAAACTCGCGCACGTCAAATTTCGTTCCCAGCTTTCTTTCCGCCGCGGCGCGTAGCTCGCGAATCTTCAGTTCGCCCGTCTTATAAGCGACGGCCTGCCCCGGCCAGGAAATATACCGATCGACCTCCGCAGCAACGTTGTGCAGCGACAACGCCGTGTTCGTCGCCATGTAGTCGATCGCCTGTTGCCGCGACCAGCCGAGATAATGAATGCCCGTATCGACCACCAGCCGACACGCCCGCCACATCTCGAACGTTAGCCGCCCAAAGTCCGTGTAGGGGTCTCGATAAAACCCAACCTCCAACCCCAGCCGCTCGGCGTACAGCGCCCAGCCTTCGATGAACACAGTGAACCCGTGATGCCGACGAAACTTGGGCAATTCCTCCATCTCCTGCTGCAAGGCAAGCTGCAAATGATGCCCCGGCACGGCTTCGTGCAGCGACAGCGCCTCCATTTCATACAGCGGCCGGCTCTTGAGGTTGTAAGTATTCAAATAATAGAACCCGGCCGTCTCGCCGTTGCCGCTGGGCACCATGTAATAGGCCGACGTCGTCTGTGGCGCGATGTATTCCGGAATCTCGCGTAGACCATACGGCGTGCGCGGCAGCACCTTGAACAGCCTAGGCAACTCGCCGTCGATCCGCTTACAGATGTACGCCACGTGCGCGAACAGTTCCTCCGGCGTCTTGGCATAAAACTGCGGATCGGTCCGCAGAAACTCGATGAAATCGTCGACCGATCCGTCGAACTTCGCTCGCCGCACGACTTCTTTCATCTCCTCCCGAATCCGCTTCACTTCGCTCAGTCCGCGCTGATGCACTTCCTCCGGCGTGATGTCGAGCGTCGTGAACTTACGAATTCGATGGCGATACAAGTCGCGTCCGTTCGGCCAGGACGAAGCGCCAATCTGCCCCGGCGCGGCCGCCACGTATTCCTTCTCCATGAACGTCAAGAACCGCCGATACGCCGGCACGACGCTCTCATCGATCGCCTTTCTCGCCGCCGCGCGTAGCCGCTCCTGTTCCGCCGCCGAAATCGTATCCGGCATCCTGGCAAACGGCCGATACGTCAAACTCTTCTCCGCCGCGTCCACAATGTGCGGCTCGATCGCCTCGCGATAACCCTTGAGAACCACCGCCGGCAGAATCAACCCCTTCTCGATCCCGCCCCGCATCAACGCGATGTTCTGATCCGCATACGTCCCAAACGCCGCCAGCCGGGCGATATAGTTCTCGTAATCCTTCGCCGAAACGAGGGTCAGCCGCTTATACAGTTCCGGAAACTCCGTATGAAACCCGCCGCGGTTCGTGATCGGCATCAAATACGTCTC
>JAJDEG010000109.1 GCA_029259895.1 Planctomycetota bacterium
TCGACGCGCCATCGGCCCCGGTTTGCGTTTCGCCTACGGCCAGCATCGACAAAGCGCCGCTTTGCGCCTGCCAACGGCCGCGTTCTTGTCCGCGCGCATCGAGTACTGCCGTTGGTGCCGCGAACGACGCCACGAAGATCGCCGGTTGGTCGTCGGCAAGCGGCGCGATGGCCAACCGCGACACGCCGAATACCGCCCGATTCGACCACCTCCGCCGTCCGTCGGGCGAGAGCATGTGGACGCCGTGAATCCCTCCATAGCCGACGAGAATGTCACTTTCGCCGTCGCCGTCGATGTCGGCGACCTGAATGTCGGATACTTCCGGGTTATCCTCGTCGGCGGGAACTGGCCCGTCGGGATAGGCCGCTACGACGCGCCATTGGTCGTCGAAGATGTATAGCTTCGGTTGCAACAGCCGACTGCCGACAAAGAACGGCCGGTCATCGCCTGTCTTCCCCACGCGCAGAAACCCCACGTCGCCGCCATCGGGAAGCTTCAACTCGTGGCGTTTGCCGACTTGGCCGCCGGCATCCATCTCGACGATCGAACGAGCGCCGTCGATTATCAACAGCCCAGCGTCGGCGATGGGAGACACGATCATGTTGCCGGGTTGTTTCAGCTCTTCCTGTTTCCATAACGACACCAGCCGATGGCGTTGCGGCGGCGCTGGCGGCGCAGCCACGGTAGGAGGCACGCGGCCCGTCTTGGCGAGCGCGAGTCGCTCGGCGTATTGGCGACGAAACTCCTCATAGCGGCCCAGCGCGCGGGGATGCCAAGGCGTGTCGGCGATTAACGCGTCGATGATTTCCGGCGCGGCGGCGACGGCCGAAAGCGAATCGTGGAGAATGGCGTCCTCGACGACGCCCTCACGGCTCAAGAACACGGCCGCCGATGGAGCGAGCAGGCCGAACGCCGCCGTCGCGTGGTCGGCGCGGGCGACCGCGAACGCCGGCTTCATTTTGATCATCGACTCGCGAAGCTGCGCGTCGGTCACGGCGTCGCTAGACTCCGTCAGCACGGCGACGAACGCAACGTCCGTGCGTTCTTTGTTCTCTTTCGCCAATTTGTCGAACGCGTCCAGGGCTGGACCGTCGCGATTCGTCCAGAATAACAACAAAGCGGGCTTGCCGCGGAGGCTCTCGGCCGTCAGTTTGCCGGGGGCCTTGTCCGCGAAATTGTCGCCGACGAACGCGTCGAACGAGAATGATGGACAAGGTTCGCCAATGAGCCCATCCGGCGGCATAGGGGGCGGCGGAGCGACCAGGTACTTCACTCGCTTGGCGTCGTCCGCCACAGCCAGCGTGAAGCGATCGTCGGCCGGAGCGGCGAACGCGGCGTCGGCAAAATCGGCAACGAGCGAAACTTCGCTCGGGTTGAGTTGGTACTCGCGAGCAAATGCGATTACCGGGAATTCGAAACGCCGCAGCAAGGCGTTTTCCTTGTCGATCCACCACACGCTGCGTCCATCGCTGTCCTCGATTTGTACGCAATGGCAGTCGCGTCCTTCGAGCTGTTGCGACGGCAACACCGCCACGCGTTCGGCGGCTTTGAACTGCTCGATGGCCCGATCGCCGAGCAGCAATAGGCCTAGCGAAAACGGCCACGAGCTGATCCCGGAAATGCCGCCTTGAAGTGATTCGTCGAACTCGGCGATGGCGTCGCCCGATAGCTGGGACGGCGCGTCGAGTTCGACCACCTGACCGTCGAAGTCGTCGGTCTCAGGTGATGCAATTTTGCCGATCACCGTGCGTCCGTCGCTAGCAACGGTCGCCGAATAGGCTTCGACGCGAATCTTGTTGGGGCGAACGAACTCGACCGCGAAGGGAAACGTCTCGGCATGCGACGGGCCGGTGCCGCGAATGGTGAGTTTCAGTTGAGCGCGGTCGCGATAGGCCGGAGCATTTTGATACGCAGCGGCCATCTGGACGAGCAGTTTCTTGCCCGCTTCCGCGCCAGACACGACAACGCCCTGCTTCGAGTCGGCCGAATGCCCGTCGCCATCGGCGTCGGTCGTCGGGCCGCAGCCGGTCGCGACGATGGCGATGGCGATAGCAATGACGGAAGCCGCCAGCCACGCCGTCGACGTGAATACGCCGCGGCACGCAGCAGCGAACGCGGCAATCCTCGTTTGGCAACGCAGTAGCTCGGTAATGCAAGCGTTCAAATCAAGCTCCATCTCGAATTCGCGGGCAACAAATTGCGGCCGGTCAGAACGGACCAGAATTATGCCGCACGCGGCGAGGGGGCGTAAAGCTCGAATTGCGAGCGACTCGCGGAAACGCGAGTGCGTGGCTTTGGCTAGCCGCCGCCGCGAAATAGCTCGGTTTGCAGCAAGTTTTTGCTCGACGTAAACGGCCCCTCGCCGGCGTCGGCCATGAGCGCTGCCTGGAGCATATCGAACCGAGCGTCGATGTCGTCCGCAGCCTGGACCAACAGTGCTTCCGGAGTCATCACGGGTCGCGCCGCACCCCATTCGGCGTGAATTTCGTGTGAAATCAGCGCGTGCTCGAGCCGCAGCAGCTTTTCCGGGTCGACGTTGGCGTTGATTTGGGGATCGGCGGCGGCCTCGCGGAGCATGTCGCGGCCGAGGATTACGTGGCCAAGGAGGTGGCCGCGGACCGATCGGGCTGTGCCACTCTGCGACTGGTCGATTTCCCGAAGTTTGCCGATATCGTGCAGCACGGCTCCGGCGATGACGAGGTCGATGTCGAGCGGTGGTGCGAGATCAGGGTATAGCGCTGTGTATTTCTTCGCCAGAAACTCGGCATTCTTCGCCACGCTGAGGGCGTGTTCCAGGAAACCGCCCAAGTGAGCGTGGTGATGCCGCAGCGACGCCGGCCAGAGCAACAGTCGATCGCGGTGCGTTTCGAGAATACCGAGGACGAGCCGCTTGACGTCGGCGTCGCCGATTTGCGATTCGACGAACGCCGCTAGTTCGGTGTACATCGCCGCGGTGTCTCGGCACGAGCGGGGCAGGAGCATCCAGGGGTCAAAACCGTCGCCCGCGTCATCGTCGGTCGTCGAACGAATGCGACGAATTTCAAGCTGCGGCCCGTAATTCGTGTCGCGCAATGCCGCCCGCAGCTTGTAAAACTCGCCGGCGGCCCATTGCTCGCGGCATTCCGCGTACCACGGAGAGTCTGTCCAAATCGGGAACTGGACTTCGCGCTGGGCATCGCGAAACGCCACGCGAATGTACGGTTTGCCATCGCGCGTGGTGAGTTGCTCCTTGCCGGACAGTTGAGCAAAGAAGTCGCCCTCTTGTTCGTCCTTGAGATCGCAAAGTCGGGTCGTGCTCGAGGCGCGCGTGGTCGTCATGCGACTCGCTCCGAGGGAAAGTGCCGAGGCGAAAACTGAGCGACGCGACGCAGCACGCGAAACTAGACGATCTCCCTGCCACTAGAAGGCAGTCATCGTGTCCTAATCTAACCCGAGAAGTATAACCGAGGATTGCTCGGCAACCCACTGCTGCGAACGACCGTTTGACCGCTCGGCGGAATCATTTTCCGGCCGCGTTCCCGTCGAGATGGATCGCTCGATCGATCGTTAGGAGCGGAATTCCGCGAATAATAGGGTAAAGCAACAGTCCATCGCCGCGAATGAGGCCGCCGTCGAGCTGGTCGGATACCGTGTCCTCGTTCGCGTAGCGGAGTTGGCCTCTGGCGGCGGCGGCATTCACACGATCGACCAACTCGCCGTCGGCCATCGACAACGGTTGATGCGTTTGCGGACAGACTAACCGCGGCAGGATGGGTGAACCGTTCACGGCGATGCTCGGCTCAAAAGCGCGATGGTTGATTGGGGAGCTGGGAAATCGAGCGTACCAGCGGATTGTAACACTGCGGTAGGGCGCATCGCACCCTTCGCCAGCAGGGACAATAGGGCGATTCGGCGAGGATGTGCGGGGATGCGGCGGTCCGTCTAAACCGGTCGTCCCGCTTGATCCGATAACCGCAATGGTCCCGCGACATCGGCCACAGCATTGCGACCGGCGGTCGGGCGGACGAAAGGCGAGGCGAACTTGCCTCAACGCCAAGGAGGGCGCGGATGATTTCGTTGCTGAAGAACGGTGCGATTTGGTGCGGAGCGTGTGCCGCCGCGTTGGTGGCGACGGTGAACCTGCCCGCGGACGACGTCCGGGAATACGACCAAAACGGGTTGCGATATCGCGAAACGACGCGGATCGTCCAGCGGCCAGTTTACGAAACAACGTGGAAGGAGGAGACACGCGAGGTCTACCGACCGACGTTCACCACGGAGCAACAGCCGACCGCGCGGACGGTCTACGTTCCGATCACGGAATACAAGTCTCAACCGGTGATGCGCGGCCGTTGGAATCCATTTATCGAGCCGTATTACGAATACCGCCTGGTTCCGGTGACGCGTTGGGAGGTAAAGCAGGAGACCGTCAACGTCCCCGTAGTTCGCCAATCGAACACGCCCGAGAAGCAGACGGTCAAGGTTCCGGTCACGACGCTGCGGTACGAGAACGAAGAATTTATTCGCCGCGAAATCGTCGGCCGCGCTTTGGGTACTCCGGCGAGCGGCGGCTCCGCCGCGAACATGGCGGCACGCGAAACACGTTCGACACGCGGTTATGGCAGCAAGTCGCTGGCGGGCGATCCGCCGCGGCACAGCACGCATTAACGCGGCACGGCACCCTCAATCCGCGTGCGAGTCGGGGGCCAAAAGGTATTAGCTGCGCGCCGCCCGGCTTCGTCGTCGCCCCGCTGCGGCAGTGCCCCATTCTTTGGTGATCGACTCGAAGACTTCTGGGGATTCGTAGCGAACGACATTTGCCCCCTCTGGAATCGGTCCGATCAGTCCGCGAAAGACGGGCATTCCCCGCAGGCCCAAGTCGGTGCTGCAATCGTCGATACCGATCTGCGAATGGCGTCGGCGGATGGGCTCGTCGCTGGCGTAATCTCGGATGCGTAGTTTTCCGTCGGACTCTCTGGTGACGACGCGAAACGTGTCTTTGTCGGCCATGATCGCCTAGCTCCTCACGTAGTGACGTTGTTTCACGCGTCCATCCCCGCCCGCGCGTCTTGTCGATGCTGCATCTGGGCTATCGGACAAAATCGATCGCGGGGCGCGGGCATTTTGTCGCGCCGGCCTTGCGTGGCGCGTTCGCAAGAACTCGCACGACGCGCGAAAACGGTGCTACGGTCAGCACTGCCACCGGCAACGTTGGCCGCGGAGCGGCGCGTTTGGCATAACCGTCGCGATCCGTCTCGTTACGATCGACACGACCGTCGCCACGCCGACGTTCCACGAATTCCCGTAAATTCCACGGGACGCCGCCGTCACGCGAGGGGAAATCGAGCTATGGTTCCCAATAGGAAAACCTTTCTTCAGCGGCATCGGACGCCGAGCGACGGTGCGCCGCGAATCGAGCGGCGACCGTCGAATGTCGAATCACATCGTATTCTCCGCCGCCCGAGCAAGGCTCATCGAATCGAGCGGCGACAGCGAGGTCGTTATGAAGCGCATTCGATTGAAGCGTCGGTCGCGACGCTTTGGCACCACGGCCGTCGAAATGGCCGTCGTTCTGCCGGTGATTCTGGTGATCTACTTCGCGATGATCGAATTCGGTCACGTGTATCTTTCTACGAACGTGATCAAATCGGCCGCGCGCTACGCCGGTCGTCTGGCCGTGACCAACGGCGCCACGAACGATCAGGTGATCGCCGAGGCGAACCGCATTCTCGGCACGATGATGAATCCTTCGTTGGCGACGATCGTCATCAAGGATGGATCGACGTTCGACACGGCCGGCTCGGCGCCGACGAACTACGGCAATCTTCCGGACGTTGAAGTCGACGAGATCGAGGACCGGCATCTGTTCATCGTGCGGATTACGGTTCCGTACAACTCGATTAGCTTGTTTCCCAGCGGTTTTTGGCACACGTACGTCCACGACCTGACGCTTACGGGCCAGGCCGTGATGCGTCACGAATAACTAACAACGGTGGCCGACGGCTTCGCAGGACGAGGCCGTCGGCTTTGCTACTTGCAACGTAAGAGGCTCGCCATGTTATCGAAGTTTCGCCGCCGGTGCGGCGACCAGCGACGCGGTTCCGCGACGATCGAGTTGGCCGTCTGCCTGCCGATGCTGTTCGTGCTCGTGTTCGGCGTCATCGAGGTCGGCCGTGCGCTGGAAGTCTTTCAAGTGCTGACGACGGCCGTTCGCGAAGGCGGACGGTTTGGCGCGACCGACAAGCAGGGATTCGTCGAGGAGGGTGAGTCGACGAACGACAAGATCGTGGCCGACGTGACCAACTATCTCGAAGCCAGCGGAATTCCCACGGGGCTTGCCGATGTGGAAATCCTTTCGATTCCCGACTCGGGCGGAACGCCCGTGCCTTTCGATTTCGAGGATCCCAACAATCACCTCAAGAACTTTCAGGTGAAGGTTTCGATCCCGTACTCCTCGGTATCGCAATGCCCGCCACAGGTGCTGGCGTATTTTGCTCCGACCGAGATCATCGTGGCGCAATCCACGTTCCGCAACTACCACAAATAAGCAATCGAACGCGGCCGCGTTTTCGGCCCTGACTCCGCCACGATGCGGTCAGTCACCTTCACGGACGAGCCATCAAACGCCAACAAGCACAATGCCAGCTTTTCGGAGGTGCCTCATGAACCGTGTCTTTCACAATACTTCTCGCCGGGGCGTCGTTCTCGTCATGACGGCGATCTCGATGATCATGATCATCGGGTTCATCGCTCTTTCGGTCGACATCGGGACGATCTCGCTGACGCAATCCCGCATGCAGACGGCGGTCGACTCCGCTTCGCTGGCGGCGGCTCAGGAAGTGACGCAGGCCGTAGCGGAAGCCGGCCAGAACGGCTCGAGCGGCGGCGACGCCGCGACGGCTGCAGCGGAATCGGCCCGCACCAAAGCCGTCGAAATCGCGGCTCTCAACGGCGTGTACCTCAATCCGGAGCGCGACGTGCTGTTTGGCCGACGCGTATTCGACGAGGCCTCCGGTTCCTGGAACATCACCTGGGGCCAGACGCCGTACAACGCCGTCCGCGTCGTCGCGCACCGCGACGGCTCCGACACGTCGCAGCCAGACGGTCGTTTGCCGCTGGCGTTCGCCTGGGTGTTCGGTCGCCATTCGCAAGATCTACTGGTGCAGGCGACGAGCTACGTGAAACCGCGCGAAATCGCGCTGGTGCTCGACTACTCCGGCTCGATGAACGACGACAGTACGTTCAATGCATTCGATTCGCTCGGCCAATCGGCCGTCGAAGCCAACATGCTGAATATCTTTAACGCGTTGGGCCCGCCGAACCTCGGCGCGATGCCTGCCGCAACCGATTTCCTAACGGTCGAAGGACAGCCCGCCAGCGGCACGATTCCGCACATCTCCGTCACGTTTGGCGCCGACGATGGGACGGGAAAGAATTACGTCGACGTCACGTCGACGTCGACGCTGACGTACGTGATCCTGCGGTTCGACAACGGCAACGAGTATCGACACACGACGAGCGGAACGTCTGGACGTTACTATCCGAATAGCTCGAATTCCAGCCGACGCATCGACCGCGTGTGGGTCAAGTCCGGCACGAACAGCACGACCGCGCCGGGATCCTCGTATAGCAGTTCCAACTACGGCGAGCGGTTCATGGATGACACCGATACGATCAAGGCCGTGTTCGGTCTCAGCGGAAACTACGGTCCGCAAAACGTCGAATGGGACGACTGGTTCGACTACGTCAAAAACGACTCGCAGCCCAAATACGCGGGCTATCGGAAGAAGTACGGCGGCTTGACATTCGCCAACTATTTGCTCACCAAACGGGCACGGCACAGCCAGACGGTCGACTTGTGGAAGACGCCGCACTATCCCACCCACGCTCTTAAGCTCGGAACGACGCAGTTCTGCAACTTCGTCGACGACTTGAACTACAACGATCGTCTTGGCTTGGTCGTCTACGCCCAGTCGGCGCGGATCGAAAAGGACAACACCGGCACGACGAATGGTACGGCCGTCAGCTTGGGAAGCGATTGGCTCACCTATAGCATCAGCTCGATTGACACAATCCAGAAGGAGAAGCAGGCGAGCCACTACGACAACACCACAGCCATCGGATTGGGATTGAAGGAAGCCCGTTCGTTGTTCGATCAAAAGGCTCGCATCAATGCCAAGAAAGTGGTTGTGTTGATGACCGACGGTTTGGCCAACGTGTATCCAAGCGGGTGGTCGTTGCCGGGTGGTTTCGATTGGACGAGCATGACCGACTTGGACAACGACGGCGACTCGGACTATTCGACCAGCAACAAAGCCGTGCAGTACACGTTGTACGAGGCCAAGAAGCTGATCGATCAGGACGTG
>JAJDEG010000110.1 GCA_029259895.1 Planctomycetota bacterium
TCGCCGCTGGCCTCGGCGAGCAGATGAATCACCGGCAGCGTGGCCTTGCGTTTCTCAAGGTCCGTGCCGAGCGATTTGCCGACCGCGTTCTCTTCGCCGACCAGATCGAGCAGGTCGTCGGCGATTTGAAAGGCAATGCCCAGGTTGCGCCCGTAAGCCGCCACGGCATCGACCACGGTATCGCTCGCGCCGGCATACGATGCGCCGAGCTGGCACGAGCAGGCGCAAAGCTCGGCCGTCTTGGCTTCGATGATGCCGAGATACTCCTGCTCGGCGAGTTGTAAATCGCCGCCTGCATGCACCTGGCGTAGTTCGCCCTCGCACGTGACGTTCGTCGCGCGACCGATCATGCGGCAGGCGAGCGTGCTCTCGGTCGTGCTGGCGAGGTAGAACGCGTGCGAAAACAGGAAGTCGCCCAACAGCACGCTGGCTTCGTTGTCCCACCGGGCGTTGACGGTGTCGACGTGGCGGCGAAGCTGGGCCTCGTCGAGAACGTCGTCGTGGACGAGCGTCGCCGTGTGAATCATTTCGACGACGGCGGCGAGCGTGATATGGTCTGCGGTGACGCGGCCGGTCGCCTGCGCCGAAAGCAGCAGCAGCGCGGGACGAAGGCGTTTTCCGCCGAGGCGAAAGGCGTGTTTGACCAGCTCGTCGACGAACGGGAAGCGGCTCTGCAACTCGCTCTGCAAACGGTCGTCGACCGCCGCAAGGTGTTCGCGAATCGGGGCATAGAGCGCGGCCAACGCGGCACGGGTGTCCGGCGGAACTGATGCGTCGCGCTGCGCCTGTGCGGCAGTCGTCGAAGCCGGGCGCGTCGATGCGGCGGGCGGGGTCGCGGCGGGCGGGGTCATGCGTCGTTCCTCGTGAAATGACCACTCTTTCCGCCGGATTTTTCCTCGAGGCGGACGCGTTCGATCGTCATGCCGCGATCGACAGCTTTGCACATATCGTAGACGGTCAGGGCCGCCGTGGCAGCCGCCGTGAGGGCTTCCATTTCGACGCCGGTGCGGGCCGTCGCGCGGGCGCTGGCTTCGATCGCCAGAAGATCGTCGCTGACGAAGTCGAACTGCACCTCAACCGCGTCGAGCGGCAACAGGTGGCAAAGCGGAATCAGTTCCCAAGTCCGCTTGGCGGCGGTAATCGCGGCGAGCCGCGCGACTTCGAGGACATCGCCCTTGGTAACCCGCCGGTCGCGGATTAGCCGGCCGGTTTCCGCGTTCATCCGCACCCGTGCCGACGCCCGGGCGACGCGGAGCGTAATTGGTTTCTCGCCCACGTCGACCATGCGACTGGCGCCGGATTCGTCGAAATGGGAGAGCGTTGGCATGACGTAACGTGGTGCGGGAGAAATGGTTCCGAATATTGTAGGCCAGCGTCGGGCTTTGCGTAGGGGGCCAGTCGCGGATCCGGCGTCCTCGCCCTATTAACCGCAACGGCGGTGCCCACGCAACCGAAGATCGTCAAACCGCTGCGTGAGCGCCCGTCCGTATACGTCGGGCGGGTTTCGCCTTAACGAGGCGGCCGACGGAGTATCGACGGAGAATCGACGGAGAATCGATTCCGCGGCACGCCCTTCCTATCGAAATCGCACGAACGTCGATCGATTGCGGCCGACAAGATCGCCGGCAGGCGAAGAAAAAATGAACCGTCGCGGGGGTCTAGCCGCGACGGATTAGCTCATTTAGATAGATTGCGATGCGGGACGGTTCGCTTTTTGGGAGTGGGGGGAGATGGAAAGCGAACCGAGTCGCCGGTGGCGAAGCCGAGCGACTTGTTCCGCTTGCGTACTAGACCAATTCCTTTCGCGAACCGATCAGCGTGCGAAGGCGTTCGGCCAACAAGGCCACGTCGAACGGCTTCTTGAAAGTCTCGTTGATCGTCGAACGATCGAAGCTCATCGGGCTGCCGTCGTCGGGCAACAGGGCAATGAGAATCGTCTCGGTGAACTCGGTGTTGCGGCGCAGGTTTTGGCAAATCTGCAGCGCTTCGTGCCGGCCGATCGAGAAGTCGACGATGATGCAGTCGGGATGAAAGCTCTCGGCCTGGATGCCGGCTTCGAATCCGCTCGAAGCGACAGCGACCTTGAACGAACGTTCCGACGGGATCTCACGCTTGAGGTTTTCAATCAGCACTTGATCCTGGCCGACGATCAGCACCTTGGCCATCGTCTCGTCTTCCAGGTCGCCAAGCGGCATGCCGTGTTCCTTGAGGAACCGGATCAGGTAGTCGCGTGGGATTCGCCGGTCTTGCGACCCGGGAATGCGGTAACCCTTGAGACGTCCTGAATCGAACCACTTGCTGACCGTGCGGGGAGCCACTTTACAGATCTTGGCGACCTGTCCGGTTGTGAAGACCTTCATTACAGGCACTCCGTGTATTTTCGCTGGGTGTGGGAACTTTACCTTGCCTCGGACGTCACCTGTCCGACGCAAGGGTTGGCCCCTTGCTCGCGGTTGATGCTTCAATCGCCGTTGCGGTGACGGCGGTTTTCACATCGTGTGGATCGTTATGGGGTAACGTTCCACGGTTCGCGAACATCTGGGTCGGGACCGCTCTTCATTTCGCTTCTAAACTGCGGCTTGGTTTCAGTTCCCTCTGACTCC
The DNA here is from genome assembly GCA_029259895.1 of Planctomycetota bacterium. Classification (GTDB taxonomy): domain Bacteria; phylum Planctomycetota; class Planctomycetia; order Pirellulales; family PLA5; genus PLA5. The sequence goes on from JAJDEG010000110.1 coordinate 2,604, forward strand.
TTGCCCTGGAAGGTGCGCGGTTTGCTTGGCCGACCGCCCGGCGGTATCTTGCGATCCGAGCCGTAAAAAGCACGCTCTCCTTCGGCGAGCTTTCTACGGCGCACAATCACAAACGCCAACGACCGACATCGCGCAAAACGCACGACGCGCAGAGAGAATGCACAGAAATCCGTCGAACGGCGCGAGGTCGCGCACCGAATGACGAACGCGGCGATGCCACGGCTTGGGAGCCGCGGCGCGGTCTTTCTGGCAGATCCCCCCTACGGCTTATCGGCAAACGTCGCCAGTCTCTTAACCCGCGTTGGCCGCGGATTACGAACTCCTGGCGTTCGCCGAACAAGCCTTCCGAAAGATAGTTTCGATTCGCGGGGGGTCGTTACTTTAAGAACTTTCCGACGCTCGTGACGTATGATCCGATGGAACGACTCCTGATGGTGCCGCGAGGTGGGATGGCGCGGCAGTACGGGAAGTCCTAAACCGTTGCCGCAAGTCGGGTTGACGCTAACGATCGCGATGGATCTCGCGTCGCCCTTTGCCGCCTGATGCGAAGAATGGCGATCGGAGAATTCTGCAAAAAAGTCGGCCTTGCTCGCCTCGCTCCCTTATATACGGCGTGGCGGTCGTAAGAGTTCTGCCGACCAGCCCGATTATGCCTCGCTTGAGGACGCGGAGTGACCGCGTATCGCGATATCGGCCATCTTCAGGACCCCAGGGCACGGAACGCGGCGTTCGATCGGACCGGGGGCGATGCGTCCACTGCTCTCGTCGCCCAGTTCGGCACCGCTAAACATTCCAGGTCCGAACCGCGTGAGTAGTTCCTGGGAATCGCACTCGGGTCCGCCGCATGCCGACACGCGCAACGAGACGAATGCGCAGCCAATTCAATAACGGCATAGACGGGCACTGGAAAGGCGTGAAAAACCGCCGTGACAATTGAGCTATTTTCAGACGGTTTTTAGCGGCAAACTTCGTTGAATTCTGCCGTCGACGTGACTATTCTTAAGGCAAGGTGATGGACGTTCCGCGTGAATCGAATGCGCCTGTTTTGTGGGGAGCAACGTTTATCGGGTCTCGCAGACGTGTTGCCTGCGAGATGTGTTGCCTGCGATACGACGCGATTACTTTTTTTTTGGCGGGGCGCGTGGCCCTTGCCGTTTCGAGATCGAGACTGGCGGCGGCTCAGCAGCAGGAATTTTCGCCGGATGGACTTCAGTGCGATTTGCGACGGCCGAAGCGGCCGTTTTCGGTAAATTGGTTTTTCGCTTTTTTAGGAGAGCTAGTGAAATGAAACACACAGCCAGCTTTCTCGCAATCCTGGTCCTCGGCCTGCTCGGCGGCAAGACCGCTCAGGCGCAGGATCTAGTGGCGTGGTGGGATTTCCAAGACATGTCCGGCGGAACGGCCACCGACATCTCCGGAAATAACTGGCACGGCACGCTCACGGATTTTCACGACACCAGCGCAAACGCCGGCGCAAGCATCGGCGGCAGCGGCTGGACGAATGCCGGACAATTGAATTTCGACGGGCGTTCGCTAGACAACACCGCCTCCGGCGACACCCTCCGCACGCAATTGCCGATCGCCGCCCTTTCCGGAACGAGCTTCACGATCGAGGCGCTCGTCAGCCACAACTATCCCCAACAAAACTGGTCGCCGTTCTTCGGGCAATCCGACGGCGCGTGCTGCCCGCATATTTTCTTCTTCGGCCGCACGAGCAACACCGGCTCGACCAACCCGGTTGCTCCATTGCACTTTAATATCGCCGGATTGGGTTCGGGAAACTCCTCGGCCGTCCCCATCGCCGATGGCGAACAGCACCACATTGCCCTAACGTTCAACGACGTCACCGACACGGTCGACGTCTATTTTGACTATGCCAACGTGGGAAGCTTCGCGGGCCGGACGGGCGTGCTCGATACGTTCGCGCCCAACACCATGTGGCTTGGCGGCGTCGGACACAATGCCTCCGAACGCTGGAATGGATACGCCTGGGATGCCCGCGTCATTGTCGATACGCCCGGGCTCCCCGGTTCCGGCGTCCTCCCGGTCGAGGCGTTCATTGGCTTCGATCCCAACGGAACACCCGCATCGACTCCGCAGGGAAGCAGTTTCAGTTTTGCCAACTTCGGCGATACGTCGCGATTAATGATGCGCGGCACTGCCGGCAAATACGACGCCGGAACGAGCGGCGTGCCCGACGACGATCGTATCCGCCTGACCACCCGCACGCACGGTAGCCAGGCCGGCAGCGCGTTCCTCAACGGCGAGGTTCACTTTCCGCAGGCGAACTTGGCGTTCAACACCAAGTTCGCGTTTGAGATTTCCGAGCCTGCCGGCGGTGCCGACGGCCAAGACGGGACGGGTGCCGACGGCATGCTGTTCGTCATCCAAAACGCATCGCCGAAGGCGCTTGGCAATGCGGGCGGCGGCATGGGCGTGCAAGACATCGGGAAGTATGTCGCTGTCGAATTCGACACGTGGCCCGGTGGCCTCCACGACCCGGCCAACAATAACGGCAGCCATATCGCGATCGACGTCAACGGAGTGGTCAGCCTCGCTCAGAATCCCGACGTCGGGCAGCCCGGCATGCCACGATTCAACGATGGCGGTGTGCACTACGCGTGGGTCGACTACGACGGTGCCGAGATGAAGGTCTACTTCAACACCGTCGACGTCAAGCCGGCCACGCCGCACGTGTCCGCCCTCGTCGACTTGGGAACGCATTTTGGTGCCCAAGACCTGTATGTCGGCTTCACCGCCGGAACCGGTGGTGCGCTGAATAACCACGACATCGTCAACTGGCAATTCAACGCCGTTCCCGAACCGTCGACCTATGCGTTGCTGACGATGGGCGCGCTCGGCCTGTTTCTGGTCCGACGTCGCACGGAAAAGTAGTTCGTAGATTCTCGCGTTCTGACGCTAAAGAATGTTTTCAATCGGCTCGGATCGGCTATCGCCGGTCCGAGCCTTTTTTTGTCTCGCTTCGTCGCGAGGGCATGAGAAGAACAAGCCGCAAGGCGACAGTTTTGTCGACCGAAACGGCTCTCGTGCGAGAGTGTCAATGATTCCTCAAACGACGTTCAAAACGAGCATTCGATTACCAATTCGCACAACGGCCGGATGGATGCGTGGGGCTTCTGGAGCCGGGCTTTGTCGGATGCGGAGCTTGCGGCGATTCGCAACGGTGGGCGGGGCGTCGAATATCGGCATCTTTCGTCGGCGCAGCGCAGTGGGCTGATCGCGTTTTACGACCTGGGCGAAACGAGCGGCGTTCGCGCCGACTATAGCGGCATTGGTCAGCATCTGACGCCCGTCAATGGTCCGACGAACGCCGATGGCTTGGTGACGTAACATAACGAGAAAGCAATGGCCGACGCCTACGTTCTATCCGAAACCGACGTTCGCACACTGCGGCGGATGGCCCAGCGCGAGCGGGGCGATCCGATCAATCATCGTCCGCCGGTGCAAGGAACATCGCATCCCGGTAAGCTCCCTGTCGTTCGCCTGGGCGTCGTCTACGGCACGCTCCCCGCGGCAGAGTACGACGGCGGCGGCACGTTGGTTCAGCCAGGCAAAGGCGAGTGCAAGATGCATCGTTTGATGGTGCATGGCACAGCTGTTATCGACTTGGACGACTTGCCGACACCTGCCTACAGCATCATGCCATTTGAAGTCGCCGACGGCAAGGAATTGGTGCTGCTCCGCGACCAGACGTTGGAAGGCGACGATGCGAATGTGTCCGAGCCAGGTTACGTCGCGCTGCGGTGGGAACCGAGCACGACGGAATCGCCCGAACGG
>JAJDEG010000012.1 GCA_029259895.1 Planctomycetota bacterium
TCAGGACCCCAAGGTTCCTTCCCCCAGACCCCCAACCTCCTTCCCCTCTTCTCTGTTCTGCAAAGAAGAAGCGAAGGCCTGGACCAAAAAAAACAATACGCAGAACCCCTTGCCGCCCGGCCGCGTTTCAGGGATAGGTCAGGGCAAGCGGCCGACCAACTCGCCATACTCACAAGACTCCGCCCGCGCCGCCCTGACATCGCCGCCGCAATCTATCCTTCAACACAAACGCTCGAAATCCATGACGCCCACCGAACGCATGCGCCGCATCGACACGCTGCTTAGCCACGTGTGGATGGTCCGCGCGTTTCTCAAACACTGCGACGAGGCGGTGGACGACGAAGAACTGCAAGAAGTTCACCGCGATCTGTACGACTACATGCTCGCGTTGGGACAAAGCTGGAAGGATCAGGACGCAGCGGCATATCTCAAGCAGGCGCACAAGAAGTTCCGCAAACTGCACGGCGCGACAGAACGATTCCGGGAGATTCAGCCGGAAGTTTCGTCCCACACGAACTTTCAGATGGCGGCCCAATCGCTCGCCGCGGCGGTCGAAGAGATCGGCGGATTGCTGGCCGACGCAAAGGAACAGAAATCGTAATCGCGACCGCATGGCATCTGGATATCGCCCAATATCGCCGCGTCGATTCTTACGTCCCCCGCACCAGCCCGAACCATTCGATGTGCCGCCGTGGGCAATACACCAGCCCGTGCGTCTCGCAGAACGCCGCCAGCCAAAGCTCGTGTTGCGCCAAAACGGCGGCGTCCGTCCCCTGCGGCATGAGCATTGCGCGGCTGCGGTCGATTTCCGGAAACTCGTCCAGGTATCGCAGCACGTCGGCGGTGTCTTCGGGCGAGTCGACGACGAACTTGAACTGATACGCATACTCGGCGACGAGCGAACGAATCACGTCCGGCGCATGGCGCGTCCGCTCGTGCCGTCTTCGCCAGCGGGCGTCGCGCTCGGCCGACGGCGTCGAGTTCGCCAGCTTGGGACTAATCGACATCAAGTCGCATCGCACGGGGAGGTACAACGTGCCGGCGGTTTCGATCGTGATGTGCCGCCCCGCGCCCGAGAGTCGGCCGGCGGAAAGCTGCTCGGCCAACGGGATCAACTCGGCGAATAGCATCGGCTCACCGCCGGTGAGCACGACGTGCCGCGCGTCCCACTCCTCGCACTGCGCGAGAATCTCGTCGATCGTCAGGTCTTGCCCCTCGGGGTTCCACGAAGTGTACGGCGTGTCGCAAAACCAGCACCGCAGATTGCAGCCGCTCGCGCGCACGAAGACGCTGTCGGTTCCGGTTAGGAAGCCTTCGCCTTGGACGCTGCGGTAGATCTCGGCGACGAACATGGAACAGGGGCTAGGAATTTGGGACTGGGGTTAGGTTAGCTCTGGTATTTCAACGGGTCGACTAGGCCCGCTTCGGCGAAGCCTTTGAGCCTCAGCAAGCAGGCGTCGCAGCGGCCGCAGGACGTGCCGTCGGGCGACGGGTCGTAGCAAGTGTGCGTCAGGCCATAGTCGACGCCAAGCTCCACGCCGCGGCGGATGATGTCGGCTTTGGTCAATTCGATCAGCGGCGCACGAACCCGAAACCGCAACGTCCCTTCGACGCCGGCCTTGGTCGCCAGGTTCGCCAATTGCTCGAACGCCGCGATATACTCCGGCCGGCAATCGGGATAGCCGCTGTAGTCGACGGCGTTCACGCCCACGAACAGGTCCGCCGCACCGATCACTTCCGCGTAACCGAGCGCCAACGACAGCAGCACGGTATTGCGGGCCGGCACGTACGTCACCGGAATCGACGCGTTCATCGCCCCTTCGTCGCGATCCTTCGGCACGTCGATTTCCGCGGTCAGCGCGCTGCCGCCGAATGTCGACAAATCAATCGCCACCACCCGATGCTCGACCGCGCCCAACGCCTTCGCCACGCGAGCGGCCGCGTCCAACTCGAAGCGATGCCGCTGTCCATAGTCCACGGACAGCGCAAACACGTCAAACCCGTCCCGCCGAGCCATCGCACAGGTCGTGGCGGAGTCGAGTCCGCCGGACAACAGTACGACAGCACGAGGAGGCATTGATCGTCGAGCCCGTTGCAGCCAAGACGCTTCCATCGCGGGCCTTTTCCCGCTACATGCATCATGCCACAATGAGAGATTCGAGAAAAGGAGCCGTTTCGCCCTATGACTGCCGATACCGCGACCGCTAAGCCCTTCCGCGACCTGCTGGAAACCTTCGAGAACGAGTTTCCTGGCCGCGATTACACGATCGAGATCGTGGCCCCGGAGTTCACGTCGCTGTGCCCCAAGACGGGCCAGCCGGACTTCGGCACGCTGACGTTCCGCTACACGCCAGAGGCCCGCTGCGTCGAGCTAAAAAGCTTGAAAATGTACTTGCAGCGATTCCGCACCGAGGGAATCTTCTACGAACACGTCACGAACCGCATTCTCGACGATCTCGTGGCGGAGCTCGCGCCGCGGAGAATGACGATCGTGGCCACGTTCAGCCCGCGGGGCGGGATTACGACCACCGTCACGGCGACGTTTGAGAGCCGACAATCGTAAAGAAATGTCTCGGCGGCTACGCTCGATCGCGGGTCGCTCGGCTACCCTGCGACCACCGCCGCAACGGACGTCGCGGCCGCGACTGCCGCCGCGGTGGCTCGTTGGTGCAGCACCTGACATTCGCGAGCCACGCGCATGCGCACATCTCGAATCACTCGGATCACGTCGCGGCGGCTGACGACGCCAATCAACTTGCCCTCGTCGTCGACCACCGGAAACCGTCGCACCTGACGCTGGCGGAATAAGTCGATCACGTCCGGAAGCGAATCGTCGGGCCGCACGGAGATCACATTGCTCGTCCACAGTTCGGCCAGCGGTGTCGTCTGTGACCCAGGTGTGTCCAGAAGCCGGAACAAGTCCGCCTCAGACACAATCGCAACGAGCCGGTTCTCTTCGTCGACCACTGGCAGCCCGCTGACGTTGTGCCGCAGGAGCAAATCGAACACTTCGTCGACGTTGGCCGACGTCGGGACGGTGATCACACGCGACGTCATTACCTGCTGCACGGTGAATCGCATCGTCGGTTTCCTATTCTCGCGTTTAGTTATTGGCTCGGGAGGCCACGCTTTCGAGCGCATTTTGCTCCCGCCAAAGTCTAGGTCACGCGATACAATAGGACTCGACGCTAGGCCACGAATCGGCCCGTCGAGAGCGACATCTAAGGCTCGTGGGTCGAAATGGACCACAATCGCGTAGCGACTTCCCGGAGCACGTATCGTGCATACCAAACTACTTGCAACGGCGATTTGCGGTTTCGCCGCTCTATCGGTGGCCGTCGCGGCCTATTCGCTTGGCATGCTCAACCGGCCGAACTCACCCAATCGAAAGGAACGGCCCATGACGAATTCCAGCGATACCGGCCAATCCGACCTGGCTGTCGGCCGGCAGCAAGCGACCTTCGGCTCCGGCTGTTTCTGGTGTACCGAGGCGGTCTTCCAGCAACTCGACGGCGTCGAAGCAGTTGTCTCCGGGTACAGCGGCGGAAAACTGCCCAACCCGACCTACGAAGACATCTGCACGGGCGCGACCGGCCACGCCGAGGTGATTCAGGTCACGTTCGATCCGGCGGTCGTGTCGTTCGCCGACCTGCTCGAAGCGTTCTGGCATTCGCACGATCCGACGACGCTCAACCAGCAAGGAAACGACGTCGGTACGCAATATCGGTCGGTCGTCTTTTACCACGACGACGAACAGAGGAAGTTGGCCGAACTCTACAAGCAGAAGCTCGACGAATCCGGCGCATTCGACGATCCGATCGTCACCGAAATATCGCCGTTGAACGATTTCTATGCCGCGGAGGGTTATCACCAAAACTATTACAACGATAATCCGCGCCAAGGGTACTGTGCGTTTATCATTCGTCCCAAACTGGATAAATTCCGCGCGGCGTTCGCGGACAAGCTGAAATCTCCGTAGCAACGCCATCGCGTGGAATCGCCGCGGCTTCGTGCTACAATCAAGGCCACCATTCGAGTTGGTCTCACGTTTTTTGCTTCCCCGATTTCGAGGAGTCGCGCGATGGTACACTTCAATCGAGTCTTGATGCTTTCGGCCGCCGCGTGGATGGCCGTTTCTTCGCCGCTTGCTGCCGCGGAGCCTTCGCCGAAGGACATCGTCAACCAAGCCATCAAGGCCACCGGCGGTGCCGACGCCATCGCCAAGCAAAAGGCCATGACGTGGAACGAATCTGGCACGTACTACGGACAAGGTGCCGGCATGCCCTATCAGGCCAAGTATGCCAACCAGTGGCCCGGCAAGTTTCGCATGGAAATCGTCGGCGTGTTCACGATCGTCGTCGACGGCGATAAGGGCTGGGTCGATTCGATGGGAAGTGTCGCAGAAATGAGCGACGAGCAACTCACCGAACAAAAAGCGAATCACTACGCCGCTTGGGTCACCACGCTCGCGCCGCTCAAGGACAAGCAGTTCACTCTCTCCGCCGCGGGCGAAGGCAAGGTCGGTGATCGCGCGACCGTCGACGTCAAAGTGTCGAGCAAGGGCCATCGCGACATCACGCTGTCGTTCGACAAGGAAACCCATTTGCTGGCAAAGTTTGAAACGGTCGTGAAGTCCGAGGAACTAGGCGGCCAGGAAGTAAAGCAAGTCGTTACGATGACCGACTACAAGGACTTAGGCGGCACTAAGATGGCGACAAAATACGTCGTCACGCGCGACGGCGAAAAATTCGTCGAAGGTGAAATGACCGACGTCAAAGTCGCCGACAAGCTCGACGACGCGACGTTCGCCAAACCTTAGCCGCAACTGCTTTAGCCAACCACGCGATTGCGGCCAGCCTTCTTGGCGGCGTATAGATTGTGGTCAGCCTCGGCGATGAAATCGAGCGGTGTGAGCGACGTCCCGCCCAACAATCCCGCGACGCCGATGCTGATCGTGACCGGAATCGCACCGCGGTTCGTATCGAAGGATTTCTCGGCCACGCCGGCTCGCAATCGTTCGGCCAGACTGCGTGCGTCGTCGAGCGTCGTTTCGGATACCAGCACGGCGAATTCCTCGCCCCCATAGCGGGCAAGTATTTCGTCCCGCCGTAGCATGTCGCGCAATCGCTGGCACAAACCCAATAGCACCTCGTCGCCCGCCAAGTGGCCGTGAGTGTCGTTCACAGCTTTGAAGTGATCGACGTCGAGCATCAACAGCGAGAGCGGCCGGACGCGGCGCTCGCATTGCGTGATTTCTCGTTGCAGCGCGTCCATCAAGTACCGCTTATTGAATGCCGCAGTCAGCCCGTCGCGCGTCGCCATCGAGTAGACGCATTCGTGATACTGCGCTTCGATGTGGTCGTCGGCCAGGAACTTGAAGATGTGGCCGCCCACTCGAAACCGGTCGCCGGCGGCGAGTATCTGGCTTTGCACGCGTGCATCGTTGACGAAGGTGCCGTTGGTGCTCCCTTGATCGACGATCAGAAAACCTTCGTCCGTTCGTTCGATCGTCACGTGGCGGCGCGACACGGCGTCGTCGACGACGATCAGATCGCACGTCGTATCCCGCCCAATCGTAAGCCGCTCCGCCGGCAACTCGACGAGTCCGTACCCTGCGTTGAGTGGATAGATTTGGACGAGAAAGCTGCTCTTTTCCGCTGCAGCTTCGGTTTTCGACCACTTGCGCGTCGTTTTCCGAACGACCGTATTCTCCCAGGTGCGTTCCGTCATGATGCGTGCTCGTCGGTTCCGTGTTGGGGCGGCGCGGCAAACCCCGAATCCGCGGCGCGCGTATTTCGAGACGATTGCGTTCTTCGCCTGCGAAAAAATAGGTCACGGAGTGCCTGTGGGCGTGCTCGTCTTTGGGAATGCCGCATCCACGACGGGGAACGGCCGGCCACACGCATGGAATTTGCCACTCCGCCAGTTTGACCAACGAACTGGGGCCGGCACATAATGCACCAGCGATACGAACGTCATATCCCGCGCGCCCCGCTTCGCATTCCAGGAGTCTCGACACGATGTACGCATCCGAACGGCCCGGTCCTGCCACACGCCGAACGTTTCTCGCCGCCACGGCAACGGCGGCGGCCGGCGCAGCGCTGGCCGCGGCTAGCTTGAGCGATCCACGATCGGCGATCGGTACGAATCGTGCCAACGACTCGGAGAAACCGCGACTCAAGAAGGCCGTGAAGTTTGGCATGATCGGCATCAAGGGCTCGATCGAGGACAAATTCACCTTGATTAAGGAGTTGGGCTTCGACGGCGTCGAGATGGACAGCCCCAGCGGCATCGACAAGGACGAAGCCGTCGCGGCGCGCGACAAGACCGGCATCGAGATCCACGGCGTCGTCGATTCGATCCATTGGGCGGTCCGCCTCTCCGATCCCACACCCGAAGTGCGAGCGAAAGGATTGGAAGGACTCAAGACCGCACTACGCGACTGCAAAACCTACGGCGGCACGACCGCGCTGCTCGTGCCCGGCAAGGTCGGGGACGCCCAGAACGAGAACTACGACCAGGTCTGGGAGCGTTCGACGGCCGAAGTGAAAAAGGCCCTGCCGCTGGCGCACGAACTCGGCGTCAATATCGCCATCGAAACGGTGTGGAACAACTTCATCACCAAGCCCGAGGAATTCGTCGCCTACATCGACCAATTCGACGACCCGATGGTCGGCGGGTATTTCGATATCAGCAACATGATCAAGTTCGGCCCTTCTCCGGCCCGCTGGATTCGCGTCCTCGGCAAGCGGATGCTCAAGTTCGACTTCAAAGGCTACAGCCACGCCAAGCAATGGGTCGACATCGGCGAAGGCGACGAGGATTGGCCCGAAGTGCTCAAGGCGCTCGTCGAAGTCGGCTACGAAGGCTGGGCCACCAGCGAAGTCGGCGGCGGCGGGCGGGAGAAGCTTGAGGAGATTGCCAAGCGGATGAATCGGGTGCTGGGGTTGCAGGGGTGAGATCGCGTTGTCATCGTGGAAGTCATGTCAAAGCCGACCGCATACCAAGAAGTCTCGTTAGAAAGGATGGTCCGCGCCGTGGAGAACGTGCGTAATCGCTTATTGCGCGCGGCGAATGCGCTCGACTCGGCGGGAATTCCCTACGCCGTAGCCGGTGGAAACGCCGTTGCCGCCTGGGTCTCGCGCGTCGACGAAGGCGCGGCCCGCAACACGCGCGACGTGGACATTCTCGTGCGACGCGACGACCTGGAAGCTATCAAGACCGCGATGGCGGCTGCGGGATTCGTCTATCAGCAAGTGTACGGCGTCGATCTGTTTCTCGATGGCCCGGACGGCTTGCCAAGTCATGCCGTACATCTATTGTTCGCGAACGAAAAAGTGCGCCGCGATTACGTCATTCCGGTACCCGACGTCACCGAGAGCGAAGAAACAAACGAATTCCGTCTCGTATCGCTCGAATCGCTGGTTCGCATGAAGTTGACTTCATATCGACGAAAAGATCAGGTCCACATTCTCGACATGCTCGGTGTTGGCCTCATCGACCAATCGTGGTGCGATCGTCTGCCGCCGGAACTGGCGGCGCGGTTGAAGCATCTCATCGATACGCCGGACGGTTAGTCGTGCGGCAAGCAATACGTGGCGTCGCTACGGCAATAATTCCGCCGCTTTCGACCGATTTCGCTTGGTCTTGCGTAGTAAAATCGCCCCCTCAAAGCATGTCCCACGAGGAATTGGGCGCTTTGGCGCGATTGCGCGGACCGTAGCACCGCGAGTTCGCCGAATGCGCGCGGCAAGTTCCTTGAACCACCCGCGACGCGCGGATAGAGTTGCTGTTGGCGGGCGAGCGTTTCGCGCGACAGCGCTCGACGTACATTCGCACCGCCCGCCCACTGATTTCGCACCGAAACATCGAGACAGATTTGCAACCAAGCGACGGCGCGACCACGCTGCCGCCCTCTAGACCCGAGAGGTGAGTGATGAAGCGACTTGCAACGACAGCCTGTGTTTTGTTCGCCCTGGGCACCGGCGTGGCCGCGGCCAACGACTTGGTCGTCGCGCCGATTTACACGCCGCTCGCCGGCCCCGTGTATGGCGCTCAGACCGTTTACTACGGTGCCCCAGCGGCCGTTCCGCAAACGACCTACTACGCCCCAGCCGCCGTGCCGCAAACCACGTACTACGCGCCGGCAGCCGTACCGCAAACCACTTACTACGCGCCGGCACCCGTCGTCGCCTACCGGCCGACCGTCGTCCGCCAGGGCCGCGCTGTCGTGGCGTACAGCCCGGCGGTCGCTCCGACCGTCGCCTACTACGGCGCACCCGTCGTCGCCTACAGCCCCGTCGCCCCCGCGCCGATGTACGCCGCGCCTGGCCCGATGATGGTCCCCGTCGGTCGCCCGGTCGTGGTCAGCACGAAGGTCTACGTCCCCGGCCAGCCCGTGCGAAACTTCTTCAAGGCGATCACGCCCTAAGCTTCGCCGCGAGTAACGTCAAAAAACTCGAAGTCTCCAACCGGCCGGCGTTCCCACTTGCGGAACCGCCGGCCGGTTTCGTTTCGTTGGCATGGCGTGCGGTGTTCGCTCGACGATGCGAAGCCGCGTACAATAGCGTTCGTTCGGTTTGCGTCGCCCGTTCGCTATCGCCCGCCGTCGCATAACCGTCGCATGAAATGCGGCAGCGATCCATGTCCCGCACCATTCTCCTGCCGCCCGACGCTCCCGCCACGCCCGACGGCGTCAAACCCGGCGGCTGGTGGCACGAAGTCGAAGGCACGGACCGCATCCACTGCGATCTCTGCCCGCGCGCCTGCGTTCTCAAGCCCGGCGACCGCGGCTTCTGCTTCGTCCGCGAGAACGTCGCCGGCGAAATGATGCTCACCACTTACGGCCGCAGTACCGGTTTTTGTATCGACCCGATCGAAAAGAAGCCGCTCAACCATTTCTACCCCGGCACGAGCGTTCTCTCCTTCGGCACGGCCGGTTGCAATCTCGGCTGCAAGTTCTGCCAGAATTGGGACATCTCGAAATCGCGCGAGATCGAACGGCTCAGCCAACTCGCCACGCCGGAGATGATCGCCGCGGCGGCCCGGCAACTCGGCTGCCGCAGCGTGGCGTTCACATACAACGACCCCGTCATTTGGGCGGAATACGCCATCGACACGGCCCGCGCTTGCCGCGACGCCGGCATCAAAACCGTCGCCGTCACCGCCGGCTACATCACCGACGTCGCCCGCCGTCCGTTTTACGATGCAATGGACGCGGCCAACGTCGATCTCAAGGCGTTCACCGAAGACTTCTATCAGCACCTTACGCTGTCGCATTTGCAACCCGTGCTCGACACGCTCGTTTGGCTCAAGCGCGAAACGAACGTCTGGTTCGAGATCACCAACCTCGTGATTCCCCAGGCCAACGACGGTCACGACGAGTTCGCCCGCATGTGCGATTGGATTCTCGCCAACCTCGGCGACGATGTGCCGCTGCACTTCACGGCGTTTCATCCCGACTTCCGCATGATGGATACGCCCAACACGCCTAAGGAAACGTTGCTCGAAGCTTACGAGATCGCCCGCCGCGCGGGACTCAAATACGTTTACACGGGCAACGTCGACGACGTACAGCACCAAAGCACGTACTGCCCGACGTGCGGCCAATGCGTCATCGAGCGCAACTGGTACGAATTGAGCGCGTGGCATCTTGCGGGCGACCGCTGCGGCCATTGCGACGCCAAGGTACGCGGCCACTTCGACGAACGTCCCGGCGATTGGGGTCGTCGCCGCTTGCCGGTCAACATGGCGAACTTCGCGCATCTGGCCGCGAAGCCGAACGCCCAGGTGTCGACGACAAACGACGCAACTTTCTCGGAGGAAGACATAGGGCAACTGTCCGATTGGTGCCGCCGCAATATCGTGGCGACGATTCGCGGACAGGTCGCCGAGTTTGCGCTCGTTGGCGGTCCAGACGCAAATGTGCAAGGCGTATCGCTCACCGTCCAGGCAACCCAGGAGAGCGAACCGATCACCAAGACGCAAACGGCCAGCGGCGGCCGCCTCCCACTACAATCGACGCTGTTCGGACTCTGTCAGCAAGTTGCAGCCGAACTTCGCGGCCGTGGGGCAAAGGCAGATCGTTGGACGGGCCTTAGCGTCTTAGTCGCTGTCGTTACGAACGAGCCCTAGTGATTTGGCAAGAAGTCACAACTTGATCTCGCGTTCGGCGATTTCGTAGGGTGGGTCGAACGAAGGAGGCCCACCGGATTGCGTCGCGTCGCGTGGTGGGCCTCACTTCGTTCGACCCACCCTACTTGAAGTGAGCGTGCGCTGGTAGAGCGAGAGCATTCGCGGGAGCATCTTATCGAGGCTGTAGTGCTCGGCGATCATCGCTTCGCCGGCTTGGCCGAGATGGCGATAGGCTGCCGGGTCGTCGAGGACCGCCAGAGCTTGTTCGACGAAGCGGTCGACATCGTAGAACGGCGCGAGCAGACCATTCTTCTCGTGCTCGATCATTTCTTCGACCGGCGGCGTGCTGCTGGCGAGCACCGTTGCTCCGCAGGCCAACGCGTTCATCATCGACCAACTGAGCACGAACGGCACGGTGAGGTAAATGTGCAGGTCGCCGCGGCTGAGGATGCGAACGAGGTCGTCCGTGGGCACCGTGCCCGTAAATAGGATGCGGGAGAGGTCGTACTTGTCTTGGGCGAGGACGTGATCGCGGAACGATTTTTCCTCGATGTAGTTCGTGTCGCCGCCGTAACAGATGCGGTCGGAGCCGACGCAGACGATAACCACATCGCTGCGTGCCTCGACGATCCGCTTGGCGACGCGCATGAAAATGTCGAAGCCGCGCATCGACTCGAAGCCGCGCGAGACGTAGGTGACGACTTTGGCGTCGGTGGGAATCGTGTGCTTGCCCACCGTCAGCGGCGCATCGCGGACCGTGACGTCGCGCCGCCAGAACGTTGTGTCGATACCGTCGAAGATCGTTTCGAGTTTGTCTTGGTACGCGGCGGGGAAGCGGGTCCGCTGGTAGTTCGTCGGACTGTAGCCGCGCGTGCAGGTTTCCATGTCCAGCAGCAGCATCGCGTTGCGCGCCCGCGCGCGGAGCCGGTTCATCTCCGACGACGGAAACTCCGGGCGAAAATCCATGTCGCTGTTCTTCGCGCCGTAGTACCACTCGAAGTAGTTGATAATCGGGCAGTCGTACAGATCGGCGAGGAACACGGTCGAGCCGAAGCCGCTATGGCCGACGATCAGATCGGGCTTGATGTCGTCGTGCTTCTTGAGGGCTTCGTAGACGCCGTGGCTGTGCCAGACGTAGTTCTCGAACGTACGGCTGCAATAGTGGTTGGCCTTGGTCGCCCCACTGGCCGGCTTGTATTGAATGCGACGGATGCCGTCGATCTCGGCGTCGGGCAATTCGCTGACGAACGAACAGCGAAAACCATGATCGCGCACGAGATAGCGGGCGATATGGCCGAACTGGGCGGGGAAGTTTTTGTGGACGAAAAGGATGTGCATGACGCTGATATGGTTTCGTTAACGTGTGTTCGTTGCGGACGGATCGCGCTGCGAGCCGACGTCGCGACAGCGTTCGACGTACTGCGCCCAGGCGAGAATCTGTACCTGGTCGACTGGCGATACGCGGAGACGAATTTCCGGCCCCCAGCGTACGCCGACGACCAAGATGCGATCGTCGCTCTGGTTGGGACGAACTGCCGTCACCTTCACACGGGCAGGGTTTCGTACACCTTCGTACCAGAAGCCGGCGATTTGATCCCAGTCGTAGGCAATCGGATGTCCGCGTTCAAAGAAACGGAAACGATCGCCGAACTCGATCGAAGCCACTTGGCGGCGACGGGCCGCTTGCAGCAAAACGGTGACGATGCCAACGACGACGGCACCCTGTACGATCAGCGCGACCAGTGCGTCGGCATTTGCTGCTATGTGACGGTTTGCATTTGCCGCACGATTGATCGTAAAAACGGCCAAGATCAGTTCCGCGACGATGAGAATCGCCAGTACGGGGCCCACAAAGTGCGGAAACGTGACGGACCAAAACTTGGACGGATTCTCAATTCGCAGCGCTGGCGGAGCCGTTTCGTGGATGCGATTCATAGCGCGGTGCATTCGTAGAGACATGCAGCGATGCTCGCGCCCTTCTGGGCACGCCGGATCCCGCCGCGGAGCATAATCGTATCCCCATGCGAACGTTTGTTCCACTGCCAACGATCTCGGCTGTTTCCTGAATTTCGGAAAGAACGTTACCGTGCATCGGAAGACACTGCATCGGAGGACACATCGACGACTTTTCCGTCGACCAGCCGCAGCCAGACATCCGCCAGACGTTCGGCCTCGCTGCGGTTGTGCGTGACGTGCAGGGCGGTGACGCCGGTGTCGCGTTGGATGCGTTTGAGCAGTTCGATCATTTCCTGCCGCGATTCGTCGTCGAGCGCGCTGAGTGGCTCGTCGAGGCAGAGGATCGCCGGGCGAAACGACAACGCGCGGCCGAGAGCGACACGCTGCGTTTCGCCTCCGGAGAGCCCGACCACGCCGCGGTCGAGCAGGTGTTCGACGCCGACCATCGCGGCCAGTTCGGCGACTCGCTCGTGGCGGCGCGGTTTATCCCAGCGGCGAATTTCGAGAGCGAACTCGAGATGCTCGCGAACCGTCATCGAGCGGAACAGCGCGCCGTCCTGGGGGACGAAGCCGATACCGCGTTCGGCGGCCTTGAGCTGCGTGACGTTTTCGCCGGCAAATCGAATGTCGCCGGCCACGACCCGCTTGAGGCCGCAAATCGCTTCGAGGATCGTGGTCTTGCCGCTGCCGGTGCGGCCCATCAGCACGGCGTACGCGCCGCGGGGGACGGAGAAAGCAACGTCGGTGAGCGCGAAACTGCCCGACACGATGTGGACGCCGGAAAGCTCGATCATCGCAGCGCCCTCCCGGCGAGATCGCGATGGCCGAACACGCGGACGACGACGAGCACGACGACGGCGATCAGCACCATGCCCAGCGAGATCGTCACGGCACCGACCAGATCGCCGACGGAGAATTGCAGGAACACGCTGGTGGGCAGGACTTCGGTCCGCATTGGCGTTGCGCCGGCGAACACGAGGATCGGGCCGAACTCGCCGAGCGAACGCGCCCAGGTGAGCGTTGCGGCGGCAAGCAATCCGCCGCGGGCTTCCGGCAACACGACCCGCCAGAACGCCTGACCGCGGGTGCAGCCGAGCGTGAGCGCGACTTCTTCCTTGCGGAATGGGATTTCGTCGAACGCCAGCCTTAGCGCGCGAACGGCAAAGGCGGCGGCGACGAGAAATTGGGCAAGGATCACGCCGGGGATGGCGTAGGGAAAATCGATCGGCATGGAAAGCTCGATGCCGGTCTTCTCGGCGATGGCGTTCGAGATGACGCCGCCGGTCTTGAACAGAATCAGCAGGCTGACGCCGATTACCAGCGGCGGCAGGACGATCGGGATATCGAGAATCGCGTCGAGCAGCGCGCGGCCGGGAAACTTGAATCGGGAGAGCAAATATCCGATCGGCACGGCCACCCACAGCGCGAGAACGGTGGTGATCGTGGAAGACAAAATGCTGAGCTTCGTGGCGTACCAGATTTCCTCCGAGACCAGCACGTTGCGAACGGCGGGCCATTGGCCGTGTAGAAAGATCTCCATCAAGACGTACACGCCGTCGGCCAGCAGCGTGAGCAAGATCAGCACGATATACGAACCGCCCAGCAAGATCAGGCAACCGTAGAACCAGCGGTCGGAGCCGACGCGATGCCGCGGCGCAGGAGAGTCGTTGGAGGCCATCACTCCTGCCCGCCATGCATCCACACGAATCCGTTGTCCTCGAATCGCTTTTTCGAGTTCGCCTGACGGATGGCGTCGAGCAGCCGCTTGCCGAGATGCGGGTGCTTGGATCGGCGGGCGACGGCGAAGGGCTGCACCGCGGGGGCGACCGCTTCGGCAATATAGATGATGTCGACGTCGCGCGGGGCGCGCAGCGCGTTGACCTCGTACACCACGACCGCGTCGAGCAGCGACGTGCCGCTGTTGGGGCCTTGTAACTGCGTTACCAATACATCGGCCGTAGGAAGTTGTGTGCGGACGTTTTTCATCACGGCGTCGAGCAGCTCGTGGCGGGCAAGAAGTTGCTCGGTCAACGCGCCGAGCGCGCTTTGCTTGGCGTTGGCCACGCCGATTTTCAAGCCCTCTCGGGCCAAGTCGGAAAGCTTCTCGATGCCCCGAGGATTTCCCTTCGGTACGGCGATCACCATCCGCGTTTGGCTGACGTTGACCGGATCGAGAAACAGGTCGGAAACTTGCGTCATGAACGAAACGTCGCAGGCGAAGTAGGCGTCGGCTTCGCCACCGGCCTTGAGGCTGCTCGTCAAGATGCCGCAGCCGTTGAAGTTCCGGACGATCTCAACGCCTTCGCGGCGCTCGAATTCATCGAGCGTATCGGATATCGCCGTACGGAGAATTCCCCCAGACAGCAGGCTTAGCTCGGGCACGTCGGCCCAGGCGTCGCCATCGATGACGTCGTATTGGTACTTAGCGAAGTTCTTCAGACCGCGGTCGTGGGCCGTGAGATAGCGGGCGAAGTGTAGCGCTCGGCTCGGTCGCTCGGTGGTGGTCATCACGCCGATGGAGATGTGCAGCGGCTCGTTGATTTTCTCGTCGATGGGGATCGACTTCAATTCCGGATGTTGGGCCACGGTTCCGTCGAGCAGAATCGCCACGTCGATCGTGCCAAGCTTTACGTCGTTGGCGAGTTCCTGCACCGTGGGCTTGAACACGCCGTGGTTTTCGACGGCCGCCTTGACCTGCTTCCAAATGCCGGCGCGTTCGAGGATCCCCTGCGACGCTTTGCCGATCGCCGGGCCGCCGGGATTGCCGAGTCCGACTTTCAGACCGCTCTGAAGGAGAGATTGGACGTTCTCGATGCTCAGCTTCGAGTCTTTACGCACGGACAACACGGGCCATTGCCGGGCCACGGCCAGCCGCTCGGCCACGGCTCCTTTTTCGTATGCCTTGTCGACGTAACTGGAATCGGCACCGAGGAACAGGTCGCCCTTCTCGCCGGCGAGGACTTTTGCCATCAACTGTCCGGTGCCGCTGGGGATCACGTCGACGCGGACGTTGGGGAATTCGCGTTGGTATTCGTCGATGATTTCGCGCACCGGTTCGCGCAGGCCGGCACCGTAGAGCAGGATCAATGTTTCCTGCTCGTCGCCGGACGTGGCCGGCCGAGTTAGCAGCATTGCCGCGACAGCAATGACCGAAATGGAGGCCACAGCGACGACGCCAAATCTTGGCTTCACGGTTCGTCCTTCCTCAGTGAGGGCACTTGGGAGGCCAGTTATCGGTGGCGAATTCTCGGTGTGCGACGGCAGCCGCACGACGCACCAACGAAACCGAACGTTTGCCGTAACACCAACCTATACAAGACGTTAGCGATGGTCAAGCGACTGCCGCGCGTCGATCAAGGCGACGACAATCGGGAGACAACGGTCGTCGGGCGCACCGTAACGTGCCCGGCAAAGAACGTCATAGACGTTAGCACGGTTGCAGATTCCGGCGATAACCCATCAACATAGACTTACATGTTATTGCATTGGCTGTATACAGATGGGATAATCTTCGCTAGCACCCTCCCTGGCCGACGGACCCTATCGGCCGGCGATCGCCCTCCGGCATTATCCCACCACACTCGACGAGTCCGGCATCAAACAGCGCGTGAGCGGTCCAGCGCCGCGCCGCGCGGAAGGAGACGATTGATGCGTCGTTCAACAAGCACAGTGCCTTTTGGATACGCCGCGGCTGCGGCCGTTGTTGGTGTTTTCTTTGCCGCGGAATTCGCGACGACGATCGGCGTCTATGTATATGCCGAGGAAGCACCGGCCAGTTCTTCGGCCGCCGCCGACTTGGGCCAGGTGACGGAGATCGTCCTGGAAAATGGCCGTATCGCCGACGGACAATTTAAGTTGGCTGGCCGCGATGCTCAACAACAACTTGTCGTGGCGGCCAAGTTCAGCAGCGGCCAAACCCGCGACGCGACGCGAACGGTCAAATACGCCGCCGAACCGGACGGAATCGTCTCGATCAGCGAGTCGGGCTTTGTCCGCCCACTGGCCGAAGGCGAGGCGACGATTACGATGTCGCACCCGGGCGGAGTGAGCACGAGCGTCAAGGCGGCGGTGGGCAACATCGCCCAGGACTTGCCTGTCAACTTTCCGAATCAAGTCGTGCCGATCTTCACGAAGCTCGGCTGCAACGGCGGCGGCTGCCACGGCAAGGCCAGCGGACAGAACGGCTTTCGCCTGTCGCTGCTGGGCTTCGAGCCGCAAGAGGATTACGAGCACTTGGTGAAGGAAGCCCGCGGACGGCGGCTGTTTCCGGCCGCACCGGATCGAAGTTTGCTGCTCGAAAAAGGCATCGGCCGCGTGCCACACGGCGGCGGGGCTCGGATCGTCGAAGATTCGTACAACTACCGCGTGATTCGCCGCTGGATCGAACAGGGCATGCCCTACGGCAAGCCGGAAGACCCGACCATCGAACGTATCGAAGTCTTCCCGCGCGAACGGACGATGGTCCAGGGCGGCGAGCAGCAATTGCAGGTCACGGCCTACTACAGCGACGGCTCGACTGAAGACGTGACGCAGATCGCGCAATTTGAGGCTAACGATACCGAGATGGCCGAGATCAACCCGACCGGGCTGGTCACGACGAACGACCTGACCGGCGACGTGGCGGTGATGGCGCGGTTTCAATCGCAAGTCGCCGTCTCGCGAGCGACGATTCCGCTGGGCATCGAAATCACCGAACTGCCGCCGGCGAAAAACTTCGTCGACGAGTTGGTCTTCGCCAAGCTCGAAGTGCTCGGCCTGCCGCCGTCGGGCGTGTGCGACGATTCGACGTACATTCGCCGCGTGACGCTCGACCTCGCCGGGCGGTTGCCAACGCTCGAAGAAACCGAACAGTTCCTCGCCGACGCCGACGCCGCCAAACGCGACAAGCTCGTCGATCGGCTGCTCGAGAGCGGCGACTATGCCGACTACTTCGCCAACAAGTGGAACGCCATCCTCCGAAATCGCCGCACGCAAGATCAGCACAAGAACGCCACGTTCGCGTTTCACGGCTGGATTCGCCAGAGCTTGTACGAAAACAAACCCTACGACGAGTTTGTCCGCGACATCATCGCCGCGTCGGGCGAGATCGGCGAGAACCCGCCGGTCGCCTGGTATCGCGAGGTGAAGGACTCGACGCAGCAACTCGAAGACACGGCTCAGTTGTTCCTGGGCATGAGAATCCAATGCGCCCGCTGTCACCATCATCCGTTTGAAAAGTGGAGCCAGCAGGACTATTTCGGCTTCGCAGCGTTCTTTGGCCAGGTCGGCCGCAAGCCGGGCGAACAGCGCGACGAGGATCGCATCTATCATCGCCGCGGCAACGCCTCGGCCCGCAATATCAAGACCGGCGAGAACGTGCCGCCGACCGGCTTGGGCAGCGGACCGATGGAACTCACTCCGGACGACGATCCGCGGCACGCATTGGTCGACTGGATGGCCGCGCCGGAGAATCCGTTCTTCGCCCGCTCGCTGGTCAATCGCTATTGGAAGCACCTGTTCTCGCGTGGGCTTGTCGATCCTGAGGACGACATGCGCGTGACCAACCCGGCATCGAACCCGGCGCTGCTCGACGCGCTGGCCAAGCGGTTCATCGATAGCAAGTTCGACACGAAGGACTTGCTCAAGACGATCTGCACGTCGACGACGTATCAACTCGATTCGCTTCCGAATGCCTACAACGCCAAGGACAAGCAAAACTTCTCTCGGTACTATCCCAAACGGATGCCGGCCGAAGTGCTGCTCGATTCGATCGACCGCGTGACGGCGTCGAGTACGCGATTCGGCGGCGTGCCGGCCGGAACGCGGGCCGTGCAGTTGCCGGACAACGCCTTCAATTCGTACTTCCTCACCGTGTTCGGCAAGCCGGAAGGTTCCAGCGCGTGCGAATGCGAACGCTCCGGCGACGCCAACCTCGCGCAAAGTCTGCACCTGCTCAATTCGAGCGACTTGCAGAACAAGATCTCCTCAGGCGACGGCCGCGCGGCGCAGCTCACCCAGGACAAGGAACGCTCGCGGGAAGACCGCATCAAAGAGCTTTACTTGACGGCGTTTTCTCGCGTGCCCGACGGCGAAGAATTGGAAATCGCGAAAGCCCATTTGGCCAAAGCCGGCGACGATCAAACGAAGTTGAAACAGGCCTACGAAGACCTGATCTGGGTCGTCATCAATACGAAGCAGTTTCAGTTCAATCACTAACCGTAATGCCGTGAGAATGCGCTGCGGAGTCGCAGAATCGTAGGGTGGGTCGAACGACGTTAGGCCCACCGTTTCGTCGTCCCGTCGCGGTGTTTGGTGGGCCTCACTTCGTTCGACCCACCTTACATCACTTGCGCTGTTGTGCCGTGCGATTCGCCTGCCCGATTTTTCCCGCCCCAGGCTGTTTGGAATCTTGCGCTTCGCCCGCCACGGCTCGAATGGGTCCACGACGATGGACTTGCGCGGAGCGGTGGCATTGCGGCGCGCGGTTCATCCTCATTCTCGATGCGAGCACTTGCCATGCGGACTCGTTCCGTTTTTTTTGCGGCGCTGATCCTATTGGCCGCTTGCGCTTCGACCGCCGTTGCCCAGTTGCCGACGGCGCAGCTTAATACCGTCTCGCCGCTGGGCGGTCGTCCCGGCACGTCGGTCGACGTGACGATCTCGGGCAAAGACCTCGACGCGCCGAGCCGGTTGTGGTTCTCGCACCCCGGCATCGCCGGTGCGGCCAAAGAAGCCCCGCCCAACGAATTTCTTCCCCCGCGGCCATCGGCCAATCAGTTTACCGTCACGATCGCCGCCGACGTTCCGCCAGGCGTGTACGACATTCGCGTCGTGGGCAAGTACGGCGCGAGCAATCCGCAGTCGTTCGTCGTAAGCGCGGCGCCCGACGCCGCCGAAGTCGAACCGAACAACGACGTGGCCACGGCGATGCCCGTGGCGGTCGATTCGGTCGTCTACGGCGCTGCCGATGGCGAGAACTTCGACGTCTTCAAGCTATCGCTCAAACGAGGCCAGCGCGCGATCGTCGATTGTCAGGCGTATCGGCTCGATACGAAGCTCAACGGCACGCTGGTGTTGCTCGACGCCAACGAGAACGAACTCGCA
>JAJDEG010000111.1 GCA_029259895.1 Planctomycetota bacterium
ATCAGCACGACCAGCCCGCGCTTGGTGAGCAATGCCGCGGTCCGTTCGAGCGCCGCGTCGATATCGGTCGCCTTCCCTTCCGCCGGTCGCCCGAGCGCCAGCATCAATCGATGCAAGTGTCCTGGCCGATACCGCGGCGGCAAATACTCCACCACGGCCTCGTCGAACGCCAGCAGTCCAACCGCATCGCGCTGTAGCGACAAGAAATACGCCACGGTCGCCGCGATCGTCCGCGCGTATTCCAGCTTATCGTAGCCCGTCGTGCCGTATGCCATCGAGCGGCTCATATCGACGAGCAAGTGACAACGGAGATTCGTTTCTTCTTCGAATCGTTTGATGTAATAACGATCCGTGCGGGCGAGTAGCCGCCAATCGAGATACCGTGGATCGTCGCCGGGGGAATACTGCCGATACTCGCTGAACTCGACCGAGAACCCGTGGTACGGACTGCGATGCAACCCGCTCATAAATCCTTCGACGACGATCTTGGCCCGCAGTTCCAGATTCTTGATTCGCATCAGCGCGGCGGGATCGATGAACGAAGTCCCAGTCCGCGGCGATTGGCCCGGTGCGAGGTTCGATCCGTGTAAGGCGGAGGATTTCATGGCGAGTGATTTCGCAATGGCAGGCGAATTCCGTAGGGTGGGTCGAACGGAGTGAGGCCCACCATGTGTTTGCGTGGTAATTACTTGGTTGGGAGGAACTGGTGGGCCTCACTCCGTTCGACCCACCCTACGTGTTAAGATGTCGGCGGTTTCACCGTTTCCAGCAACCGGTCGATGACGTTCTCGACGGAAACTCCTTCTGCCTCGGCGCGGTAACCCACGAGAATCCGATGCCGCAACGTGGCGTGGGCGAGCGAACGCACGTCGTCGAGCGTCACGTGCGTCCGACCGCGGAGCAGCGCCCGTGCCTTCGACCCGAGCACGAGATATTGCGCCGCCCGTAGCCCTGCGCCCCAACTCACCCATTGGTTGATGAAATCCGGCGCGGCGGCTCGTCCCGGCCGGCTCGCGTCCGCCAATCGCACGGCGTACCGCACCAAATCCGCGGCCACGGGCACCTTCCGCACGATGGCATGAAACCGCCGTACGTCCTCGCCGGTGAACAACGGCTCGATCGGCTCTGCCGCAACCGACGTCGTCTGCGTCACGACCGCCACTTCGTCGTCTTCGGGCAAATAGTCGATCTGCACGTTGAACATGAACCGATCGAGCTGCGCCTCCGGCAGCGGGTACGTCCCTTCCATTTCGATGGGGTTTTGCGTCGCCAGCACGAAGAACGGCTCGTCGAGCGTGTAGCAGATGCCGCCGACGGTGACCTGATGCTCCTGCATCGCTTCCAAGAGCGCGGCTTGCGTCTTGGGCGGCGTGCGATTGATTTCGTCGGCCAGAATCACGTTGGCGAAGATCGGCCCTTTGACGAACTGCATCTTTCGCCGTCCCTCGCCGGTTTCTTCGAGGATTTCCGTGCCGGTGATGTCGGCCGGCATCAAGTCGGGCGTGAACTGAATGCGGCGAAACTCCAGATGAAACACCTGAGCGATCGACCGCACCAACAGCGTCTTGGCCAAGCCCGGCGCGCCGGTGATCAGGCAATGCCCACCGGCGAACAGCGAGATCAGCAACTGCTCCGTCACGTCGCGCTGGCCGATGATCGCCTTGGACAATTCGCCGAGAATCCGCTGATGCCCATCGCGAATCTGCTCGACGGCCTGCTGTTCTTCTTCGTAAGTGCTAATCTCAGTCGCCACGATCGAACCTCGCAACAAATGTTTCTTATTGGTGTTGGCGGATAAACCACCAGTGCCACGGAATCTTCTCAAGCCTCAAGCCTACAGCCTCAAGCCTCCTCAATGCGTCATCGCATACGTCACGATGTTGATCCCCAGCGGATAGGCGAATTTCTCGGAACACTCGCGGAAATAGTCGTTGTTCTCGCCTTCGCGTTCCCAGCCGTCGCCCAGGTCGGTGTTATGGCAAATGATAACCATCATCCGCTGCTTGTCGTCGAAGATGGCGCGGTAGTGCGCCTCGGTGGCGTCCCAGCGTTCGGTCTTACGGCCCGACAAAAAGTGGTCGATGCTCGGGATCTGCGGCTTCTCCTTTAGGTCGTAGACGCAGTGGAAGATTTCATGCTCCAGCGGCAACTCCTGCGGCTCGCGGTCAGGGAACACACGCTTCATCTCCTGATAGAGCACGTCCCACTCGTCCTCGCCCCAGAAATCGTCGACCATCAGGAAGCCGCCGTTGAGCAGATAACGCCGCAGCGCCACGACTTCGTCCTCGTCGAGCGTCATGTCGCCCGGCTCGATGAGGTAGATGAACGGGTAGTCGAACAATTCCGGATCGGTCAACCGCACGATCTTGCCGTCGGGGTCGACCTTGAGCGACGTCAATTCCGCCAGCCGATATGAGAAATTCAAGTCGCTGTCCGGGTAGTCCGTCTTCCACTTCGGCCGCCGCCAACTGTCGCGCCACGAGCCGTAGGCCACGCGAACGAACGTAAACACGTCGTGCTTGAAGTCGGGATCTTTTTCCCACGTCGGGACGCCGTGGCGATCCTTCGGCGGACCGAGCGAGCCGTTGTCGTATTCACCGCGATCGTAGCCGCGTCGACCCCGACCGCGCCGGCCGTAATCGTCCGGCGGATCGAACTGCGCAACCGCCAACGACACGCCCAACGCCACGGGCGCGATCGCGGCCAACGTCCACCATGCGTTTCGCTTCACGGCGCGGTCTCCGATTCAATGATCGACGCCGTCGCACCATCGGCGACGGGCAAAGTAAGAACATCCGGCTCCGGAGCCACCGGCGCTACGTCCGGCTCCGGCGCACGCGGCG
>JAJDEG010000112.1 GCA_029259895.1 Planctomycetota bacterium
GTGCGCGACGACGACGGCGGCGTCTCCGCTGAATCGACCACTTCCGCGGTGGCTTCCGGGGTCGGTTTGGTCGACGGTACGTTGTACCTCATCGGCACCGACGCCGAGGACGTGTTCTATGTCTATCGAGACTATTATCGGGACAAAGTGATCGTCAGCGCTCGGCTCGATGTGGGCCACGGCTACTATTGGCATGGCGGCGAGCGGATTCGCGAGATGTTCGAATCCTCGGAAATCGACAAGATTGTCGTGCATGCTTGCGATGGTGCCGACAGTATTCACTTCTGGGGCATCCACTCGGTGCCGACCATGATCTTTGGCGGCGGGGGCAACGACTGGATCTCCGGCACCCACGGCGATGACTTCATCGACGGCGGGGAAGGCCGGGACTATATCTCGAGCCGCGGCGGTGATGACACGATCGTGGATACCGAGGGCGACAATCGTATCTTCAGTGGCTCGGGCAACGACACGATCACGACTGGAGACGGCAACGATTACATCGTCGCCAGTTGGGGCGACGACACGATCCACGCCGGCGACGGACGCAACAAGGTCTGGGCCGGCGAGGGCGACGACCTGATCGTCAGCGGCAGCGGCAACGATTGGCTGGGCGGCGGTGGGGGCAACGACGTGATCTTGGCGGGAGCCGGCAAGGACGACGTCAGCGCCGGCAGCGGCAACGACATCGTGGTCGGCGGCGACGGCAACGACTGGATCGACGGTGGCCATGGTCGCGACTTGTTAATCGGCGGCCGCGGCCGCGACTACATCCGAGGAAGTCATGGCGACGACATTCTGATCGCCGGCTTCACTGACTATGACGCCAACGAGGCGGCGCTAGAGGCGCTGTTGGCCGAATGGTCCAGCGCGTCGGACTACGCCACGCGAGTGGCCAACATCACGGGCGGAGGCGGTAGTCTGGCCGGCTTGGACATCCTGTTGGACGACACCACGGTCCACGACGATAACGAGTACGATCTACTAATCGGCAGTCGCGGTCGAGACCTGTTCTTCTACAACTTCAGCGGAGCGGGCAAGAAAGACCGAGCGTGGGACTTCCGTCACGGCTGCTGGTGGTGGTGGAGTGGCAAAGAGGAACGCGTGGATATCGACTAATCCAGCATCCCGCGAAACGGTTCGCCTTGCCCGGTTTCCCCTCATCACGATAACTTCCCCTCATCGCGATAACGTAGCGACGCGCCGCGACACGTCTGCTAGCTGCGCGCGGACGAGGAAAATTCGCCTCCAGAACTGCTCTTTAGCTAGCGGGCGATGCTCAGCTATTATCCGCGCCACTCTCCACTCTTGAATTCCAAGCGAGCATGCCTCTCACGGCTCTCGTACTCGATTATCCGCGGTCCACGCCCGCCCGAGGAAGAACCATGAAAAAGGTCACGCTGGTTGCTCTATTGGTTGCATGTTTTTTTTCGGGATGCGGTGGTAGCCAAGTCGACGATGAGGTTACGTCACCAGAAAAGGACGCGGCAGGCGCGGCGGTCGCGCAATCGCCGACTACGGTGGAAACCGCCGACATTGATGGTCCATTCAGCCAATCACCGGCCACGACGATTAACGACAACCAGTTCGCCGTGCCCGATCGGCTCATCGATTCCACCACGCCGCCAAAAAACCCGTTCGACGCGCAAGCGATCACACGGCCGCCTCCCGTGAAGGCCGCACCCAGTTTTGTTCCTGATTTGATCGAAGATCCCTCCACCGCCACGCCGCAACCAACATTCTCTCGCCCAACAACCTCCCAGCCAAAAACGAACCGGCCCAATTCCTTCGCCCCGGCCGATGCTGATTCGATATTTTCCGGGTTCTCCCCAAGCGACTCGCTGCGTTCGTCGTTTTCCCCGGAGCGTCGGGCGGAAACCGAACGTCCTCGTGCATCCATGGTGCCGCGTAAAACCACGGCGCTGCGTGCCGAGCCCAAATCGATTTCGCCCTCCGTCAACAACGCAACTTCAACTCCGCGAATCAACAATACGGTGCCGCCAAGGAAGGATGAATTTGTCACGCCCAAGGCGGTTACCTCGTTTCCGCCTCGTGCCGAATTCGAGCCCGCGGCAAGCATGGCGATGGACGAACCTTCGGTCGAGTCCGGCCCGGCGGCAATCGGCCAACCGGACCGTGCCACCGCGTTAACGGAAGAGCCTCGCGACAATCACTCCGTCGTGAAGGTGTTTTACGGAACCGACCGCGAACCCATCATCGCCGCGGATGACACCGCGAACAGTTTAGGAGGCTATCAAAACGCGCTGGTCGCTTTTGGCGCTACGTTGGCGCTGGGCGGATTGGCCTTCTTCAGTTCACGTCGCAAACTCGCATTTGGAATCGGCGCTGTTGGCTTGATCGTCTCGTTGTTCTTGTTCGGCCAGTCGGTGCTGACGACGATCAAAAGCACGGGCGACGGACAAGTCGCCCTCAAGTTCGGCGGCAAGCGAGGCGACTTGCAATTGGGAGTCTGCGAGGTCAGCATTCCCAAGGATCATCGGCTTGGGGAAGTCGAAGCGCCCTCGATTCTGAAGTTGGAAGTTCGCGAGGACAAGGAAAAACACGTGGTCTTGTTGAATCTCGAGCCTAAGGTCGAGGATCAATTCTACGGCGAACTGCGTGAACTTGTGGACGAATCCGAGCGACATGAAGCCTTTGTGTTCATTCACGGTTACAACGTTTCCTTTGAGAATGCCGCGCGCAGAACGGCGCAAATTGCGCACGACTTGAAATTCGACGGCGCGCCGATCCTGTACAGTTGGCCGTCGCAAGCCAGTGTGTTCGGCTACACCGTCGACGAGAATAACGTCACCTGGACCGTGCCGCATTTGAAGAAATTTTTGATCGACGTGAGCGATCGGAGCGGTGCC
>JAJDEG010000113.1 GCA_029259895.1 Planctomycetota bacterium
AGCCACGGCCACGGTATTGACCGCCGCCCGCTTGACCGCGGCTCGCGTTGCCCCCAGGATTCGCCAACGACTCGGCAGCCGCCGCGACATCATCGGCAGCGGCGGCACCCGGCCGCTCTCCGCCGAAGGCTCGTTTTTCCATAGCTCGATCGGCATGTGCGGCCCGATCGGGGGCCGCAGCGTCAACGCCACTGTCGTCTGCAACGCTGTCGTCAACTCTGCTGTCGCCTGCAGCGCCGTCGCCTGCATCACTTGGCGGAGCAGGAGCGTGCTCTTGTCGCTCCGCCGCGCTGGGCGCATCCGCGGCCAGGGCATCCGCCATCGGCCCGCGATCCGGGCCGGCATCGGCAGGCATCCCCCGTTCATCCCGAAATGCATTGATGCCACCAGCCGCCGAGGACGAGGCCGGCCCTTTTGGCGCATCGGTCCGCTTAGCTGCTTTTTCTTGCGATTGCTCCGCCGTGTCGCCAGCCGAAGCGACGGCGTTGTCGGCTCGCTCGTCGGCCCGATTGCTGACGTGGTAGTAGTTCGTCAACAGCGCCGCGACGCCGGCCGCCGTCGCCGACCAGGCAAGGTTGCGCCAGGAAAACGTCGCTTCGCGGCTCGCGTTGGGTGCCGACGATCGGCGTACCGGTTGCGGCCGACCGTCGTTCTCCGCGACGCTGGCGTCTTCGTCGCTTCCGCTTCGCGTCAGGACTTCGCGCTCCGCAAGTTCCAACACGCGCTCGGCGATGTTCGTTTCCATGCGATACCGCGGCAGCGATTGGAGTCCCACGCGCAAAGCGCGCAGCTCGTCCACTGCTTGACGCAGGTCGGCGTTATCGGCTAGCTCGCGTTCGACGGCACCGCGCTCGTCGGCGGATAGTTCGTCGTCGAGATAGGCGCTGATTCGTTCGTCGGTAAACTTTTCGTTCATATCGCGCACTCAATTCACGTGCGTGTTGGATTCGCGTTCTGCGAAGATCGTGTTAGCGGTAATCTTCCTGGAGCACTTCTTTCAATTCGTCGCGCAACATAAGCCGCGCCCGGTGAAGACGGCTGCGAACCGTTCCCACCGGCACGTCGAGCATTTCGGCGATCTCTTCGTAACAGTATCCGTCGATCTCGCGGAGTACGAGGACGCCGCGATGTTCTTCGCTAAGCCGCCCCAGCGCCGCTTGCACTTGTTCGGCTCGTTCGTGTCGTTCGATGCGGTCGGCCGGCGCGTCGTCGCGGCCCACGGGTTCGTCTCCGCTGGCGTGGCGGATTTCATCGACCGACGCGGTCGGCTTACGCCGCCGCCGTCGGCTAATGGCAAGGTTCAGGGCGATTCGGTACAGCCACGTATAAAACGCGCTGTTGCGTTTGAACGAACCCAACTTGACGAGCGCTTGGACGAACGCCTCTTGCACCAAGTCGCGTGCGTCTTCGACGGACCCCGTGACGTGGACCAGCGTGTTGTACAACCGGTCTTGATAGCGCAAGACCAAGTCGCCAAACGCAGACGGTCGGCCACCGAGCGTTTCGTCGATAAGTTGAAAATCGTCTACCACGACCTGTTCCGCTAGTATCGACGCGGGGGCGATGGGAATAGTTCCGCGTTCTTCGCGAGTTTCCCCCGCAAAACTGTACCGTCTGGACCGGTTAGGGCGCATCATCGGCCGCGCGGCCAATTTTGTCAAACCCTTGGAGGGAAACGCTTTATGACCGATCGGGCGGCCGTCGCAGCCCCCCGGCCGCATCTTTTCCGACGAGCCAAATTGGTCGATGCCTCGCGCGCACGTTCTCACTTGGTGTATCGGCAGCCGCCGGCGGTTTATTCCTTGCACGCGAATTGGCACGTTCCGCCAGCACAATTCGCTCAACCGAATACCGACTGCATCACATCGCGAGTGCCGAGAATCCGCGGGCTGGCCAGCAGCTCACCGGCCGCGAATCCGGCGGCGACGCCGTGCTGCTCCGCCATCGCCCGAATCCGCGTAAAGACATGCTCTTTCGCCGGCGGAAATTGCGTCGCATAACAGCGCACCGACGCAAGCTTGGCGTCGAGTGTCTCGGAAATATCCGAAACAAAGTGTGCCAATCCGGCCAGCGGTGCCGGCGAAGTCGCCAGCAGCGTGTAGTAAAGCTGCGCCGAGATCACATGCGGCGGCAGGTCGTCGAACTGTTCGTCCCACTTGGTTAGCCTGGCGTAAAACACCGCCGCGTCGACGATTTGCACCGTTTGCCAATGGTCCGGCGACGCCAGCGGCGTTTTTTCGCCCAGTCCAATTACCAATCGTGGCCGAAAACGGCGAAACTCTTTTGCCAGCGCGACGCGGGCCTCGAAAGTGTCGAACAACCGCCGATTCGGCAAGTCGAGCGTCCGCCGATACTGCACGCCCAGCGCCCGTGCCGCGGCCGCCGCTTCGGCCAGCCGAACGTCCGGCCCCGGCGAACCGGGCGTCGGTTCGCCATCCGTCAGATCGACGATCCCAACCCGATACCCCTGACGCACCAGCGCCGCCAGCGTCCCCCCCACGCCAATCTCCACGTCGTCGGGATGAGCGCCAACGGCAATCACGTCCAGTTGATCGACAGCATTGGGCATAAGAAATGTCCGTTTCGTGGGCGAGAAAAACGTGATTCTGCCCCAAATCGCAGCTCACGAAAAGCCGTTTCCTGCTTTGGCCGCGATGCCCGGCGGCGATAGAATGGCAAATGTGAGTCGCGCGACGACTCTTCTCGCTTCCCAAAGCCTCAAACTTGGAACGTTTCTGTGTGGCGGATTCTGATTCTGGCGATCGTGGCCGGTGTCTCGCTCGGCGCTGCCCGCGCCTGGTGGGACGTCGGTGCGTTCGATGCCGCGGGGCCATTGAGCGCCTTCGATTTTCCCACCGACGACGAGCCGGACTATTGGGTGGTGCCCGAAGGCCGGCAAGCCAAGGCGGCGTTCGATTCGCTGCGATACGAGTTCGGCAAGCTCGAAGTCGGTCGCACGATGCGCCATGTCTTCCGCGTGACGAACGAAGGAGACTTCCCGCTCGTACTCGCCGAGCGAGAGTCGAGTTGCATCTGTACCATCGCGAATTTGGCCGACCGCCCAATCCCGCCGGGCGAAACCGCCGAAGTGATGCTCGAATGGAACGCGCCGGCCAAAGCGCGTCCCGGCGAACCCTATCGCCAGTGGACGGCAATCGACACGAACGACCAGGACCAGCCGAGTGTGACGCTCGTCGTCGAAGGAGAACTAGCCGCGCCCGTAGCGGTCCAATCGCCCGTACTCTCATTCGGCACCGTGGCCGCCAGCCAGACGCGTACGCTCTCGACCTCCATTCTTTCGTATCGAGCGGCGGACGCAGAAAATCCGACCGGTGACCGCGACCCTCTTGCCATCGCCGCCACGAATTTCGACGATGCCACGACGGCCAAATTCTTTGACGTGCAAATCGTTCCGTTGCCGGCCAGCGAACTTGGCGAAACGGGAGCGAGCGGCGGTCTGCGGCTCTCGGTAACGCTAAAACCTGGGTTGCCAGATGGGCCGTTTCACCAGACAATCCGCCTGCGAACGAACCTCGCCGAAGTGGTCCCGGTGGCTGTGTCGCTAGTGGGGGAAATCGGTCCCGACGCATACGTAACCGGGCCGGGCTACAGCCGCCGGACGAACGTCCTGAACCTAGGAAGGATCGATCCAAGCCGGGGCGTCGAGCGGAAACTGACGCTGGTCGTTTTCGCAATGTCCAGCGACGCGCCAGCGCCGAATGTTGCCCAGGCGACGCCGGCGGAGCTAGCAGCGGAAATCGGACCGGCGCTCGCCGCCAGCGATGACGGCAGCCGGCGTTGGCCGCTAACCGTTCGGCTAGGGCCGCTCGACGAGCAAAACAACGCGACGAACCTTGCGGAAAAGACCGGGCGCATCGTCGTGGCAACGGGGCACGGAACTGTCGAACGAGTTGAAATTGAAGTGAAGTTTTCCGTCGCGACGCAGCAAGAAGCCAAATAAATCGCGTATACGAAAGTGCCAACAGCGCAAAGCAACGGCTAGCAACGAAAACTGATTTCGCCCAAGGAGGGTTGAGAAAGTGACTGGTACACGACGACGGATCGAATTTGCCGCGATTGCCGCGGTCTTCGCCCTCTTGATCGCAGCAGCAATTGGCTGGCAGCCGGGAGCCGCCGCCGGACGCGCGATCGCGGAAGATGCAGCCCAAAGCGATGCCGCGAAGAGCGACGCAACGAAAGACGTCGCCACGACGCAGCGCCGCGAGGAACTCTTCGTCGGCTGGGAAGCACCATCCGCCGCGCTCGTCATCAGCGGCATGCTCGAAGGCCACATCGAACCGTGCGGCTGCACCGGCCTCACCAACCAAAAAGGCGGCTTGATGCGGCGGCACACGCTCATCGAGCAAATCGCCGCCGACTGGAAGTGCGAAGCATTGCCGATCGACGTCGGCCAAAGCGTTAAGCACACCGGTCGCCAGGCCGAAATCAAGTTTCATCGCATGGTCGACGCTTATCGTGCGATGAAGTATCGCGCCGTCGCGTTCGGCCCGGCCGACTTGCGGCTTTCGGCCGGCGAACTCTACACCGCCGTCGTCGGTGCCGGCGACGCACCGACTCCGTTCGTTTCGGCCAACGTCGGCCTGTTCGCGTTCGACGAATCGGCGCTGCCGTTCTTTCGCACCATCGAGTCCGGCGGAATGAAAATCGGCGTCACGTCGGTGCTGACGGACTCGGCGCAGAAGGAAGTGGCTGGCGAAGAAATCAAGTTCAAGCCGGCGACCGAATCCCTCGCCGAAGTCGGCAAGTCCCTCACCGCCGCGAAGTGCGACATCCAAGTGCTCCTCGTCCACGGCTCGATGAAGGAAACCGAAGAACTCGCCGCGAAGTTTCCCAAATTCGGCATCGTCGTCACCTCCGGCGGAGCCGACGAACCGCTGCGGCGGCCCAAACAGTTGAAACACGGCGCGCTCCTGGTCGAGGTCGGCCGTAAGGGCATCTACGCCGGAGTCGTCGGGCTCTACAAGACCGCCGCCGGCGTGCGATTCCGCTATCAACTCGTCCCGCTCGACGACCGCTTCGAGGACTCGCCGAAAATCGTCAAGATCATGGCCGCCTATCAACAGGAACTGCAGAACGCCTGGGAGATGGGCCTCGACGCTTACGGAATCAAACCCATCGACGACACTGGTCGCCGGCAATTCGTCGGTTCGCACAAATGCGGCGAATGCCATTCGACGGCCTTTGAAATCTGGGAGAAGACGCCGCACGCTCACGCCACGGAAAGTTTGGTCCATCCGCCTGAACGATCCGAGATCGCCCGCCATTTCGACGCCGAATGTCTTAGCTGTCACGTCACCGGCTGGGAGCCGCAAAAATTCGTCCCCTACGCGTCCGGATTTCTCGGCTTGGCGAAAACGGCAACGCCGCACCTCACCGGCTCGGGCTGCGAAAATTGCCACGGCCCAGGCTCCAAACACGTCGCCGCCGAAGAAGGCGACGCCGACGACGCAACGCGACTGCGCGTGCGATCCGAAATGATCCTCAAGCTCGACGTCGCCGAGCGTACGTGCGTCAAGTGTCACGACCTCGAAAACAGCCCAGACTTCTACAAGCCCGGAGCATTCGAGAAGTATTGGAAGCGCGTCGAGCATAAGGGCAAGGATTGAACGAGTACGATGCGAATTTGAATCGGAAGGATACTTGAATCCAATCGCATCGTGCGATCGCAAACCACGCAACAGGCTGATTCTTTGACGTCCGTTCTTCCGCCCGCCGAGATTACGAGCGAACCGCCAGCGTTCGATCGCCTAGCCGCCCGGCGACGCGTGTTGCTGCTCTCGTGGGTCACCGTTCTCTACAACGTCGCCGAAGGCATCCTCGCCGTCACCGCCGGCGGATATGCCGGCAGCGCCGCGCTAGTCGGCTTCGGGCTGGATAGCTTCATCGAATCGCTCTCCGCCACGGTCATGCTGTGGCGATTTCGCGCGGCCCACGCCGACCTTTCCGCGCACGACGAAGAAGCCGCCGAACGCCGCGCGCTGCGGGCCGTTTCGATCACGTACTTCCTGCTGGCCGGCTACATCTTCTTCGATGCCGGTTCGGACCTCCTCGCCGCCGAACCGCCACAGGCCACGTGGTACGGTCTGGCCATCGCCGGCGTTTCGCTCACGCTCATGCCCGCGCTCTTCCTGTGGAAG
>JAJDEG010000114.1 GCA_029259895.1 Planctomycetota bacterium
GTAAAGAAAGTCGCCGCGGGCACCGACATCTCTTTGGCCGCCTGCACTGAAGGCCTATGGTATTGCGAGCTGAAGAAGAACCGCATGGTGCGTAAGCTGCCCGGTGGCGCGGCAGTCGAAGAGCGCGGACCCGACGACACAACGCGCGCATTGACGGCAACGCTGTCGGATTATCGCGCCGATCTGTTCATCACCTCCGGCCACGCCACGCAGCGCGATTGGCAGATCGGATTCGCCTATCGCAACGGCTCCTTCCGCTCGAAGGCCGGCAAGCTGTTCGGCCACCCGACGGCCGCTGACCCGACCAACACCGAGCCGTTCGAGATCCGCTCCGACAATCCCAAAGTCTATCTCGCCGTCGGCAACTGTTTGATGGGCCACATCGACTCGCCCGACGCGATGGCCCTGGCATGGATGAACTCGGCCGGCGTGCGTCAGATGGCCGGCTACACCGTCCTCACATGGTACGGCTACGCGGGCTGGGGCATGCTCGATTACTACGTCGAACAGCCCGGCCGCTTCAACATGGCCCAGGCGTTCTTTGCCAATCAACAGGCCTTGCTCCACCGGCTCGAAACCGAGTTCCCCGAAGTCGCCCGCGAGAACCCCGAGCCAGGCAAGACCCGCGGCCGCGGCGACGCGGCGGGCCTGCTGCACGACCGCGACGTGCTGGCGTTCTACGGCGACCCGGCGTGGGACGCTAGGCTCGCGCCGGGGCCGCTCCGCTGGGAACAGAGTTTGACCGAAAACGACGGCAAGTGGACGCTCACGATCACGCCGAAGGCCAACGCCGACACGTTCAAGACGGTCAACAAAAACGGTTCCCAGCGCGGCGGCCGCCCAACCATCGCGCTACTCCCGCGACGAATCGGTAAGGCGAAGATCGAAAGCGGCGCGGAATTGAAGCCGATCTTTACGGATGATTTCGTCCTCGTGCCGCTGCCGACGGGCGAGGTGAAGGAGAAGTACGAAGTTGTTTTTCGGGAGGTGGAGTGACGAACGGCCGTAGGTCAGGTCAAGCGGCGTTGGACGCCGACATGCTCGAACGACATCGCCCGCGCCGACCTGACAGGCTCGCCGCCGGACCGTCCACACCGTCAGGCCGGCGCGAGTTGCGTTCGTGTACGATGGTCGAGTCGATTGGCCGCTCGGCTTGACCCACCGGCCTGTCATTCATGCGGCATGCGTTTTCCTGGCAGGCCGACATACGCGCCCTCGAACAACAGTTCGTCCGTGCTCGCTACGACGAGGGCGTCAATCATATCTTGAAGTGAGTCGAACAATCCGCCGACGTCCGATTCGCCGCATTCGTGCTCGCAGACGGAACCGTCGCGACCCAAGTGCCAGTACAACCCGTCGCCGCCGTCGAGGACTTGGACGCCGTCGTGCCAGCGAACGAAGTTGCGCTGTCGTTCGTTCACTTCCGCATCGGTACAGTATTCCAAGCCAGCGTCGAAGTCGACTGCCGCGGGCTCGATGACGATGCCGCCGCGCTCGCGCTTGCCGGGAATGCAGATATCGCCGCCTGGCGAACGCTCGTTTGTGTCGCCGAAGATCGCGAAGTATTCGACGAGCAGAGAATGTTCGGCAAAGGAATACGGGGCGAGCGATTCGCAAACTGTTTCGAAGCTTAACTCAGGCGCGATGCTGATGAACCGGCGGTCGAAGTTCGGATTCGCGAGGCGCACGTGTGGCACACCTTCAAAGACAACGATGCTTGCCGGTATGAATTGCAACACGCGTTCGGCGAACGGTCGCAAGCCGGCGCTGCACGCGCGAAACCGTCGTTCGATCAGCGGCGCAATCTCGTGTCGTTCCTTGGCGACATAAGCGGCAATCCATGAATCCCAAGCCGCGTCCATCTCTTCCGGAACAGCTTCGATCGGCAACGGGTACTCAAATAATCCCCAGCCTTCGTGTACGATTCTTCCCGGCATCGTGATCTACCCTCTCTCGACCAAGATTCTACCAGTCGTCGCGTTGGTCAGGTCAAGCGACGTTGGGCATTACGATTCTCGAAATATTCAGCCCGCGCCGGCCTGACAGAATCGCCGGTCGCGAATCGGTTCTGTCAGGCCGGCGCGGTCTGAATTCAATCGCTAGGGTAAAGCACATTGCCGCTAGACCTGACCTACCGCATCACCAAACGAACTCCACGCCGCCGCTGCCGACGTGGAACGTTTGGTTGCTGTTGAACTGCAAATCGTAGCCGGCAAACAGTCGCGTCGAACTGTTTAGGTGCAGATTAAATCCGGTGCCGACCGTGGCCCAATCGCGGCCGAGGTCGACGCCGCGAACGGCGAAGCCCGCGCCGCCGATACCAGCCAAGCCCGAATTGACCACCTGGTTCGTGTCGAGGAACTCGTGCATCCACGCGGCGCGGAATTCCGGCGTGAGCATGCGGCCGCCGTTGGTACAGACCGTCTTGGAAAATCGGCCGCCGAGAATGCCGCGCATCGAGTGGGCGTCCACATCTTCGACGTCGAGATTGAGCACGCCCGCTCCCGTTTCGACGAGATCGTTCTGGCGGAGATAGATGTATTGCAGCGCGGCGTACGGCTGCACATTCCAACCGTTGTGACAGAACGTGAGACCGCGTTCGACGTAGGCGTTCGCTTGCCAGCCGTTCATCGTGCCTTCGGCGGTGACGGGGGCGAGGACGTTCGTGTGGCGGCGAACGTCGTAGTGGTCGTAGCCCGCCCCGGCGATGGCGATCCAATAGGCCTCGCCGTCAAGCGACGTGAAGTGCGCGCCGAAGTGATAGTTTTCGATGTCGGCGTTTTCGTCGAGCACGTCGCCGCGAACGTTGCTCCAGGCCATGTTGCCCCAGAGACCGAGCGTAGTGCAGTCGGAAACCTGTTTTTCGAGGCCAAACTGCGTTCCGCCAAGACCGTAGCGGAATCCGTCCGCGTTGCCGTCGCTTTGCGCATCGCCGCCGAGACCATAGCCAGTGATCCACCCGCTCCACTGCGAGCAGCCGCAGCAGGGCAAGCAGTCGCACGACGAACAACCGGCCGCGCCCTCGTCGGCAGCGGACGATCCTTCTCCGGCGGCATAGCTTACGAGCGCCACTTCGCTCGAAGTGGTTTCAGCGGCCCGCGATTGGCTGGCGGACGTGTTCGCAGCAAAGTCGCCATAGAGCGGCGAACCGTAGGGCACCATTTTATTCCGCAGCCGCGACGCGATTTGTGACAGGTAGTACGACGTGTGCTGAAAATTCGCAGCCGGCAGCGTACCGTAGACCGAGCCACTTATCGAGTCGAGCGCTGCCAAGAGCTCCGGATCGTCGAGCGAGCGGAGTTCGGTGAGAACGTCTTGGAAGTCGAGGTCGGGATGGCTGCCTTGGCCGTCGAGGAAGTTTGCGACTGCGAACTGATTGAACGTCTTGGCCTTCGCCAAAAAACCGTTGCCGAAATCAAAGTCGTCGACGCTGGCCGCCACGGCGTACCAATAGATCAATTCGATGCTTTGGCCGTTGAGCAACGTGCCGATGTCGAAGGCCAAACCGATTGAGTGGTCGCCAACCGTATCGGCCGAACCGGCGACGTAAACGTCGGGATCCGTGCTCCACGGGAAGGCGACAATTGCCGTGTTGTGCGCGACGGCGGAATTGGAAAAAAGACCGAGCGTGGCGCCGTTGGTCTCGCTTTCGGAGTTCACCCAATCGTTCGCCGCCAGGCCGAGCGCCGAGTTGCCCCGTGTGTTGATCGACGAGGAACCGCCCGAATCGGGATTGATCCAGCGGGCGTACCTCAGTCCGTTCAGATCGGTGAGGGCGGATATCGTCGTGGTGATCTCGACGCGGCGTCCGTCGTTGTTGAGACCGTAAACGTGCGTCATGTTGAGCACGCCGGAAATCGAGCCGGCCCACGACACCGAATTGTCGAAGCCGGACACGCCGGAACTGACCACCACCGGCGCTGTCGCGGGTCCGATGCCGGCTGTGTTCCCATTGTTATTGTTCGAGATGACGCCGCCCGAACCCGTGTAGCGAACAGAAAAACCTTCGTACGGAATCCCGGGCGTCAGATAGTCGTTGGACGAATTGAACGTCCGCGTGCCCGTCGAATCGAAGATGAATCCGGGACTGGTGCTGCCGCCGACGCCGAGCGTGCCGTTGTTGCTCACGCCGGTGCGAATGAAGTCGCCCTCGAGCACCAACGAATCGCCGGGAACCTGGGCCACGGCGACGTCGGCCGAGAGGAGCATCGCGCCGCTAAGCGCACAACCGCCGAGCACTCGCCGCATCCAGCGTAGCCCGGCATGGGTCCGGGCGCACCTCGAGCCGCGGGCGGAAACTCCGCCAAAAAAAAAAGGCCATCGTGTCGTCCTTCCTTGGACTTTTTAGTAGCGCAACTTGCGACGTGTTGGGAATCGGTTTTGGAGTGGGCCGACGTCGCCAGTCGTACTTTTGCAGATACGTTTACTTCGATCTAGAATGCTCGCGTGAAGGCGCAAGGATGCATCGCTGCGGCGATAGAACACCGCGAGCTTCGGTGAGACCAACCTGCCCCTCGGACGTGCCGGATTGCATTACCTGTAGAATCGGCACGGCATAAACGGAACGATAAACGACGCTCCGTTCGTCGGCAGCATTTGCCTAGTCGGCAGCCGCCACGAATTACGCAACCGCAACCGGCGGTGAGCGACGACCACGCAATCGCTCACCACCAACCACCTAAAGCCCCTCGTCTGCATCAATGCTCTCGCTCGCCCGACTTGAATCGCTGCTCCGCGGCTTCGGCGATCTGCGTATCGCCCTCGTCGGCGACTTGTACCTCGACCGCTATCTCGACATCGAATCCGGCGTGTGCGAGATGTCGATCGAGACCGGACTCGAAGCCTATCAAGTCTCGCGCGTCCGCAACTCGCCGGGCGTCGTCGGCACGGTAATGAACAACCTCGCGGCGTTGGGCACCGGCCGGCTCGTACCCATCACCGTCATCGGCAACGACGGCCACGGCGACGATCTGATGCGGGAACTGGCCCGCCTGCCGGTCGATCCGCGGCACGTGATTCGCGATCCCGCCCGCCTCACGCCGACGTACACCAAACCGATGCAGCCGGTCGCAAGTTCGTCGTCGCAAGAACGCGGCGCGGCCTATCGCGAGTTGAACCGGCTAGACGTCCGCACCCGCGGACCAATCGCCGACGCCACTCGCGAACAATTGCGCGGCCGACTCCGCGACGCATTCGACGAATGCGACGGCCTGATCGTCTGCGACCAGGTCGTCGAATCCGGCTGGGGCGTCGTCTCGCCGCAGGTGCGGAGTTACTTGCGAACGCTCGCCGCCGAACAACCCAGCCGGCTCATCTTCGTCGACAGCCGCGCTCACATGAGCGAGTTCGACTTCGGCACGCTCAAGCCAAACCGCGCGGAGTGCCTCTCGTCGATCGGCACCGTTCCGGCGATTGACGACGACAACGACGCGCTGTTGCAACAGGCGGTCGCCGCCATGACCCAACGCACCGGCCGCCCGGTGTTCTGCACGCTCGCCCAGCGCGGCATCCTCGTAGCGACGCCCGCCGGTAGGTCAGGCACCCCCGTGCCTGACAGATCGGGTAACGAGGGTTCATCCCACGGCAGTCCACGTCAAACGCCGTCAGGCACAGGAGTGCCGGACCTACGCGACGAGCCATCTCACGCCGGGTGCGACACGACCATCGTCCCCGCCCCGCCCGTCCGCAGCCAGATCGACATCGTCGGCGCCGGCGACAGCGCCACCGCCGGCATCGTCGCCGCGTTGCTCTGCGGCGCGACCGAAGTCGAAGCCGCCGCCATCGGCAACCTCGTCGCCTCAATCACGATCCAACAACTCGGCACCACGGGCACAGCCACGCCGCAGCAAGTCGTCGCCCGGTGGCGAGCGAACAACCCGCCGGCCTCTTAGACGACCGTTCGACAACTTCAACGACAACGTCAACGTCGTCGCGAAAACCGCGCGTTTCACGTGAAACGGCGTCGACGATTGGTCAGGACAGCGGCCCACAACCGCCTCACTTCCCCGCCGGAAACATCTGTTCGATCGCCTTCTTCACCAGCCAATTAGGCTTGCCGCACGTGGTCAGTTTGAACTTCTTGAGAAACTTGTCGACGTCGGCCGCCGTCACCGAAAGCCCCTTCGCCTTGTACAGCGCGATCCCCAGCTTCACATAGGCATTATCTTCCGGGTCGTCGAAGCTGGTACACCAATACTCCGGCTTCGAGGTGTTCGAACGGACTTGGGCCTGGCCCGCGCCGAGTTCGAGCACCGTGTCGGCTAAGCCGGCCGCCGCACCGACGAAGCCGTAATGAAAATTGCCCGGCATGTCGTAGCGGTAGTGCGTGCCGGAAACGATCACGCCCGCCGTTCGATAGTTCTTCAGATAGTTGGTCTTGAAGTCCCAAGGCCCCCGCGCCTGCACCTGCCGCTTGAACCACATGAGCTTGCCCATCTCGTGCGACACCAACCCGCCGAGCGTGCCGAGTTTCTGGCCCAGCGTCATCGTCCCCTTCGCCTTGGAGGTCTTTCCGTTCGTCTTGAGCTGGCCGACGAACCAGGTCGTGATGTCAAGCGGCGCGGTCGAGTCGGACATAATCGCGATCTCCATTCAGGCGGCAACAAGCTTCACGCAGCAACGCGGCCGCCAGGCGAAACGGGCGGCGTAACGACGCGGCTACCATTCTAAGCGCGATCCCGCCGCGATTGTTACAACGCGCCACCAAGAACCGGCCGATCGCCAGTACCCGTGGGCGTTTCCCGTGAAACGCGCGGGGTCTGGCACCGTAGCGTCGCAGCGCCGTAGGGTGGGTCGAACGAAGAGAGGCCCACCAGAAAATCGCTCGCCGCATCGTTGGGCAGCTTGAACCCCGCCGACATCGGCTTCGTAAGAAACCGCGTCTTAAGCCAAGGCCCGACCAGGCGCACGTACCAGGGCGCGCGAAACGGCGCCGGCTCGACCGCCATATCCAGCCCTCTAGCCAGATGAACCAACGTCTGGCCGAGCGACCAATTGCCGAGCATCCTAGGCGAGCCAGCTACCAGCCGTTCCGCCTCGGCAAGCACCTCATCGAGCGAATTGAAGTGCAGCGTGCGGCGGGCAACCTTCTTCGTGTCCACCGGTTTCAAAACGGTCGCCATCGCATCTCCTCGTCGATTCTCCCCGTCGGTTCTCATCGTCGGTCGATAACAACGTTTCACGTGAAACGCGCGATTGAGCAGACTCGTCCGCCGGCGCGTTTCACGTGAAACGCACAGTATTTTCCGCTAGCACCGCCAGCACGACAATTCGCAAGGTCTCGAAGTGGGGCGGCCGAAAACAGGCATTCCGCAAGCAGCCCTACAACCAGTAGAATCCCAACCCCAATCCCAAGCCGCAACCAACGAAAACTCGCCAGGACGCACGCTCCAACCAACTCCTGTCTCCTAACTCCTGTCTCCCTCTCCGTTCCGTGTTCCCCGACCCCAGATACCCAACCCCCAGTCCCCGACCCCCAGCCTCGGCTCAATGTCCCGCACCTTCTCCATCGCCAATCAAAAAGGCGGCGTCGGCAAAACGACGACGGCGATCAACCTCGCCGCGGCGTTGGCCCGCGGCGGTGCGCGCACCCTGCTCGTCGATCTCGATCCGCAGTGCAACGCGACCAGCGGCTTGGGCCGCAAACCGATCACCGACCATCCGCTGGCCACCGGCGCGCCGCTCCGCGACGCCGTTTGCGAAACGGCCGTCGCCGGACTCGATATTCTCCCCGGCAGCAAGTCCTACCGCGACGTCGCCTACTTGGCCCAAGGCGATGCGGTCGCCGCGGTGACGTTGGAACGCCAAATGTCCGCCGGCCTGGCCAGTTACGACTACGCCCTGTTCGACTGCCCGCCGTCGCTCGGCCGACTCACCGAAATCGCGCTCTCCATTTCCGACGAAGTGCTGATGCCGATCCAGTGCGAATACTTCGCGATGGAAGGCCTCACCGAAATGATCCAGGTCATCGGCAAGATCATTCACCAATCGCGCCGCCTGAAATTCGGCGGCATTCTATTGACCATGTACGATCCCGCCCTCGAACTCACCGGCGAAGTCGATGCCGACGTCCGCGAGTTCTTCGGTGACATTGTTTTCCACACCGTAATTCCCCGCGACGTGGCCGTCTCGGAAGCTCCGAGCCACGGCCAGCCGGTCCTCGATTACGCACCGCGCAGCCGCGGCGCGAGGGCCTACGTCGAACTTTGTATGGAGGTTCTCCAGTCATGAGCGAACAACGACGACTCGGCCGCGGACTCGAAGCCCTGCTAAGCCAGTCCTACCAAAGCACAGCCGAACCGGTCGAACCGCAAGTCTATCCCGCCCACGGCGAGAGCGGCGACGGTCAGGCAGTCGAAT
Organism: Planctomycetota bacterium; assembly: GCA_029259895.1. Lineage (GTDB taxonomy): Bacteria > Planctomycetota > Planctomycetia > Pirellulales > PLA5 > PLA5. The sequence goes on from JAJDEG010000114.1 coordinate 8,359, forward strand.
CCACCGAAGCCGGCGGCACCATCGACGGCACGCGCGACGACGGCATCGTCTTCATCTCCGTCCACGACGTCACGCCGAACCGCTTCCAGCCGCGACAAGATTTCAACGAGTCCGAGCTCAACGAACTGGCCGAGAGCATCCGCCAACACGGCGTCATCCAACCGATCGTCGTCCGCCGCGTCGAGGAAGGCCGCATTGAGCTCATCTCTGGCGAGCGCCGATTGCGCGCAGCGATCCTCGCCGGTTGGGCCCAAATGCCGTGCTGGATTCGCGAAGCCGACGACCGCCAAGTCGCCGAAATCGCCATCGTCGAAAACGTCCAGCGCAAAGACCTCAACCCACTCGAAAAAGCCGCGTCGTTCCAGAGCTATCTCGACACGTACGGCTGCACGAAAGAAGAGCTCGCCACCCGCGTGCAGATCGACCGCTCGACCGTGGCAAACCTTATTCGCCTGCTCGAGCTCCCCGACGAAGTCCAACGAACGATCCGCGACGGACTGATTTCGCAAAGCCACGCCAGAGCGCTGCTGCCGCTCGGCGACGAATCGGAACAGATCGCGCTTAGCCGGCGCATCATCGACGAACAACTCAGCGTCCGCGCGGTCGAAGAAATCGTCACCGAAATCATCCACCGCCTCGACGACGAACGCGGACACGGCATCGACGGCCATCACCTCGGCGGCGAAGCAACGCCCGACAACGCTATCGCCGGCAGCGTCGATAGCGCCGGCGACGCTAGTGAAACGGAAGTGCCGCGCAGCGCGGCAGCCTCGCCCAAAAACAAGTCACCGCGCCGCACGGCCCGCAGCAGCCACATCGCCGCGCTCGAACAAGAACTCCGCGCGGCCCTCGGCACAAAAATAGAAATCCGCGAAGCCGCCCGGCGCCGCGGACGTGGTCAAATAATTGTCCATTTTTCGAACAACGAAGAATTCGAACGGCTGCATCGATATTTGGTCGACCAAGGGAGTAGTGACGTGCCTCGGAGCGAGGCAGGTTAACCAGTCCCGCTGCAATCTCGTCGCAACGAGACTCGAATACCGGGCGCTCCAGCAGCGATACGTGACGCGCCGATGAGGGCCGCAATTGTGGCGAACTTCAAACGAGCATCCGAGTGGCAGTGTTCAGCATGCGGCGAAACGGTCGACGCTCCGATGCAGGTCTGCTGGAATTGCGGCACATCGCATAACGGCGAAAGAGACCCGACGTTCGCGCTGTCGGGCGACGAACGATTTGGGCAGGATGCGAAACTCGCTCCATTCGAGTCGCCGACTTCGGCGGCTGCCCCGCCCACCACGACTGCGCCGACCGTTGTCCACACGGCGATAGCCAAATCGGCCGTCGGCGCGGCGCTCATCGCGACGCTAGGCTTCGCGCTCATCTGGTGGATTGAATTGCCCAGGTCCGCGGCAGACTTCTACAACGTCGGCTTGGATGAACTCGTAGGTCGCGACTATCCGCGCGCGATCGCTTCCTTCACTGCGGCACTGGATCGTGCGAAACACGAAGACAACGTCGACCGAAAGTATTTGCGCGAGTTGATTTCACACATCCACGCATACCGAGCCGTGGCGTACCTCAACAACCGCAATCTGGAAGCGGCGATCGACGACCTTTCAAAATCGTTGCAGTTCGTTGACCTTCAAGAATCCAACTATTCCGAAGGAAAAGAGATCCAATCGCCGATCTTGAATCGCGATACGGATGCGTCGAGCGGGCGTTTCGGGTACGTCATCAACTACGAAGAGCTCGTCGTCTATCGGCGCTTGTTGCGCGCGAACGCTCATTTGTTGGCCGAGCGTCCCGAACCGGCGATCGCTGATACGATCGAGGTCTTACGCCATTTCCCCGAACACACGACGGCTCGGCACATCCTGACGGCGGCCGAGGAAGGGCGAGACCTGAATTGGAACGTGCAAGTAACGCGTACGCTTTGCAACTGACGGGTCCGAGAGTTTTAATAGTTCGCGCTATGGCAAGGTCTCCCGACCGTGCCATCCAAACCGACCGCAGGCCTCCTCCAAACGCCACCCGTAGTTCATTCGCCAAGCCCGCTCGCCCGCTCCAAAACCAATAACTCACCAACCAACACTTCGACCCAACATCGGCGAAAATCTGCGCCATCTGCGGATAACCACTCCTTCGCAACGCAACGCGCATAGCATCAACCGCCGGACCGCACCTGCAACTCCCGCCGCCAACTCTCCGACAACCTCTCCACCGCCGCCAATCGCGCCGCCGCCTCGCGATCCCCCTTCTCGCCATACATCACCCGATTCGCCCGCTCGACCGTCCACGTCGGGCACAAACGCTCCACCAGCGTCATCTCCATCCCCGCCGTCACGACCCCCTCCTCGACCACGCGGAAGTACCAGCCCGTCTTGCCGGTCGCGATCACCTGCGCCGCCAGCGTCTTCACGCCCCACCGCCGCCCCAGCTTCCAACACGGCTGCCGCGGCTGCGAAACCTCAAACACGGCCCCCGACGGCAAACCGGCTCGCCCCCCGCCAGCCGTCCCGCCCTCCGCCCGCTCCTGCATACTGTCTCCTATCTCCCGCTCCGATATCTCCCGGCCCGGCCCGCCCACGCGCCAAACATCACCAATACAAACGTCCGCCTCGACAAATCCTGCAACGGTGAAGTTCTCCCCAAATGCCCCCGGCAAAATCGCGTCCGCCGCGATGCCCGACGCCTCAAGCGCTTCCCGCCAGTAAGCATAATGATCGAACGAGTAAACGCAGACCGCCTTGTCCATCCCGCCGTGACTGACGAGATCGGCCTGCCGATCGCCGGCAAGATTCTCGCGACCCACCGCCACCGGCCCCGCGACGGACGACTTATAAAAGCCGGTCGTCCAACGACGGCGCGACGGTTTGCTCGTCGAAGAATCGCCGTGCTCGCGCGGCTCGCCAACCTGAATGGAGACCAATTGAGGGGAGATCACCAGTCGCTCCACGATGAACGCGGCCCGACACGTCGATTGGGCGGCGAGCGCCGACGTCGAGAACCAAGATCGTCCGCCGCTTGTCGGACGACGTCCAATATCCCAAATTCCGGCCGCGCACGCCGCGCGGCACCGTCGCGAATTGTCGCTGCGCTCCGCCGCGTACCGCTCCCGCCGCACGGACATCGACGCAGCGCGATGCCGAAGAACAGACGATCGTCGGTCGCGATCGAAGCGACGATCGTTAAGAATACGCGACGCGACGCCGCTTTGCACGCGCGCGAATCGAAAACCAGGCGCCAAAAAACTCACTAGCGCCGGCGGACGCGCACGCGCATTCTCGCGAAAACCGCGGCGAATCCGATTGCCGCCAGGACCGCCGCGGATGGTTCCGGGACAACGCCGCCTCCGGGGACGCCTGGCAAGAACGCCGCGTCGGAACCGAACTCGACGATGACTCCATTATCGAGAAAGTCAAGATTCTCGATCGGGCTGCTCAACGTGAGGGTCGCTATCCATGCATCTTGAATCGCGCCCAAACCGCCCAATGAAACAACCGCGGGGTTCGCGATCAGACCTCCCTGAGGGCCGTTCAATTCAATCGGGCCGTCCAGATTCGCGCCGCCGAACGGCGTCGCGCCGGCCGTGTTGCCCGAAACGAAGTTGGCGTGAAGTCCAGTCGTTCCGCCGTTGCCGAAGCCATATTCGCCGCTGACATCCGCGTTGGCGCCGACCTCGGCAACGCTGAAATTCACCGACGCACTCGACGGACCAGTCGCCACCGAGCCGCCCACGATGCTCGTCGCTCCGCCAAAATCCCAAGAAACGCTCGTCAGTATCTGATCCGCCGAATCGAAGCCGGCGGGAGCGCCCGTCGACGTATTCTTCGCGCGAACTTGTAACGTCGTCGCGTCAGGCAAAGTGAATTCGACTTCGGCCGAAAGACCCGACCCGTCGAAAACCGGAATCGTCACGGCCAGCAAGGATTCGCCGGACGCCACGAGCGCGAAAAACGCAGCGGCGACAAGCGTAAGCGAGGACTTCATTAGCTTCTCCTTCCACCAGTAGACGGCGAAACGACACCGACCTTCCGCCGGAACCAATATCGCGCTACGGGACGCTTCGATACCAATCACCATCGCCGCGCAAAAGGGTTCCGCACGGCTAGCTCGCTTATTACTCTATTCAAACGACCTGCGCTTCGCAATCGATTTTTCGATAAAATCCGTCGCGTTTCGAAATCCTCCGATCCGCACCCCTAACGGATGGTCGCGAAAACTCCATCGTGGCCCGTGTCCGGCCCTCTTGAAGACAGTCCTTCCTCAAGGCGATCGTAAAGATGTCGGCCGCTTTCGTCCCCTACGCCCCGTCCCGCCTCGTCCCCGGCGAAACGCTCTCGCGCGGCCGCGCGATGTTCGACCGCTACAACGCCCGCCGCAGCGTCCGCGACTTTTCGCCAGCCCCCGTCCCCCGCGAGATCGTCGAGATCGCCATCCGCACCGCCTCCACGGCCCCCAGCGGCGCCCATCGCCAGCCGTGGACGTTCGTCGCCGTCAGCGACCCGGCCATCAAACGCGAAATCCGCATCGCCGCCGAAGCCGAGGAACGCAAATCCTACGAAGGCGGCCGCATGTCCGCCGAATGGCTCGCGGCCCTCGAACCGCTCGGCACCGATTGGCGAAAACCGTTCCTCGAAGTCGCCCCGTGGCTCGTCGTCTTATTCGAGCGAACGCACGGCATCGCCGCCGACGGTCAACCCATCAAGCACTTCTACGTCCGCGAAAGCACCGGCATCGCCTGCGGCATGTTCATCGCCGCCATCCACGAACTCGGCCTCGCCACGCTAACGCACACGCCCAGCCCAATGGCGTTCCTCAGCCGCATCCTCAACCGCGGCGAAAACGAACGCCCCTTCGCCCTGCTGCCGATCGGCTATCCGGCGCTCGATGCGATGGTTCCGGACCTGCGGCGGAAGTCGATTGAGGAGGTCAGCGTTTGGTTCGAGTGATTACGACGAATGGAGCAACTCGCCACGATGGCGGGCAACCTAAAAATGGACGCCAACGTGCTAGATGCCGTGCGACCAAACCCGTCGCACCAATTGCCATTAATAGGAACGTCGAAGGTTCGGGGATCGGAGTTCCGAGGTCAATGAGCCAGGCTTGGGAACCGATGGTGGGATTGTTACCGAAACCAACAATCTTCGTGCCGTCGGCGCTCACGGCTGTGGCTTCCCTAAGGGTCCAACCCACTGGAAGCACTCCCGCTTCGTTGAGTAGCTGAGTGAGGCTTCGCATTCCGTTTGCACGGTCCCACACAAATGCCTCCACTCCAAAATCGCCTTCGCTTCGGCCAACAACAACGCCTCCGTCAGCGGAAACGCCTTTCGCGGCGCTCAGAAAACCGCCCCCGGGCAAGTCGCCGAGGCCAACCATGCCGCCAGATTCCGTCCAGCGAAACGCCTCGAACCCCGACGCAGAATGGCTGAGACCGACGATTACGCCTCCATCCGCGGACGTTCCATTTGCTTCACTACGAAAGTTACCGCCGGGCAAGTCGCCGAGGCCCGACATACTGCCATTTAGCGTCCAGCGAAATGCTTCCGGCCCCATTGCGCTATGGCCGATACCAACAACGACGCTCCCATCATCGGAAACGTCAAACGCTTCACTCCCGGACTCGCCGCCCTGCAAGTCCCCTAGCCCTACCATTCCGTTAACTTCCGTCCAGCGAAATGCCTCGGCATTTGATCCGGAAAATCCACTCCCCACGACAACGCTTCCGTCTTCGGATACTGCCTTCGCGCCAGAACGCGTGAGAAACATTGACAAATCACCCAGAAGCGAGACTCCGCCCGCCTCCGTCCAACGAAACGCCTCAGTGCCGGACGCGCTAACAATCCTGCCAACGACGGCACTTCCATCGGCAGAGACGTTGTACGCCTCGCCGTACGCCGCGCCCAAAGGCAAGTTGCCCAAGGCTTCCATCCCACCGGCGTCGGACCAGCGAAATGGAACGGGCGGGCTGGTTCCTACAACAATACTTCCGTCTGCCGACACGCCGTAGGCGTAGCTGAGATATGAAACGTTGGGAATATGTCCCAGCGGAGTAAACGTCGGCGTCGCTTCCGCTGTTGTGGCAATCGATGCGACGACCGAAACTGCAGCCGCGATGCGCATGGCCAAATGCGAGCTAAAATCCGGCATTCAAGAACCTTTGCATTGAGGACGGCTGTGCCTACTACGACAACTACCGTAGATTGGAGTAAACCGTATTGACTCCTCAATTCTAGTTGCCACCGGTTGCAAAACAACCAGGGATCACCTTCCGTCACGACATCCCCTCAAAAACTACTCGCCCTCCATTCGCCCCGCCCCCCGGCCCCAACTCGATCACCCAATCGGCCGCCGCAATCACGTCGGCATGATGCTCGATCACGATCACCGTGTTCCCTCGATCGACCAGCCGCTGCAACACCGCCAACAGCCGCTCGATATCGGCCAGGTGCAATCCCGTCGTCGGTTCATCGAGCAAATAAAGCGTGTTCCCCGTCTCCGTGCGGGCAAGCTCCGTCGCCAGCTTCACGCGCTGCGCCTCGCCGCCCGACAGCGTCGTCGACGCCTGCCCAATCGGCAAGTAACCCAAGCCCACGTCGACCAAACTCGCCAGCACGCGCTCGATGGCCGAAAAGTTTGCAAAGAACGCCGCCGCTTCCTCGGCAGACATATCGAGCACGTCGGCAATCGACTTTTCGCGATACCGCACTTGCAACATCGCGCGGTCGAACCGCTTGCCACGGCATTCGTTGCACGGCACGAACAGGTCCGGCAGGAAGTTCATCTCGATCTTCTGCTGCCCCTGCCCGCCGCACGCCTCGCACCGCCCGCCCACCGTGTTGAAGCTGAACCGGCTGGCCTTGTACCCGCGCCGCTTGGCCTCGCGCGTCGCCGCGAATACCTTGCGAATCTCGTCCCACGCCCCGCTATACGTCGCCGGATTGCTCCGCGGCGTCCGCCCGATCGGCGACTGATCGACCAGCACGAACTTATCGATCGCACTCACGCCGCGCAAACTCGAATGCGCCGCCGGCTTGGATCCGCCACCGCCCAGCCTCCGCGTGACCGCCCGCGCCAGCGTATCCACCAGCAGCGTACTCTTCCCCGACCCGCTCACCCCCGTCACGCAAGTGAGCACGCCCAGCGGAAACGACACGCTAACGTCCTGCAAGTTATTCGCCGACGCCCCTTCCAGCACGATCGCTTTCGACTTCGCGATCTTCCGTCGCTCGGCACGCCGCGAGATTTTCTTCCGCCCGGCAAGATAGTCGCCCGTCAGCGAGTCCTCGTTCGCCGCCACTTCCGCCGGCGTGCCAACGGCCACGATGTTCCCGCCGTGCCGCCCCGCCCCCGGCCCCACGTCGATAATCCAATCCGCCGCCCGCATGATCGCTTCGTCGTGTTCCACCACGACGACCGTGTTCCCCTGCGCTTGCAACTCCCGTAGCGCCGCGATCAATCGCTCGTTATCCCGCGGGTGCAATCCGATCGACGGCTCGTCGAGCACGTAGCAAACGCCCACCAGTCCCGATCCGATACAAGTCGCCAGCCGCACCCGCTGCAACTCGCCGCCGCTGAGCGTATCCGCCGCTCGATCGAGCGTGAGATAATCGACGCCCACCTTTTCCAGAAACCGCAGCCGCCGCCCGATTTCCGCAATCAACGGTTCGGCCACCGGCCGCTCGGTATCGCTCCAAACAACCTGCTCGAAAAACGCCCTCGCCTCGCCGACAGCCAACCCCACGATCTCATCGACCGTCTTCCCGCCAATCCGCACGCTCCGCGCCTCCGCCCGCAGTCGCGTCCCCTGACACTGCGGGCAGGTCTCCTCCTCGTCGTCCTCGATCGGCTCCCCGTTCACATCCAGCGGCCGCCGTTTGCCCAAGCCCTCGCACTCCGCACACGCGCCATAAGGGCTGTTGAAACTAAACGTCCGCGGCTCGATCTCCGCCAGATTCGTCCCACACTTCGGGCAGGCATACCGCGTGCTGAACACCGCATCGTGCCACACGTCCTTGCCGTCCACCTTTTCGGCATACGTCGCCAGCAACACGCCGTCGCCGTGTTTGAGCGCCAAATCGACCGACTCGGCCAACCGCCCGTCGGCCGTGCTACCCGTCGCGGCACGGTCTCCCGCCCGTGCCACCGACCGGATCACGATACGATCGACCACCGCTTCGATATCGTGATTCCTGCGTGGGTCGATTTCCGGCGGATGATCGACGTCGTATACCACGCCATCCACGCGCAGCCGCACGAACCCGGCCTTGCGAATTTCGGCTAGCGCCTCTTCATGCTTTCCCCGCCGCCCACGCACCAAAGGCGCAAGCAGCATCGCCTTCGTTCCCTCGCCCAACCGGCCCAGCGCCTCGACGATCTGCTCCGGCGACTGCTGACGAATCGGCGTGCCGCAGCGGAAGCACTCCACCAACCCGACCCGGGCGAGCAGCACCCGCAGATAATCGTATATCTCCGTCGCCGTCGCCACGGTGCTCCGCAGGCCATAGCCACCCACTCGCTGATCCACGGCAATCGTCGGCTGCAACCCCTCAATCAAATCCACATCCGGCCGCTCGATCTGATCCACATACTGCCGAGCCGCCGCCGACAAACTCTCAATATACTGCCGCTGCCCCTCCGCAAACAAAGTATCAAAGGCCAAAGAACTCTTCCCCGACCCGCTCACCCCAGTAACAACAACCAACTTCCCCCGCGGCAC
>JAJDEG010000115.1 GCA_029259895.1 Planctomycetota bacterium
TGACGCCGCTCTTCTCGTTGATGTAAAGGCACTTACGCGAAAGACGCCCGCCGCGTACACGGTTTTTTTTACCGCGGCACGGCGGTTGCGTATCTGCTGCTCGCGTTGGCGTTCTCGCTGAAATCGGCCGGAGAAACTGACCTCCTGTTCGGTTCAGAGCGTGTTGGCGCGTTTGGTTTCCAGCCTCGCAACGGACGCGAGGCCGACGCAAGCCAGTTGGACAGCGGTCCGAAACGTCGGCGTACGGCGGTTCGATCCGTCGATCGATGCCTAACTGGCGGGAAGCCGTGGACTTGGGCAGGTCTCGGCTTGCCCAAGTCCAACTTACTGTCGCGATCCGAAACGTCGCGCCGTCAGCAATCTCACCAAAACCTAAGCGGCGTTTTGCCGCGGAGTCACACAGCGGTATGAAGAAAATCGAAGCCATCGTCCGGCACCATAAGCTCGAAGAAATCCGCGACGCCCTGGTGGGCAAGGGATTTCACGGCATGACGATTTGCGAAGTCCAAGGCTTCGGCCGCCAAAAGGGACGCAGCGAAATGTACCGCGGCAGCGAGTACACGGTCGAGTTCGTGCCCAAGGTAAAAGTTGAAGTCGTCGTACCCGACGCCAGTGCGTCGGCCGTCATTGAAGTGATCGTCGCCGCGGCCAAGACCGGCCAGGTCGGCGATGGAAAGATATTCGTCAGCGATCTCTGCCAAGCCATTCGCGTACGGACGGGCGAGGCCGACGACGCGGCCCTTTAGCATCCATTTTCGTGCGGCGCTGCGAAATGAATCCGCCATTCCCGCCGCTCCACACTGCCAGCTATCCACGGAGGACTCGCCATGTTGCTCGATTGCCCTAGCCCGGTCGACGCCGATTGCGACTTGGAGAACCGACTACAGTCGGAACTCTCCCACAACCAACGACCGAGCCTCAAGCGCTTGCACGTCGATGTCGCGGCGGGCATCGTCACGCTTAGCGGCCGCGTCCGCTCCTTCTACGAGCGGCAACTCGCGGTCCAATGTTGCCGCCGCGTGCCCGGCGTAATGCAGATGATCGACGCAGTAGAAGTAGCCTAATCGAGCGACCGATACCACCGTCGCCCCGATGATACGCTGCCCCCTATTCCCTATTCCCTTCACACCGCCCCCTACAAATGGATAGGCCGGTTGGTCGCCTCGTTCGGCGGCCAACCGGCCTTTCTCGTTGTTGCAGCACTGCGAGCCACATTTCGTTCGTCCGTCGTCGACAACGAGGACAACGAACCAGCGTGGCCGCCGCGGCGAGATTTCGCCGCGCGGAAGACTACTTCTTCTTGGCCGTGGTCTTCGTGGCGGTCGTCTTCTTGGCCGTCGACTTCTTCGGCGAACGCTTGGCAGTCGACTTGGTCGTCCGCTTGGCGGTCGTCTTCTTGGCCGTGGTCTTCTTGGCGGTCGACTTCTTCGGCGAACGCTTGGTCTTCTTGGCCGTCGTCTTGGCGGCCGGCTTCTTGGTTGCCATTTCCGTGGCTCCTCAGTTTTGGACGCCGGTTCATTCAAAAATTCGACTTCCCCTTCGGCGCCCTGGCAAGGAAAGTCGCTTCTGCCTATGTTGGCATTTGTCTCCGTTTGACCGTCCTTCTCGGGCTGGCTCGAACGTAGCTTTCGCAACTTCGACAGCCGACGGTAAACGTCTACGTCGCGCATTTAAGCAAGTTTCTCCATTTTGGGTCAATACGAGTTTGCCGTCGGATCGCGCGACAGCAAACCTCCGACCCGCGCCACGTTGCTCGCTATGTCACTCGACGAAGCCATCGCCGACTATCGCCGCGCCGACGCGACGGACAAATCGCGCCGCGACGTGCTCGTGCGTTTGGCTGGCGACGGCGATGGCGATAGCGGCGGCGACGCACTCGCAACGTTCGCGGAGTTGGTGGCCGAATGCCCGCCGTCGAGTGTCGAAGATGCGCTCGTAGCGTTCGCGCCGCTGTTGCGTCCGCGTCCCAATTTGGCCGTCGAGGCCCTGTTTCCCCGGCTTCTCGATGCGTTGCCGCACGTCAGCGTTGCCGCGATCATCCTAGACATCGCAAATCACTTTGCCCGCGCTGGCCGGCTTCGCCCACATCCGGCGAGCGACCGCGTCGCGCGGTTGGCCGAGCTGTTCGGCAGCGTGACGGTTGGTCTGGAAAAGCTCGCGACCGTGCCGCCGACCGATGCCAACGCTTGGGAAGCCCAACGCCGAACGGCCGAGGAAGGCTTCGCGTTGTTGATCTCTTTGGCCGATGCGCTGGCCCTCGTTGGCGACCAATCGGTGTGCGCTAAACTTCGTTCGGCGCTCGATTTGCCCCATCGCCGCCTCCGCACGGAAGTGGCGGCCGCGTTGGCGAAGCTCGGACAGGCCGACGGTGTCGCTGTGCTCGCCGCGATGACCGCCGAACCGGTCGTCCGCGCCCGAGCGATGTACTATCTCGAAGAGATGGGACTGTCGGACGAGATTCCGAGCGAATTTCGCACGCCCGCCGCCAGGGCCGAAGGCGAATTGGCCCAATGGCTCGCCGCGCCGCTGCAATTCGGCGTCGCACCGCAAGAAATCGAACTGCTCGACCACCGCACCCAGTTCTGGCCCGGCTACGACGAACCGGTCGAGTGCTTTCTGCTGCGGTACGCATACGCCACGCCCCAGGGCGAAATCCGCGGCGTCGGAATCGTCGGTCCGCTCGTGCATGCCACGCCCTGCGACATCGACGATGTTTCGCCGGAGAACGTTTACGCCCTGTTTGCCGGCTACCACGCCGAGCACGAGCAGATCGATGAAAAGTTGTATGCCGAACTGCCGGGCCCGGAGCAGGGCATGGTCGATACGCTCTGCCGCGACACGCTCTGCCGCGAAATTGACGCGGAGTTTGCCGACGTGTCGCCGGTCAAGGTCGGCCGATTCTTCGGTGAGCGGCACATCGTCGCAACGGCCCGGCGAAACGGCCAACCGGGCACAGTTGTCCTCGACGCCAACGTAACGCATTGGTACCGCGCGGGCGATACTCGGCGTCCGCTCGGCGTTGTCGAAGCGTACCAAATGCACAAAGGTCGCAAGCTGCTGGCAACGTTCAATCCGCCGCCGGCAGAGCTTACGAGCGAGTAGTGCGAGCACGACGCTTCGCCACCGCGGTGGTCTTCTTTGAAGTGCGCTTCGAACGTTTCGCGGCCGGCTTGGCGCCGCTCTTCTTCGTCACCCTCGATGCATACGCCTCGTCGAGTGATTCGGCGGTGATGACGCGATCGACCAGGTAGTGCGGCCGCCGCTTGACTTCCTCGTAAACGCGGCCAACGTACTCGCCGATGACGCCGAGGAACAGCAACTGCACGCCGGAGAGGAACGTGATTCCCAATACGAGCGCCGTGAATCCGGCCGGAGCTTGTCCGAGGAACACGCGCTGATACAGCGTGAACGCGGCGAACGACAGCGACGCGGCGATCGTCGCCGCTCCGAGCACCGTGGCCGCACGTAGCGGCGCAGTCGAGAATGAGAAAATTCCGTCCAGCGCCAGCTTCACCAATTTTCGCGGCGTGTACTTCGACTCCCCGGCTGCCCGTGCGGCGCGTTCCACCACGATTCCCGTTTGCGGAAAGCCGACCCAAGTTCGCAGCCCGCGCAGGTAGCGGTTGCGCTCGGCCGAATTGCGCAGCTGATCGACGACGCGCCGCGACAGCAGGGCGAAGTCGCCGGCTCCCACCGGCAAATCGATATCGGCCAGCGACTTGATAAGTCGATAGAAAGCGGCGTAACACGTTCGCAGCAGCCATCCTTCTTTGCGATCCTGCCGCACGGCGTACACGACGTCGAAGCCTTCGGCGTGCTTCTCCAAGAACTGCGGGATCGTCTCCGGCGTGTCCTGAAGGTCCGCGTCCATCACGACGACGACGTCGCCGGTCGCATGGTCGAGAGCCGCAGAAATCGCGGCCTGGTGCCCAAAGTTGCGCGAAAGCGTAATCACCTTCACCCGCGAGTCGACGCGTGCTAAGGCTTCGAGTACCTCCAGCGAACCGTCGCGGCTGCCGTCGTCGACAAACACGATTTCGTGGGGTCCGCCAGACAGCGCGTCGAGCACGGCCGTCAGCCGTTCGTAAAGCTGGGGCAACACTCGCTCTTCATTGAAGACGGGGATCGCCACGGAAATCTTTTTCAAGTCTCGCGGGGCCGCGGTCATCGCCTGGCCTTTCCCTTGAAGTAGACCATTTCAAAGAACGCGATGCCCAAGCGGCCAACGGTATAGGGCTCGAAGACCAACTCGTCGAATGCAGCCGCGAAAAGCTCCCGCCACTGGTCGAGCGCGCGAGGGAAGTCGCCGCGGTCGGACTTCGCCAGCAGCCGCGGCAAGCCGTTCTTGTCCGGCAACACGAGTTCCAAAACGTGGATGTGGCCGTCGTCGGTCAGTTGATCGTGCAACTGCCGCAGGATTCGCTCGACGTTGGCCGTGTCGATGTGGTGCAGCAGGCTGTTTAGCAAGATAAAGTCGAAGCGATCGTCCGGCGGTGCTTCGTAGGTGCAGGCATCGGCGGTGATGAACTCGCGTCCGTGTCGTCGCCGGGCCGTGCGGACGTAGCTCTCGTTGATGTCCAGGCCCACGTAGTCGGTGTTTGCGAAGAACGCGGCGTTCGTGCCGGGGCCGCAGCCTACGTCGAGCACGCGGCGGACCCTCGACAGGTCGTTGTGCCGCAGCACCGGCGCAAACTTCGCGCTGGCGAACGGCGACTGCCAAAGCCGGTACGCCGTCGGATGCTCCATCACGCCGGAGAGCCGCTTCAAGCTGACCATGCGGCGGCTCCTTGCTTCGGCGACGCGGTCGACTGCGCGGCGGATACGGGCGCGTCGCCGAGTCGTGGCGGCGCAAGCCACTGGGCGTGCCTGTCGGCCACCAGCGACAAGCAACCGTAGAGCAGCATCCAGAATCCGACGAAATAGTAGTAGTTGCAAAAAGCAAGCTTCGCCAAGAGGAAGATCGCTCCATAGGCGAATGCCATCACGCCGGCCCAATCGCGGGTGCTGGTCAAAGACCGCCCCAGCCGCCAACAGGCCGCAGCGACGATCGCCAAATACACGGTAAGGAGTACGCCGCCGCCAACCGTGAGGCCAAGGGATCGCTTCGCCCACACGACGAGCGACAATGCATCGAGCCGCATCGCAGCGCCCACGTACACCGCGATCGTGCTTTCGTAAAAGCTGTGCCAATCGGCCAGGGCGAACGGCGCGACCAGCGCGGTGAACGTTGCGGCGGCGGCCGCGATGGCGTGGAGGATGCGATGTCGCTCGTTGGCCCAAATCCAGGCCAGCGTCACGATTCCGGCAACGGCGCCATACTGCTTCGTGGCCGCCAGCACGCCGATCGCGATACCGGCAAGCACCAAGCGTCGCGACGCCAACGACGCGGCCAGCCCGGCGCTACCCGCCACGAGAATCGGGTCGATCCAGCCGAGTTCCAGCACCATCAAGCTCACCGGACACGCCAGCCACGCCAACGGCGCAAGCCACACGGCGTCGCCCTTGAGGCCGACCCGGCGAAGCAGCAAGACCATAAACGCAGCCGTGAGCAAATCCCCGGCCACGACGGCAAAGCGGATATCGCCGAGCGCGTGGAACGGCGTCGCCACGTACAAATAGGCGGGCCAATAGAAGAACCCCGGCTGGTAATCCTTCGTGCCCTCGTAGATGTCCGGGTACGTTTGAGCGTAAGGGTTCCTGCCATCGAGGAAGTGTTCGCAGGCCAGCGAATTCGTCACGAATACGTCGATCTGCGGCGCGGGCGTGGCGGCTACGCTGGAGATGCGCATCGCGAACAGCGAAACAAAGCACACGACCAATAACGCCACTGAGGCTTTTCGAGACTTACGCACGCTGCAAAAGTGCCCAATGCAATACAGGCCGGCGGCGATTGCCAGCGCGAACGACGCGTAGCGAACTGTCGTCAGCGCAGGCCCGGATTCTGCGGTCATCAAAAGCGGGCTCATCGCCAGCATCGTCGCCGATGCGAACAGCACGGCCGCCAGTGTGCCGTCGGGCGACGAACGTTCGGAGACGAATGCGGCGGCGCCTGGCCGAAACGCCAGATACCCGACGCACGTCAGAACGCCGGCGAGCGTCCACACCATCGTCGGGTGGAACATCCCGTGCGTCATGCGGAGAATGAACTCCAGCAAGATGTAGCACGACACGGCGATCGCAGATCGGTGGCTCAAGTCAGTTCGTCCAGGTTGTTCGTTTTGGGCGCAACGGCCGAGCCACGCGTGCGGCGACGCACAAAGGGCGGCGGGTCCACACGGTCAGGCGAGCGACATCTCCCGACAAATCTAGCACGCGGCCACGCTCGGGCGGTGCTCGTCGAGGCCCGGCGACATGCAATCGCCCGCAGCAACGTGACGCCCCGCTTTAACCGCGATTACCGGTTCAACCCGCCGTTGGCCACTTGCCCCGGAGCGGCTCGGCCTTCGCGCAACAGACCGCTGCGATGCAACAAGTCGGAGATGGCTGCGGGCGATTGGGCCGCGCAAAGAGCGAACAGCGGCGAAATGAGGACGCCCCAATATTGATTGAATTCGTATCCAACCAGCGCAAACGTCGCCACGTACCCGCAGAATGTCAAACCGACGCGGCGGCCCCAGGGCGAATCCCAACTCGCCGCGCCGAGCATGGCCAAGGCGAAATAGACGGCGGCCGCCGCTTGAGGCATCACTAGGAAGAACGAATTCACTTGGGCCAGCGATATCACGAACGCCAATCCGCCAGCTTGCCACCACGTGCCGTCGTGGGCCGTGTCGGTGGGCAGTATCCGGGCGCGAACCTCGTGGAGGTGATACGCATAGAACGCGGCATACGCCGCGAATCCCGCGATCCACAAACCAACCTCGCGCCACCGTCGATCGCGCACCGCCAATACCACCGCGCCGATGCAATAGGGCGCGGCTAACTCTCGAAAGAACAACGCTGTTAGACCGAGCGCCGCCGCCGCGGTGGGCTGCCGCGAATTGTAAGCACAAAGTGATATGCCGATGAGCACCCCCGCCCACATCACGGGCAGAAAGTATGCATCGCCGGTGATCAAGAGCATCGCGCCAAAAAGCAGACAGCCGGCCAGCCCACCGGCCGCCAAGCCTCGCTCTCGCGCAACCGAGCATGTTCCCCAGACAGCCAACAAGATCGCCAACGATCCAAGCAGCGCTTGTCCCACACGGGGCGAAGGCAGCGCCGCGAGCAGCCAGACCAACAGCGGCGTGCGCCAATTGAACGCGCTTCGCGTCGGATAACCCTGTTTGCGAAGTTCGTCGCCGATGGCGTCGTAGTACGCTTCGCCCTGAGCGACGCGCTCGACCTCGGCGCTATAGAGCGTCATGTCGTTCGCGCCGCGACCGACGTCGTCGGCCTTGCCCTTCGCCAACGGGGAGGCGGTAATCGCGATACATACCGCTAAGCCCAATGCCGCCACGACGAGGCACCAACGCGCCGCGCGCGGCGAAAGCCGCCGCCATGCCGAAGGAGCTACGAACGCCGGCTGGTGCCGTGTAACGTCGGGCGATGTGGAGTCATTCATTGGAGCGACTCGTGGTGCGGCTGCGGGTCCAATTGGCCCGCTGTTGCACTCTACGTCCCGTGCGACGACGCGCGGCGTTTGCATCGAGGGGGCAAAGCCGCAACAAGACGCCGGACCCACACGCCCCTCCCTAGAGGACGGCGAGGCGATGAAAATCTTCGATTTTCTTGACTTTTCCATTAGGAAACAACTAGGATAGGACTTACGTTCGACATTTTCGACAGATTCTTCGCCGGCGGGTTTATCTTGCCGCGCTCGGCGAGGCTCGATTGGCGGTGCCAGAACGGGGTGGGCGTTGCGCGAGTCGATGCGTAGCGTGGATTGCAGTCATCGACGCGCTTCGCAGATTAGGTCACACCCCCAACGCGCAGCTTAGCTGCACCGATCGCCAACAACTCATTCGATTCTCTCTAGGGCAACGTTTATGCGCCTCTCCCAAGCTATGCGTCCGCGCCTTGCTTTTCCAACGCTCAAGAAAAACGATCGCGATGCCAAGCGCCGTGCGAGTCGAAGTTCCCTCCGCATCGAGTCGCTCGAGCCGCGACAAATGCTCACGGGCGTGCCGATCGTCACCGAGTTCATGGCGCAGAACAACGCCACGCTCGTCGACGAGGACGGCGCATTCTCCGACTGGATCGAGATCCACAATCCCGATCCGACGCCGCTGAACTTGGAAAACTGGCATCTGACCGACACGACGACGAATCTCGTGCGGTGGACGTTTCCCGCGGTGACGCTGGCGGCGGACGAGTACCTCGTCGTCTTCGCGTCGGGCAAGGACCGGCCCGGCACCGGTCCGCTCGGCGAGTATCACACGAACTTCGGCCTCAACAACGGCGGCGAATACTTCGCCCTCGTTCATCCGGACGGTACGACGGTTGCGCAGGAATTCGTCTCCAACGGCGGCGAGTATCCGCAGCAGTACGCCGACATTTCCTACGGACTTGCACCGCTAACGAGCGAAGAGACGTACTTCCTTGCGCCGACGCCCGGCGCGGCGAATAGTGGGCCGACCTCCGACGACCCGGCCCGGCGAATCGTCATCAACGAAGTCATGTACCATCCGTCATCGGAAAACACCGCCGAGGAGTACGTCGAACTGTTCAACAGCGGCACGACGGCCGTCGATGTCACGGGCTGGCAATTCAGCAAGGGCGTGACTTACACGATCCCCGGTATCGACCCCGGCACGCCGCGCGTGATGCAGCCCGGCGATTTCCTCGTCGTCGCGGCCGACGTGGCCACGTTCGCCGCCACCTATCCGGGCGTGGACCCGTCGATCGTCGTCGGCGGTTGGACCGGCCAGTTGAGCGACCGCTACGAGACGATTGAAATCGAGGACGCCAACGGCGACCGCATCGACCAGATCGACTACGCCGACGACGGCGATTGGGCCGACCGCGTGCAGTTGCCGCCCGACCAAGGTTTCGACAGTTGGGGCTGGAGCGCGCCGCACGACGGTCTGGGCAAGACACTGGAGTTGGTCAGCGCCTCGATGACCAATAACAACGGCCAAAACTGGCGTCCGAGCGGCCCCGACGGCGGCACGCCCGGCGCGGTCAATTCGGTCGTTGCGGCGAACATCGCCCCGATTATTCGTGACGTTATTCATTCGCCGATGATTCCGCGGTCCAACGAGGTGATCGCGATCACGGCTGAGATTCGCGACGAGTTGGCGACGGGCGTGACGGTCAACCTGCGGTGGCGCGTCGATCGGGCGAACAACACCGATCCGTTCCAAACGGTGACGATGTTCGACGACGGGACGCACGGGGACGGAGCGGCCGGCGACGGCCTGTTCGGCGCGTCGATTCCGGCGCAGGCGAACGACGCCATTATCGAATACTACGTCAGCGCGTCGGATGCCGGGGCGCGCACGCGAACGTGGCCGGCCGCCACGGACGGATCGGGCACGCAAGGTGCCAATGCGCTGCTGCAAGTCGACAACGCCTTCGCCGCCGATTGGCAGCCCGGCGATCAGGCGACCTTCCGGCTGATCATGACGGAGACCGAACGGGCGCGGCTGAGGCAGATTCAGCAGAACAGCGGCCCGAACGGCAGTAACGCGACGATGAACGGGACGTTTATCTCCTACGACGGCTCGGGATTGGACACTCGCTACCAAGTAAGTATTCGCAATCGCGGAGGCGGCACACGTCAAGCCAACGGCACGGCGGCCAACTACCACGTCGACTTCCTGCACGACGACACGTGGAACGGTCGGTCGGCGGCGACGATCAACTACAACTACTCGCATTCCCAAGTGCTCGGATTGGCGCTGTTTCAAGCGGTTGGCCAACCGGCCGAGAGCGGTGCGGCGATCCAAGTTCGCGTCAACAACGCCAACCTGTCGCAAACCGGCAACCGGATGTACGGATCGTATGCCTGGGTCGAAACCCGCGGCAACGACTTCGTCAACAACCATTTCCCTAACGACTCCGACGGCAATCTGTATTCGGTGAGCGACGACACCGGCCCGCCAGGAAACTTCGACTACCGCGGCACCGATTTCAACAACTACGCGGACTCGTACCAGAAGGAGACCAACGAGGAGTTGGCCGATTGGTCCGACATCGTGCTGCTGAGCGACGTGCTGTCGAACACGCCGCAGGCCGACATCTTCGCCGCCGCCGGCACGGTGGCGCATCTCGATAGTTGGGCGCGCCACTTCGCCATCGACACGCTGCTGACGAATCGCGAAGGCGGACTGGCCACCGGCCGCGGCGACGACTATTCGCTCTACCGTGGCGAGCTGGACACGCGGTTTTATCTCATCGGCCACGACATGGACACGCTGCTCGGTCTGGGCGACAGCGGCAGCCAGGCCAACGCCAGCATCCATAACGGATACGCAAACGTTTCCGGTCTGTCGAGGCTCTTCGACGATCCGCAGTTCCTGGCGTTGTATCACCAAAAGCTTCTCGACATGATCGACGGCGAGTATTCGCAGTCGCAATTCAACGCCTACGTCGACCAACTGTTCACCGGCTGGGTGCCGGCGAACGTCATCGACAACGTCAAGAACAATGCCGAAGCCCGACGGGCATACGTCAGCAGCGTGTTGCCGACGCAGCTAACCGTTGCCAGTTCGCTCGCCACGCTCGGCGGCATTCCGCGCTCGACCAACAGTAGCAATGTCGATCTTTCCGGGACGGTTCATGCCGGCAAGACGATCAGCGTGACCGTGAACGGTGTGCTCGCCTCGCTCAATTCGCGGACGGCGAACTGGAGCCTCGCGTCCCTGCCGTTGAAGCCAGGCATCAATCGATTGACGGTCGAAGCATTCGACGGCGTCGGCGGCACGGGCAACGTCATTGGCGAGTCGTTCATCGACATTTGGAACGACACGGTCGGCGGCGGCGTGGGCCTGACGTTCGACGTGCCGGAAGGAAGCACTTGGCGATATCTCGATAACGGTTCGGATCAAGGAACGGCCTGGCGTGCCTCGGCATTCAGCGATGCTGCGTGGGCTCAGGGACCGGCTCAACTTGGCTACGGCGATGGCGGCGAAGGGACGGTCGTCGATTGCAGCCCCAACGCGCCGGGCGTCTGCAACCAGAACGACAATTACGTTACGACGTACTACCGTCACCGCTTCACGCTTCCGGCCGGGCAGGCGTCTCAGTTTAACAACATGACGATTGGCTTGGTGCGCGACGACGGAGCCGTCATTTACCTCAACGGCACAGAGATCGTTCGCAGCAATATGCCCGGCACTCCGGGCGACAACGGGATCGACTATCTGACGCTAGCAACGAACAGCATCGCCGGGGCGGCCGAGTCGGCGTTCA
This sequence comes from Planctomycetota bacterium, assembly GCA_029259895.1. GTDB lineage: Bacteria > Planctomycetota > Planctomycetia > Pirellulales > PLA5 > PLA5. The sequence continues at coordinate 11,335 of JAJDEG010000115.1, forward strand.
ACGATTCGACATTCGATCTGACGCTGCCGCAGTATCAGAACCTGCTCAACGACGGCGAGAACGTGATTGCCGTTGAGATTCACCAGGCCGCCGTCTCCAGCCCGGACACGAGCTTCGATCTGCGATTGCACTTGGAAGAACAAGTGACCGGTGGCGGGCAAAACCTTTCGGGAACGATTGCATCGGACCGCACGCTGACCGCCGGAGCCGGTCCGTATCGCGTTTCTGGGACCGTGGTCGTTGCCGCCGGTGCGACGCTAACGGTCGAGCCGGGCACGTCGATCTATTTCGACGCCGGCGCGCAATTGACGATCAACGGCCGTCTGCTCGCCGAAGGAACGCAGTACGACCAAATCCGTTTCACGCGCACGCCGAATACGACCAACAACTGGAACGGCATCCAGTTCGCCAACACGATGCAAGACAACCGCCTGACTTGGGCCGTCGTCGAATGGTCGTCGCCCAGCACCGGCGGAAATCAAGGGATGATCGGCCTCTCGGCGTCGAACCTGACGATCGACCATGTGTATTTGGACCAGGCCACGCGCCGCCGCATCCGTTCGCAAAATTCGTCGCTCATCGTCCGCAACAGCACGTTCGCCGACATGTATCCGCCGGGCGTGACGAGCGTTCTCGACAACATCAGCGAACACATCTGGGGCGGCGGCATTCCCGCCGGTGGGCACTGGATCGTCGAGAACAATCACTTCGGCTTGCTCCTGGGCCACAACGACAGCGTCGATTTCGATTCCTCGCTCGATCCGTCCGGTCCCGTCGCGCAGATACTTAACAACACCTTCGCCGGCGGCGGCGACGATGCTACGGACATGCTCGGATACGTGTACCTGGAAGGAAACCGATTCCTTCACAACCACAAGGACGTGTTCAACGTCGATCCGGGCCAATCGAACGTCAACAGCTCGTCGAACGGCCTCTACACCAGCGTCCGCAACATCTACTACGACATCGACCACGCCACGCTCACGAAGGAAGGCGCGTTCACGACGTTCACGAACAACACGGTCGTCGGCGCGGACTTTTCCGTGATCTATTTTGATCTCGCCGGCCAAACGAGCGGCCCCGGCATTGGCGCGGCGGTCGATGGCTCGATCTTCGCAGATCTATCGAACGAAGGCGTGTTCGCCGAAGTGCTGCCGTCGACGCAGCTCTCGCTCAACCGCTCGATCGTACCGGCCGGCGACCCGTCTCTCGGCATGGGCATCGGCACGGGCAACCTCGACGACGATCCGCGGTTGATGGACCCGGCGAATCTCGATTTCCGACTGCGGCCCGGTTCGCCGGCCATCGGCACGGGGCCGAACGGCTTGGACAGGGGAGCGCTGGTGCCCGGCGGCGCTTCGATTTCTGGAGAACCGGCGGCCGTGACGCCGCTGACGACCGCGTCGCTCACCATTGGCGGTCCGGGCATCACGCACTATCGCCATAGCGTCAACGGCGGTGCGTTCAGCGCGGGCGAAACGCCGGTGGCCACGCCGCTGGCGCTGTCGAGCCTGACAGATGGAACGTATTCGGTGCGCGTCATCGGCAAGAACGCCGCCGGCGTGTGGCAGGCCGAATCGGCAGCCGCGGTTTCCAAATCGTGGACCGTGCAAACCAGCGGCACGCTGCCCGTGCAGGTCGTCGTCAACGAAGTGCTGGCCAGCAACCTGCAAGCGATCGATCTGGGCGGAACGCGGCCCGACGCGATCGAGCTTTACAATCGCGGCGACGCGGTCCAGGATTTGTCGGGCATGAGCCTGTCGGACAATCCGAACAACCCCACGAAGTACGTCTTCCCGGCCGGCACGACGATTGCCGCCCGCGGCTATCTCGTCGTGTATGCCGACAGCCTGCCGTCGCAGTCCGGCGAGATTCATACCGGCTTTAGCCTCCGCAGCGAAGGCGAAGGCGTTTACCTCTACGACACGGCAGCGGGCGGTAGCGCGATCGTCGACAGCGTCGAGTTCGGCGTGCAGCTTAGCGACTTGTCGATCGGACGACTGCCCGGCGCGGGCCAGTGGGGCCTTGCACAACCGACGTTCGGCGCGGCCAACGTCGCGCAACCGCTCGGCGATACGGCTAGCCTATCGATCAACGAGTGGTTCACGAAGGGTTCGTATACCCTCGGCGCGACCGTGCGGTCGAGCGACTTCGTCGAATTGTATAACCCGGAAAACTACCCAGTGGCGCTGGGCGGATTGCACCTTTCGGACAATCCGGCCGACAACCCGACGCGACACCTGATCTCGCCGCTGAGCTTCATCGCCGCCGGCGGATACTCGGTGTTCATCGCCGACGGCCAGCCGCAGGACGGCGCGAATCACATCAACTTCCAACTCGACTATCTACGAGGTTGGATCGGCATCGCGGACGCGGACGGAGCGGTGATCGACCAGGTGCTGTACATGGCCCAGACGACCGGCGTCTCGCAGGGCCGCGTGCCAGACGGCGGGCCGACGTACCAGTTCTTCGCCCAACCGACGCCGGGCCTCGACAGTTCGCCGCCGTCTGCGCCGGGAAATCTTCGCTTCACCTTCTTGAGCGAAACGCAGGCGGACATCGCGTGGGACGCGTCGGCCGATCCGCAGTCTGGGGTGGTCGAGTATCGCGTCTATCGCGGTGGCCTGTTGATGGCGACGACAACTGATCTCGCCCACATCGATACGACGCTCGTCTCGGGCACCAGTTATTCGTTTCAAGTAACGGCCATCAACGGCGATGGCGTCGAGAGCGCCGTGAGCAACACGCTGTCGACCGGCATCGACGTTTCGCCGCCGACCGTTCCGTCCGGTTTGACCGGCGTGCTGTCCGGCGCGACGCAAGTCAATCTGTCGTGGAATCCGTCGACCGATCCGCAGAGCGGCCTGCAAGGATACAGGGTCTATCGCAACGGAACGCTGATCGCCTCGCCAGCGGCGACGGCCTTCAACGACACGTCCGTGCCGGTGGGCGCGGTCGTCACGTACGAAGTCTCGGCCGTCAACAACGACAACGTCGAAAGCAACCGCAGTTTGGCGGCGAACGTTGCCAACTTCCAGGATGGCAACGCACCGAGCGGGGCTTACGCGGGAACGACCGACACGTGGATCAGCGAGAACAACCAGGGGCAGATCAACGGCGCTGCCACCGAATTGGACATCGACGGCGAGGATCCCGATGAGAATCTGGGCCTGATTCGCTGGGATCTGTCGAGCATCGCGCCGGGCAATACGATCGCCAGCGCGGCAATTACGGTGAATGCCTCGAACGGGACGAATCAAGATTACGAAATCTACGCGGCGCTCCGCGCCTGGACCGAAGGTGCAGCCAACTGGTCGCAAGCCACGGCAAGCACGACCTGGGAACAGGAAGGCGCTCGCGGCGCGACCGACCGCGGCACGACCGTTCTCGGAACCGTCACCGGCGGTATCGGACAGCGGACGCTCGTGCTCAACGCGGCCGGCATCGCGCAGATTCAACAGTGGATCGACAACCCGGCCACAAACTTCGGATTCATCATTTCCGACGATTCGGCCACCGACGGCATCATCTTCGCCTCGCGCGAGGCGGGAAATACCAACAATCGTCCGCGGCTGTCCTTGTCGTTCGCTCCGCCGGCACCGTCCGACGTGACGCCGCCGGCCATTCCGACGGGCGTGGCGGCGACGAACGACGGCGCGTCGCGGATAACGCTTACGTGGTTGCCTTCGGACGATCCGGAATCCGGGGTCACGTCGTACAAGGTATTCCGCGGCGGAACGCAGATCGGCACTTCGTCGACGCCCAGCTTCGTCGACACCGGCCGCACGCCGGGCGTGGTCAATAGCTATCGCGTGTCGGCGGTCAACGGTGTCGGATTGGAGAGCGCCGCTAGCACGCCGCCCGTGAACGAAACGATTGCCATCGACACGACGCCGCCGAGCGCGCCGACGAGCGTCGTCGCGTCGGACAACGGTGTCTCGCAGATTACGCTGTCGTGGGCCGCCGCCGCCGACGCGCAGTCGGGCGTCGCCAGCTACAAGGTGTTCCGCGACGGCGCGGAAGTCGGCGCGACCTCGACCACGTCGTTCGTCGACACCGGCCGCACGGCGGAGGTCGATTACTCGTATCGCGTCGCCGCGGTGAATGGGCAAAATCTCACCGGTCCGCAAAGCACGCCGCCGGTGGTTCACAGCATCACGCCGCTGCCGCTTACGCTGCAACTGCTAACGCGCGACAGCTACTTGCCGGGCGTGGCGGTGTTGGTACGCGTGGAGATTCAAGGCTCCGATGGCAAGCCAGACCGATCGATTTGGGACGCCACGGCCACGCTCAGCTCGTCGAATCCGGCAGTGACGCTCTCGACCACCACCGTGCAGATTCGCAACGGCATCGGCACGGCCCTGGTCACGCCCAGCGGCAGCGGTACATTCACGCTCAATGCCATTGCCAACGGACTTAACGCCAGCAAGCCGATGTCGTCGCTCGCAGGCGTAGCGCAAACGAACGTATCGGGCACGCTGCCCGGAAGCACGACAACGTGGAGTGGTGTGATTCGCGTCACGGGCGATGTGACCATCCCGTCGGGGCATACGCTCACGATCCAGCCAGGTACGCTCGTGCTGATCGACGGCAACGCGACGCCGCTCTCGACGAACGGCGCGGACATTATCGTTGCCGGCACGCTCAATTCGCTGGGCACGGCGGGCAGCCCCGTGACGATCACGGCGACGACGCCCAGCGCTCCCTGGGGCGAGATCAACCACACGTCGAGCCAGCCGTCGCTGTATCAGTACACGGACATCACCCGCGGTGGACACTCGCCACGCGGCGGCCATACGAACACTGGTCCGGCGATTCGCACGGCCGGCTCGACGCTCACGTTCGAGCACTCGAACATCACCGACATCGCCGGCAAGACGATGCAAGGCGGTTCGTCGAACCTGGTGTTCCGCGATACGGTATTCGCCCGCAGCGCCATGGGCCCGGAAGTCACGGGCACGGGGTTGCTCATGGAAGACGGCTACATCTTCGACATGCTCGGTATTTACCGCGAAGACGGCGTGACCGACGACAACGATGGCATCTACATCCATCGCCAGGGCGCCGGTCAACAGGTCATCATCCGCGGCGGCGTCGTGGCCAGCGCCGACGACGACGGCATCGACACGCTCAATCCCGACGTACTGATCGAGAACATCATCATTCGCGACATGACCAACACGAATGACGATCCGAAGGGGATCACGATCCTCGAAGGCGACAACATCATCCGCAACGTGTTGATGGTCAACGTCGACATCGGTATCTCGGCGAAGGCCCAAGGCGGCGCACCGAACATCTCGCGAAACGTCGTCGACCATGTGACGATCGTCGCCAACAGCATCGCCATTCAGGCCGAGGACAAAAACGGCATTCCGACGGCCGAGATTTACTACGACATTACGAACAGCATTCTCCGCGCGCCGGACGCCATTCGCACCGACTACGATCCGTCGCAGATCACGGTCAACTACACGAACGCTTCGGAAGTGTGGCCGGGTGCGGGCAATCAAACGGCCGATCCGCTGTTCGTCAACGCGGCGGGGAACGATTTCCGCTTGCAGGCGGGATCGCCGGCCATCGACGCGGGCGATCCGAGCTTTGCGCTCGATCCAGACGGCACGCGGACCGACATGGGCTTCTTCACGTTCGAGCAGTCGACGTCGACGATCGACGTCGATGCGGTGTTGGTCGGATCGAGTTCGTGGTCGGCGGCGTTCGTGGCTCGCTTGGCGGTTGACGGACTTGGCGACGGCGGTTACGCGCTCGATCCAAGCGGTGCGTCCCTGCTGCCGTTCGCGAACGTCGATCGCGTCAGCGTGCGGTTTTCCGCGGCAGTCAACGTGGCGGCGGGCGATCTGCAGCTCGCCGGCGTCAATGTGCCGAACTACTCGGTGACGGGCGTGAGCTACGATGTGGCGACGTTCACGGCCACGTGGACGCTGGCCGCGCCGATTGCGGCCGACAAGCTGCTGGTCCGCGTTCGCGATACGGTGGCCGGGCAGTCGGGCGGCTTGCTGGGCGGGGACTACACGCTGCGGTTCGACGCACTGCCGGGCGACGCCAATGGCGACGCCACGGTGACGCTCGACGACGCCCTCGAGGTGATGCGCGACAACTTCCGCGATACGTCGACGCCGTCGTTCGATCCGCTTTCGGACCTCGACGGCAACGGACTGGTGAACGTCGTCGACGCCGTGCTGGCGCGCAACCGTCAGGGAACGAGCTTGCCGGCCGGCGTTCCTTCGTCGCCAGCGGCGAGTCCGCAAGCCGCGGCGGCGGTGGTGACATCGGCCAGTCTTCGCCGCGATGCGGTGGCGGCGCGTGCCGTCGATCGGGCCGTCGGTGTTTTTGCAGCAGATCGGGGCACGGCCCGCGTTACGGCTCATCGCCGAATCCGCGGCGAGCTTTCCGCGAGGTCCGCGCTCGTGGATCAAGTGGTTGCCGAACTGCCCTCGTCGAGCAGCACGCTGTCGGCCGTGGCCACGCGAGCCGCTCGCCGCTCGCGATAGTCAGCCAACGGAGCATTCGGGTCGTATCGTCAGACGTTCGGCGTGGCTCGCGCGTCGCGCCGCTGTGGACTGTCGCGTGTCGCGTTCACGTGGCACAATAGCGGCGACATCGTATTCGATTGCGGTGTGCTACTGGCTGTGCCAGTGCGCGTACGACTTTTCTATTCTTTCGTGCCGGCAGTTTTCATGGACGACAACGCCCGTTCCGCCGTTCGCGTGCTCGGCATCGATCCAGGCTTGAACACGACGGGTTACGGGTGCATCGAGATTGCCGGCGGGACGATTCGACTGGCAGAGGCGGGAGTGATCCGCGGACGTTCGCGAGATTCACTCGCCCTAAGAGTGCAGGAGATATACGCCGGTGTGAGCGACGCGATCGCGGAGTTGCGGCCCGGCGTCGTGGCGATCGAGCAGCTCTACTCGCATTACGCCCGCCCGCGGACGGCGATTCTGATGGGGCACGCTCGCGGCGTGATTTGTTTGGCCGCGGCGGAAGCCGGCGTGAGCGTCGTTCACTATCCGGCGACGCAGATCAAGAAAGTACTCACCGGCAACGGCCGGGCGCCGAAATCGCAGATGCAGCGGGCGATTCAACTGGAACTCAAGCTGGCCACGCTGCCCGAACCGGCCGACGTGGCCGATGCGTTGGCCGTGGCGCTGACGCATCACTACCTTGCGCCGACGCGCAGCATGTTGCGAACTAAGAAGACTCGGCGCGGCAGCTCGGCAAGTTGAGCGTTGCCGCGGCGATTCGATCCAACTATCGACATCAGGAGATTCGACGATGCGCTTTCCCTCCAATTCGTTCTCGCAGGCGATCGTATTGGCGCTGCTCATTCTTGCCCCGGCCGCTGCGGCGGATGAGCCGGCAACGGCGGTCGTGTCGATCGGCGATCGGCGCGAGTTGTTCGTCGATCGGCTTCTCGTCGAGCGGCTCGACGGCGCGGAGCTGCGTTTGCACGCGCCGCAGCCGGCCGAGGTCGCCGTGAAGTTCGATCGGCCGTGGGAAGGCGCGTTCGTCGGTTACATCACGGTGATGCAGGACGAGGACCGGCTGCGGATGTACTATCGGGGGCGGCCGGTTGCGGGCCGCGACGGCAGCGACGACGAAGTGACGTGCTACGCCGAGAGCCGCGACGGCGTGCATTGGGAAAAGCCGGCCCTGCGGCTGCACGAGGTCGCCGGCACGCTGGACAACAATGTGATTCTCGCCAATGCGACGCCGGCTTCGCACAACTTTTGTCCGTTCAAGGATGCGAATCCGGATTGCCCCGCCGAGGAACGGTACAAAGCCTTCGGCGGCATTTCGCCCGGCGGATTGCTGGCGTACGTTTCGGCCGACGGCGTTCGCTGGCGGAAGTTGCGGGACGAACCGGTGTATACGGATAGCGGCTGGGCGTTCGATTCGCAGAATGTGGCGTTCTGGTCGGCGGCGGAGAAGCGGTATGTGTTGTACTACCGCAAGGTGCCGGAGAAAGTGCGAGC
>JAJDEG010000116.1 GCA_029259895.1 Planctomycetota bacterium
GTCGTGTTGAACGATCGCGACATAATGTCTTGCAAATGCCCGTAAAACAGCCGCAGATTCTGCGGGCGGTTGATGATCTTCCCCAGGTTCGCCCCACCAAACAGCGGCCCGGTCGGCGCGTTGAACAGATTGTCCCAGTCCCACGGCAACGGCAGCAACTTGCCGTCGTCGGGCCGCGTGTACAGCCGCAAATTGTGGTGGTTGTCCCAGTTGTAAACGTCGCGCACGCCGCCGAGCGATTCGTGCGCGAACACCCGCATCCACTGGTCGACATCCAGATACTGCTCGACCGCTGCGTCGAGCGCCGTGCCATTGAGGCTGAACGTCTGCACGGCCGGTATCAAATCCGTGTAGTCGTCTTCCGTGCGGTTGTTTGTCCGCAGAAACAACCAGCGGTAATCCTCCTTGTCCTCGCCGAGGTTCTGCAGGTCGACGTTCGCAAAGCCGTTGCCCGATTGGGCCGACCGCTTGATGCTTTCCGGATTGCCGTCGACTGTCGTCGTCGCCCAGCGAATGACCTCGAACTCGTACACGTTGCCGTCGCTGCCATTCTCGAACTGCTCGTCGAGAAAGAGTTCGTCGTAACCGGCCATCCGCAGATGAGCGATGCTCGTCTGAGCCGACTGCGGCGCAATGACGTGGATCAAGTCGTCGTAACGGCTGGGAATATCGCCCGCCTGGTTGGCGAGGTGGAACAGCAATATCTCCGTCGGGCTGATCGCCGTCGCCGTTTGCGAACGATCCACGGCGACTTTGTCGTGAATGCCGCGAAACAGTTGATCGGGATTGAACGAGACGTTAAACCCAACGCGGCCCACGTCGCGACCAACGAAACTCCCCTTCAGCCGCACGCCAGCGTCGTAGAAGATTTCGTTTTCGTTGTAGATGATCGTCGCGCCGAGCCGTTCGTTGCTCGTCGTGTTCGTACTCAGGTGCAGCAAACTCGTGTCGGCCGCCGTCATCAGAATGCGGAAGTTGTGCGCCAGCCCGCCGCTGGCCTGCCCGTCGTTCCAGCGGATCAGTGCCCGCGAATTCGCTCCGGCCGCCGGGAAAGTGGAGGAAGCGCCGAGGGCGTCTTGACCTTCCACGTAAAACTGCCCAAGCGCCGACGCCGACTGCGCCGGGATCGTGCCCGCGTAACGGCCGTCGGCCTGCAATGTCATCGGCGTCGAGACGAACGCCCCGCCGCCGATCGAGTAGCGCAGCGTCATGCTGGCCACGGCGTCGGGATCTTCCGCTTGCACGGAAACCGTCACCGGTTGCCCCGCGTCGGGCACGGCCGGCTCGTGAATCAAGCGGTCGAACGTCGGCCCCCCATTCGCGACCCGCGTCGAGTTGACCGCACCCGGCGTGCCGCCCGCCGTGGGCACGACGAGCGGTGTCGTCCGCGCCAGGCGATTGAAGTACAGCCGCGTGTTGAGCTGCGACGCCCCGCTGATCCACTTCGCGCGAAACGAAATTTCGTACTCGCGGCCTTCGACGATCGCCGCGCCGCCGCCGAACGTGGTTTCGATCTGGTTGCCTTGATACTCGGTCGCGCCGCTGGCCACCAGCCGCAAGATCGTGTTCGCCGCGCTGCCCGGCTCGGCAATGATCTGGCTCCGCTGATGATTCCCCAGCAGCCGCCAATGCGCCGCGCCGGCGGAAAAATTGCCGTTCTGAATCCGCTCGATCGCCGTCGTCGCCGGGCTGTCGATCACGCTGATGTCGTCGAGCCAGACTTCGCCTCCCCCATCGAGCAGCCCCAGCGCGAACTCCTGCCACAGCGTTGGCGAGCCGGGAATTGTCGACTCGGCGATGCCGCGATACGTGTAGGTGCGCCACTCGCTACGAGCCGATTCGTCGCTGGCGGCCCAAGCTTCGCCGACTGCGTTGTTGGCGTCGGGATCGCGCAGCTCCAGGCTCGCGCCGCTGCCGTCGCTGTCCGCTGGCCATCTCCCGCCGTCGAAGTAATGCACCTCATCGGCCGGATTGCCCACCGCATCGTCCAGTAGCAAGCGCTCATTCGAGTTCGACAGCGAACCATCGAACGGCCCCACGGCCGCCACGCCCGGATACGCCGCGGCAAACGCCGTCGCATCGTTGGAAACGACCAGATACTCGCCCGCCGCCAGCATCGTCCCCGCGGGAAAGTCGTACCGAACCGCCTCCTTGAGCTTCCAGCCGCCTAGGTCAATCGTCGTCGCCCCACGGTTGTACAACTCGATCCATTCAACGGGATTCTCCGCATACGGCGTGCCCGCAATCGGCGGCGTCAACTCGACGGCCGCCGAAATCTCGACGGCAAACACAATGTCGCTGCTCGTCAGGGTGCCGGCCTGATGCACTTCCACCGACAGCACGTTCTCGCCCGCCACGAGCAACGACGGATCGACGGTGATCGGCCCCACAAACACGGCGTCCCCAACCCCTGGCGAAGCAATCGCCGCGTGCGGAACCGGATCGCCGGGATTGCCCGGCATGTTGAACCGCAGCGCATCGACCTCGACGCCGTTGAGATAGAACACCGCGCCGTCGTCGATCATGTGCCGCACGTGCAGCACGTCGATGCTCGACGGATCGGCAACGTCGAAAATCGTCTGAAAATAATACGTGCGAATGAACGGATTAGCCGGCGGGCTTGCCGGGTCCGCCACCGGCGTACGGAGCGGCTCCGGCAACACGGCCATCTCAAACCCAATCGGCGCGGGGCCTTCCAACCAACCCGGCGTTGCGGTCGTATACGTCGTCTGATACCAGCTCGTCCCCAGGTCCGTCCCCGTCGCGTTGTACCGCCAATCGGTCGCCGCATCGATTGCCAGCAGCGTCGTCGTCGCGAACGTCGCCGGCGTGCCCGGCGTCGGCAACGTCGGCCGCGCGTGGTACATGATCTCGTTGATCACGATCTCGTCGCGAAAATCAAACGAGTTCGCCGCGTCGGGCGTCGCCACATCGGGAAACCGCCAGTCGCCCGTAGCTTCCGGCGACCGGCCGCGAAGCCGATCATCGACCACTACCGCGTCCGCCACCGCCGCCTTACCCGGAGAATAAAACGCAAGCCGATCGCCCACCGCCGGCTTGAAGCCAAGCTCCGCCTGCGTCAAGACGCGGCGCGCACCGGCCGCGATCGTCACGCCCGAAACAACGTGTTCCGCATCGACCGCGCCGAGACTGGCCAACACATATCCATTGAGAATGGCCGGCTGGCTGCCGTGATTGATCAATTCCAGCCAGAATGGTTGCTCGTTCGAGGCGGCCACTTCGTTGAGCGCCACGCGCACCGTCGCCCCATCCGGAATCGTCTCTTGCGTAACGACCTCGACGCCGAACACAACATCGTCCAGCGCCGGTCCCACGCCGCCGCCGCTGACGAACGCGGCCTGAAAGTGCGCCGTCACTTCCGCCGGCGTCAATGCGCGATCGTACAGCGCGACTTCGTCGATCTGTCCGTCGAAATTCAGGTCGTAGTTCGACGAGTTCGAGTTTTTCCGCGCGCCGATGCTGACTTCGTGCGTCGTATTGACGATCGTCGCCGGGGGAGCCGTCGCGCCGACTTGCTGGCCATTGACGTACAGCCGCATGATCCCCGCGGCCGAGTCGAACGTGCCCACGACGTGCTGCCACTGCCCGTTGGGCGCGGCGCCGCTCTGAATCACCGACGGCGTATTGGGCACGCCCCCATTCCACAGGAAGAAGCGATACGCGCCGTTGACCAGATCGATAGCGAACTGCTCGCCGCCGCCGCCAAGCCCCTTGGCCAGAACCGCGCCGCCGCCCTCCTGAGGAAGTCCCTGCGGCGCTTTCACCCACGCTTCGAGCGAGAACCGCCGATTCGCCGCGAAATTCAGCGGACCGGTGTCTGGAATCAACACGACGTCGTTGCCGCCGTCGGCCGCGCCCTGAAAGTCCGGCGAACGATTGTCCGACTCGAAACCCAGCAGCGGCTGACCATTAACCAGGTCCGTTGGCCGCGGCCCGTTCGTGCCGAGATTCGCCGCGTTGAATCCGGCGAACGTGCCGTTTTGCGTGCCGAGTTGCGGCGGCCCCGCCGCGCTGGCCGAGTCGAGCACCGCGCCGCTTGTCGTGCTCGTCTCACCAAGCCGCCAATACGCCACCGCACCCGCGCCAATGATCGTGTCGCTATAGTTCGATCCGCCCTGCGGACCCTGATGCACTTCGACGGCCAGTACGTTCTGCCCGACGACGAGACTCGGCGCATCGACGGCGATCGGCCCGGCGAACTGCGCATCCCCCACCACGCTCGTCGACAGCGTGTCGTGGCCGATCGCGCCCGCCGGCATGTTCTGCCGATAAATCTCTACGCCGTTGAGATAATATACCGCGCCGTCGTCGACGACGGGCCGCAGTTGCAGCTTGGTTTGGCTCGGGTCGCCGTTGAAGTTGAGTGACGTGCGGAAGTAATACGTCGTTCGGCCTGGTGCGAGCGGCGTGTTCTTGGCCGCCGGCAGCGGTGCCGTTTCGTCGAAGAACAACGCATCGCCCGTCGACCAGGCACTATCGTTAAACGCGGTGTCCTTCCAGGACGTGCCGAGATCGACTCCGCTGTCGTCGTACTTCCAAGAGCCTTCGATCGCCACGGCGGTCGTCTCGATCACCACCGGCATGGCCGGCGGAAAGTTCTCGGCGCCCGGCGTTCCGCCGCTCTGAGCGCTCCACGTCCAGTTGGCCGCAGCGTCGCTGGCCGCGTCTTCTTTGCGCTTGGCCAGCGTCGCGCCGGTGCCATCCGCCGCGACGGGCCAACCGCCGTCGTCGCCGTATTCCAACCGATTGAGCAACCGGTCGCTGTTGTTCACCAGATCGATCCGCTCGCCGTCGTTATCGAGCGAACCGGTCCACGGACCGAGCGCGCCCGCGAAGCCATGTGTCGCCAACTCCGCTGGATTGGCCGAGATCACCAAGTATCCCTGTCGCGGAATGATCGTGCCGCTGGGAAAATCGAAATTCACCCCGCCCCGCAGCCGCCACGCCGACAGATCCATGTCGACGGCCATCTGGTTGTGCAATTCGATCCACTCCGGCGTGCCGTCGTTCGCCGGATGGTACATTACCTCGTTGAACACGACCGTGCTATCGAGCGTCAGCCGAGGTTCGAGCTGCTCCACGCACCGTCGATTTTTCTTACGCATCGCCAGACTCCCGTTCTGCAATCGTCGAGACTCCACGGAAAAAAACAAACGCGACGACGGGAATTCCGTCGCCGCGCTTGTACGGCATTCGAAAACTCGGTCCTCGCACTGCACTATCGGCGTCGCCGCGCGTCGCATACCAATCCGCCGACGAGCAAACTCGACAGCAGCAGCGCCGTCGAACCCGGCTCCGGCACGAACGCAGCGTCGAAATGACTCTGGATTTGTTGCGGCGTCAATGCGAAATGGTACACGGCCACTTCGTCGATCAGCCCATCGAAGTTCAAGTCGTAATTCGGCGAGTTGGTGTTCTGCCGCGCGCCCACGCTGATCGCCGCGAGGTTGTCGATCATCGTCGTCGGCGGAACCGCCGAAGCGGCTTCTTGGCCGTTTACGTACAACTTCATCAGACCCTCGGCGGAATCGAACACCGCCGCCACGTGCTGCCACTCGCCGTTGAGTTGCACGGCGGATTGCGCCGCCGTCGGCGTGTTTGGCATGCCGCCGTTCCAAAGAAAGAACCGAAACGCGCCATTGACGATATCGACGGCAAATTGCTCGCCGCCGCC
>JAJDEG010000117.1 GCA_029259895.1 Planctomycetota bacterium
GAGGATTGCTTCGTGGTCGCTGCCGCAGGAGACGAGGCGCTTTCCGTCGGGCGAAAACGCCATGGCGGCGATGTATTTCTTGTGCCCTTGGAGAATGCCCCGCGATTCGAGCGTGTCGGCGTGCCAAAGCGAGATGCCAAAGTCTTTGCGATTGGCGATGGCGAGGAATTTCCCGCGCGGCGAAAGTTCGAGCCTATCGGCTCGCTTATCGGGCGTTTCGACTGCCGCGATGACCTTACCGGAGGCCGTATCGAGCGTGGTGAGTTTTCCAGAGTGGATGCCGACGGTGAGTCGTTTGGCGTCGCGCGAGAAAAATAGCGTTCGCTGAGACTGCTTGGTTCGATAGGCGAATCGCTTCTCGCCCGATTCGACGTCCCAGACGGCGAACTCGCGGAGGTTGGCCTGCAATCCGGCGGTTGTGGCGATGAGCTTGCCGTCGCTGGAATAGACGACATCGCGAAACGGCAGCGATCCGGCGACGATCGCGTTGCCGTCGACGGTCTCGGTGACGGGTTCGCCGAGATCCTCGGCGGCGCGAAGGCTTGTGGCGAGCGACGCGGATAGGGCGAACAGCGCAACCGCGTATGCAATTGCCGGTCGCGGCCGTAGGTAATGGAAAACGTTCATGGCGACGCCCGTCGAAGCGTGCGGCGAATGAAGGCTTCGCCGATCGCTCTTATTCTAGCATTCACCCGGCTCGGCGAAAGCAAAGAATTGGGACACTTGCATGGCAAGCAGCGCGCGGCGCGATTCGCCGGAGACGAGATTCGCCGAAGAACAATGGCCCGCCAGGTTGTGCTTCAATGACGCTGGCGACATCGAAGGCGTCGCGAACTCGCGGACGGTTAGACTTTTGCCTCCGCTTGGCCGACTATCTGCGCGATTGACCTTGTCCGCGTCCGGCTGCTACGGCTTGTTCGACCGGGGCGGCGTAGCGCTCGGGGTTGGCCTCGAATTGGCGGAGCGATTCCTCGTTGGCAAACAGATAGATGTAGCCACGGAAGTATCCGCCAAACTTTCGCTCGCCGTGGATCAATTGGCCCCGTTCAACCCAGGCGACGGCGTCGTGGCCGGAAATCGCCGGGCTGTACTTGTCGGGATTGGCGAGGAATCGCTGCTGTGCATCGGAACTGCCGAATAAGTACAGGCGGCCGCGGTGAACTGCACCGAATCGTCGGTCGCCGGGGGTCCAGCGTTGGGTATCCATGAGCGTAACGGGGCAATGGCCTTCGAGGCAGAGCGACGGCTGCGCGAGGGGGGCGTTGGCCGCGGGCGTTGCCGGGACGCGCGGCGTGTAGTCCGCGCTCGGCGGAGGAGTCGTCGGTAAGCCGGCCGTGGGATTCGGATTGCCGTAGGGGAGTCCGGTATCGTTCATGGCGGCGGGTGCACGTGCCGGCGTTTGTGCGGGTGAGTTCGTTGGCGGCACATCGCGCGTCGTCATGCGCGGCGTGGCCGGGGGCGCGGCAGCGTCAGAATAACTTGGCGCGCCGCGATACTGGGCGGTCGCGACGGGCGGTCGCTGCGCGTCGAATTCGTCGGCGTAGCGGCGTTCACTGGCGTAAGGTTGGTTGCTCGCGGCGGGCAACTTGGCGCTGTAGGAGTCAGCGTTGTAGGAGTCGGTTTTGTAGGACTCGGTGTTGTACGATTCGGTGGCAGTAACGCGCGGGCGGCCGAAGTCTTCGCGCGGGGCGTGTTGGGCGTAGGTTGCCGGGGCATCGCGTGTGGCGTCGCGGCTGGCGGCGGCGCGGTCGGCTTGAGCAAACTGGCCGTTGGCGCGGCGAATGCTGGCCGCCGTTTGTCGCAAACGGTCGGCATATTCGAGGCTGTCTTGCGGACACGACGCCGTCGTCGCCACCTTGCCGTCCGGCGTTAATATCACGTCGGCGGGGAGCATTTCGACGCCGTATCGGCGGGCGGTGATCGGGAATTGGTCGGTGTTGATTTTGACGGGCACGTAGTCGGCCTCGAGCGCGGCGGCGAACTGCGGCTGGCTGAAGACGTTGGCGTCGAGCCGCATACACGGTTGGCACGTCGGGCGCCAGAAATGGACGAGGACGAGACGGTTCGTCTGCGCGGCCGTGGCTAGGGCGGCGTCGATATCGCCTTGCCAGCGGACGGCACTTTCGCCAGCCGTTGCCAACGTGCCGGTCGATGCGGAGAGCAGTGACAGAAGTAAGGCCACTGTGCGAATGCGTAGCATGTCGGACTCCTCGGGATTCTTTCCCGGCGCGCAGCATCGCCGCGTAGCGCAATAGTTGGAACGGTCTCTGGGCGTTTTATCGACCGATTCGCGTGGTAGGGATTAGGAAAAATCGGCCGGTTGAATTGAGTTTGCGGGACCGCGGGTGGGCGTCGTCGGAGGCGTTCTTCGTGCCCTGGCGTGGCAGTTTTCGAGGAGGGAGGCCGCCGTCGCGATCGTTGCTAGCGGAACGAGCAACAAAACGTCGGCGTTTTTTTGGGAATTCTGATCGCCGAGCATGCCAACATCGCTTGACAGCGTCCGAGAGTTGAATAAGATGTCCGTAGTTATAGAAGTTCTGCCGCTTAGGCACGCGCCGTTGGTTCAGCAGTTAGTTCGATCACCTCGATCCGACATTCGCTGGGCCGCCCTTCGCCGTTTGTTTTTTGGCGAAGTGGAGCATCAAGTTACCTTGGCCCGAAGCACCGCTTTTGTGTTCGGGAACGGCTGCTGCTTAGCTATTGGGGTTCGTCGGTTCGCATAGCGGCCGACAGGTTCGATTTACCCCGGGGAAGGCAGAATCCATATTCCGGATTCCGGGCCGCGTTCGATTGGCATTACGTATGCTGCGAACGGGTCGGACTTTGACGGGAAACTGTTTCGTCAACGCTTCAGTCCAGGGCGCTTTTGTGACCTCGTATTTGGGCCACTGCGCTGCATGAACGGACTGCGCGCGCACCTTGCTTACGAACTCTCTCTAGATTCCCGGCTTGCGCAAAGTACGCCGGACCACCTATCTCTCTTTGGGTGATGCATGACCAGAAGGAAGAAGACAGGCCGACCGCAACATGGACGTCCCGACGGCGGAGGCAATGGACGGTACGGCGGACGCCCGAGCGGCGGACGTCAAGGCGGCGGCGGTGGCGGTGGAGGCGGTGGCGGTGGCGGAGGTGGTGGCGGCGGTCGACGCCGGCTCCCCTACGGCACAGCGCTAGAACGCCAAAATGCTCCGGCGCCGATGGACTTCCCGGATAGCGGCGAGCCGGCCGCGGTAGTACCTGGGGGCGGCGTGCTGGAAATGCACCCCAACGGATACGGATTTCTCCGCGACCCGGAAAAGAACTACACCCGCGTGCGGACCGACCCGTTCGTGCCGGGAACGATGATCGAGCGGTTCAATCTTCGACCGGGCGTGTACCTGAAGGGTTCGATCCAACAGGGACGCCGGCAGCAAGGGCCGCGGGTCAAGGAAATCACGGAAGTCGACGGCATGCCGCCGGACGACTATCTGAACGTCAAGAACTTCGACGAAAAGACGCCGATCAACCCCGAATCGTGGCTTCGCCTGGAAACGGGCGCCGAGCCGCTGGGGACGCGGGTGATGGACCTGCTCACGCCGCTGGGCAAGGGGCAGCGAGCACTGATCGTCGCTCCGCCGCGAACCGGCAAGACGATTCTGCTGCAGCAGATCAGTCAGGCAATTGCCGCCAACCATCCGGATGTCACGCTGATCGTGCTGCTCATCGACGAGCGGCCGGAAGAAGTCACGGACATGCGGCGGATGGTGGACGGCGAAGTGGTGGCGAGCAGCCTCGACATGGACGTGGAAAGCCACGTTCGCCTGTCGCAACTCGTGGTGGAACGCTGCAAGCGGTTGACCGAGGAAGGTAAGGACGTGTTCCTGCTACTCGACTCGATCACGCGGTTGGCCCGTGCGTTTAATAAGTGGGTCGGCAACGGCAGCGGTGGTCGGACGATGTCGGGCGGTATCGACATCAAGGCGATGGACATACCGAAGAAGTTGTTCGCCACGGCCCGCGTGTTTGAAGAGGGCGGCTCGTTGACCATCGTCGGCACGGCGCTGATCGACACGGGGAGCCGGATGGACGAACTGATTTTTCAGGAGTTCAAGGGGACGGGCAACATGGAATTGGTGCTCGACCGTAAGCTGTCGGACCGCCGCGTTTGGCCGTCCATCGACATCAGCCAGTCCGGCACGCGGCGCGAAGAAAAGCTGCTCGATGCGCACACGCTGCACGCGGTGACGATGCTGCGGCGGACGCTTGCCACGATGCACCCTGTGGATGCGATGGAACAGTTGACGAAGCAGCTCGGGAAGTTCCGCACCAACAAGGAGTTCATCCAGTTGATTTCTTCGGCGCGGATGGACGATTAG
>JAJDEG010000118.1 GCA_029259895.1 Planctomycetota bacterium
ATGCTATCGGTGCCTTGGATAAACATCCGCCCGTCGGTTGAAAGCGGGGCAGCAGCCGCTTCGTGACGGTTGATCATCTGCGACGGGCCTGGGTCGCCATACCAAAGCACACCCAGGCCGCCCTTGAGGCGATGGTCGTTACTCAACGAAGTGTTGGCCACGTTGCCGTACTGATGCGACCAATCGCCAGCGCCGGGAAGCTTTCCGCGGACCAGCGTGGCCCAACGGCCAGCGGACGCAATGTCAGGCGATTCGTTCAAGTACATGCGGCCTAGCGTCTCCTTGAGGCTCGCCGTATCGGTTTCTTGAGCGACCGCCGGCGCGTCGTCGGGAATGCCAAGACAGACGGTGCCGCCACATGGCTTGAGAAAATCAGCCAGATCGGCCGCCTCGGCCGGCAGTTTGCCGGTGAGCAGCAGCGTATCGGAAACGATCAGGTCGGCGAAATAACGCGAGAACGCTACGGTTTCGGCGGTGCCTCGGACGATCGTCACACGCGAACCGTACAGCCCGGCGCGGTCGAGAGCGTCGCGAGCGGCGATCGCTTTGCCGGCGTCGGACTCAATACCATAAATTCGCAAACTGCTCTGCTTGGCCAGCTCGTAGGCGAGCCGGCCTTGCTCACTGCCGACGATCAGGCAAAAACCATCCGTTTGTTTGCTGCGTGCGAGGGTCTCTTTCGCGGCTTTCTTGTATAGCGGCGTCAACTCGTCTTCGGGAAACGGAGAATCGGTGAATGCCTGTGGGTATTTGGCAACCGCTGTGTCGGCCGGAGTCGCGTCGGCGGAAGCGAAGCGATAGATCTTGCCCAAGTCGGTACTCACAACCAGCGAGCCGTCGACGACGGCCAGCCCACGCGCGCGGCCTTCGACCGATGTGATCCAAAGCTGCTTTCCACTTTCCGCGTCGAGGGCGATCACTTCGTTCTCGCCACCGGCGAAGATGAGATTGCCGGCGCGAATCAGCGCAGCGTCGGCGGTGTGCTTGAGATGCCACAACAGGCCTGTCCGGGCATGTTCGGCCATCTGCTCGTCGATTTCGGCCAGTCGTTTGGGATCGCGTAGGTGCTTGCTTCGCTCCAGGTTCAACTTCTGACGGAGAACGCTCGCCTTGGTGTGTTTGGGCCGATCGAGACCGGCGATGAACTCACCGGTGGCGATGTACGCGCGGTCGCCGGCGAAGGCCATCTGTCGGCCGGCGATCCATGCAAACCCAACGTCGCCCGTCTTCTGATCCATCGCCAGGAAATGATGCGGACCGGCCGTGTAGACTTGGCCATCGGCCAACAACGCCTTGGCTCCTCCGATCACGCCGCCGGCATGTGACCGCCAAGCGTGTTTTCGGTTATGAACGATCTCGCCGGTCGTGCGGTCGAAGGCAAACGGCAGCGAACGCCCGCTGGGGACGAACACGGTCGTGTCGTTACACAGCAAATAGCCTTGCGGCGAGAGATCGTTGCGGCCGGCGTCTTGCTGGCTGATGGCGTCGTTGCGCCAGATGATTTTTCCTGTGTCGGCATCGGCGGCACACAGATAAACGGTTTCGTGCGGAAACACGCCCGCGCCAAAATAGGCGATGCCGCTGTCGACCAAGACCGACGTGCGAACGGGCCAGCGCGAGATCATTCGTCCGCGTGCGAGCAGTCGTTCGTCGCTGGCCGCGACGCGAAGTTTCCAAGCCAGTTTGCCGTCGCTGGCATTGAGGCAATAGACGTTGCCGTCGTCCGAGCCGATGTAAACCTTGCCGCCGGCATAGGTCGGCGCCAAGCGAATTGGGCCGTCCGTGAAAAACGTCCAGTGAAGTTTTCCCGATTCGAGATCGACGCAATACAACTTGTGATCGACCGACGAGCCGAAGAACGCGCGGCCGTCGGCGATGGCGACATGAATCGCGTCGTCGATTGCGACCCGATGCCGCATCTCCTTGCCCTCGATCGGCGTTTCGCGTGGACCCGACCAGGCCATCTCAGGCGGCGCGGGCGAAGTATAGACCCAGCGAAGTTGCAGCGGCGTCGAGAGCTTCGCATCGCTGCCGCCGGCCCTTGCATTGTCGGCCAGATACGTGGGCCAAGCGTCGGATTGCGCGAGACCGGCACGGCACACCAATAACAGCGACGCCAAGAAAACCGCACGGCGAATTACCATACACATATTCAAGCTCCTTGCCTGGAATTTCCCGTTTGGGTCTTGAGCCTCCGATTCGACTACGCCACCGAGCCAGGGACTCGCCGATTTTGACGGGCGATGGCCCCGAACGCAAATATTTCATCCAGAATGCACGCCGGTGTCGGCCTGCAATGCCTCATGAGAGGCGTTCGGAGGCGGCCGACAGCCTTTCGGCGTGCGATCTGGTCAAAGTTGGCCCGCAACCCACCGGGATCGCGATCATCAATTCGACTCGCGCCGGACTCCGTCCCCGGCACGGGCAGCCGGAGCTTTGCAATCCGCCGCAGATTGGTTCAAAACAGCTTTCGGAGAACGGCCACTCCGGCCAATCGAAACGTCGCATGCTTGGCACTGCCACACGGCCTCGGCACCGATCGCCAACAGCTTCTCCCGCAGCGTCGCGAGCGACCAGTGCCAAACAGCCGGTGGCAGTGCCAGACACCAGCGCCCTCGCCCGAAAACCGCTACCGTGTACGAGATGCGACGATCCTGAATGGTGGTGGAACATCGCCTGGCCAGACTCGAAATCAGATGCCGGGAAACCGGTTGAGGGTTCGAATCCCTTTCCCACCGCTCGCGGTTTTCTTCGCGGCAAACCGCGTTTTCTAGCGAGTTGAGTGGCCTCGAAAACCGGGGGCAGGTCAGGCGAGTTCCGTTGGTTTGGCGATGGAATCTAAGTGGCGGCCGGATCGACGATTTGTTGAGGGGCATACCACGAGGCGACGCTTCCTGCCGACGATCGTCTCTTCTTAGCCCTCAACCAAACCGATCGGGGCACAATAGCCCCAAATCGAAGTCCGGCCGCTCGTCCGACGCCAGTTCCGCCACGATCTTTCCCGAGATCGCCCCCAGGCTCAGCCCCATCATCGCGTGGCCTGTCGCGATCGTGAGATTGCGATACCGCCGCGTCCGCCCCAAGTACGGCATTCCGTCCGGCGAGCACGGCCGCAAACCGCACCACGGCCGCACGTCCTTGAAGTCGTCGGCTTTTAGATCGGGGTAATAACGGACCGCCGCGTCGACGATTCCTTGCACGCGCCGCGGGTCGATCGACTCGTTGAGACCGGCGATCTCCATCGTTCCGCCGAAGCGTAGCGATTCGCCGATGGGCGTAACGGCCACGCGGGCCTCGGCGAGAAGCGCGCACCTGTTGGGAATCAGCCGCGGCCCGTCGAGTGTGACGCTGTATCCTTTGCCGGCCTGCATCGGCAGCGACAGTCTCAACCCGCGCACCGCTTCGCCCGACCACGCGCCGCCGCAGAGTACGAACTCGTCGCCGGCGACTTCGCCGCTCGCGGTATTCGCGGCGGCCAGTCGCCGGCCCACCATCCGCCAGCCCACCACGTCAGCCTCCCACGAGAACTGCACGCCCACCGCTGCGGCCCGTCGCTCCAACGCGGCCATCAGGCGATTCGGAGACAAGTGGCAGTCTTGCGGGAAATAGACGCCGCCGACTACGTTCATCCGCACGTTCGGTTCGAGTTCCGCCAGACGCTCGCGGTCGCAAACCTCCGCCGGTATGCCGAGCGCCACCGCTTGCTCGGCCGTCGCCGCTTCGTGCCCAAGCGCTTCGTCAGTCCGGCAGAGCATCAGCAACCCCCGCCGCACGAGACCGAAATCGTCCGACGCCGCGGCTAGTTCTTCGGCTAGCTCGTCGAAACACGCTCGCCCGGCAAGATTCAAATCGCGTAGCACCGGCGCGCAACGCTGGACGTGTCGCCGATTGGCGGAGCGCCAAAACCGCCAGCCCCACGCGAGCAGTTCGCGATCCCACCGCGGCTTAATGTAAAACGGCGATCGCGGATTCCACATCCACTTCAGCCCTTGCCATACGACGCCCGGCGCGGCGAGCGGCGTAAAGTGACTCGGCACGATCAATCCGGCGTTGCCGAACGAACATCCGTCGCGTTGTTGCGGCCCGCGATCGAGTACGGTGACGCGATGCCCTCGTCGCGCGCAGTAGTACGCCGCCGATAGCCCGACGATGCCCGCTCCGATGACGACGACCTGTTTGGACATTTTCGATTCGCAGCGCCGCGTTCGTGAAGCGCGATAGTGCCTTGCCCGGCGAAGCTATTCCAAGCCCCAGGCGAGCGGATCGCCCTCGTCGACGAGCAACGTCGCGTCGGCCGTGACGAACGCTCTGCCGAAGATCGTCGGTGCGATGCGGCCGGCGGCACGATCGATCCAAGCGTACTGGCCAGCGAACGTGGTTCCCAAAATGCTCTCTTGCACCCACGTCTCGTTTTCGGCCAGCTTCCCGTCGGCGGCTAAACAAGCCAGCTTCGCGCTCGTCCCCGTCCCGCATGGCGAACGGTCGTACGCACCGCCGGGACAGAGTACGAAATTCCGCGATTGGGCCTTTTGCGATTTCGCCGGGCCGAACAACTCGACGTGATCCACTTCCGCAAACCCAGCCGAGTTCACGGCCGCTCGCAATTTGCGCGTATATGCAATTAACGTCTCGACGTTCGCCAATTCCAGTAATTGCCCGTGGTCCTCAACCAAGAAAAACCAATTCCCACCCCAGGCAACGTCGCCGTGGACGACGCTGGGAACGTCGCCAGCGCCCGGCACGCCGATCGCGACCTGCTTGGCCTTGCGATAACTCGCCACATTCGTAACCGATACGCCGCCGTCCTCGTGCAGCGTCGTCACCACCACGCCGACGGGCGTTTCGATGCGATGCTGGCCCGCCGCGATGCGGCCTAGATGAGCGAGCGTCGCCACTAGGCCGATGGTCCCATGCCCGCACATGCCCAAGTAGCCGACGTTGTTGAAAAAAATCACACCGGTCGCGCAAGTCGCATCGCAGGGCGGCACGAGCAGCGCGCCAACCAGCACGTCCGAACCACGCGGCTCGTTGACGACGGCCCGGCGAAACCGATCGTGCTCGCCCCGAAACCGCTCGACGCGCTCGGCGAGAGGGCCACCGCCCAAGTCCGGTCCGCCGGCGACGACGACCCGCGTCGGCTCGCCGGCCGTGTGAGAATCGATCACGTCAACGCGATGCACGCTCATGCTACGCCCGCAAGCGAGAAAATAGTTCGTGCTATCGTATCGCAGACGTGGTAAAAGTTTCGCATGAAACCGTCGGGGAATTAACCGCAAAGGCGCTAAGACGCAGAGAGTCGTCGCATCGAACGTCGATCCCCTGCTTCTTCCTCTGCGTCTTAGCGCCTTTGCGGTTCAATTCCCATGGATTGTGGCAGCGCCGTGCGTCTAGCCCTGTGTTCCCCGCAATTCAACTCACGAAATCGTCGGCCGCCGCTTGATGCCTTCGCGAATCACCGCCAGCACGCGTTCGCGTTCCTCGCCGACGATCGGCAGCCGCGGCGCGCGGACCCATTCTTTTCCCAGCCCGGTTTCTTGCATGCAAAGCTTGATGTACTGCACGAATTTCAAATGCGTATCGAGCCTCAACAGCGGCGAGAACCAGCGATAGATCTCTCGCGCTCGGTCCCACTCGCCACGCCGCGTCAATTCCCACAGATATTGATTCTCGCGCGGAAATGCGATGCCCGTGCCGGCGACCCAGCCGTCGATGCCGAGAATGGCCGCTTCGAGCAGCAGATCGTCGACGCCGACGAAAATCGAGAATCGCTCGCCGACGGCGTTGCGCAGTTCGGTGATCCGCCGCGGATCGCCGGCGCTTTCCTTGATCGCGACGAGGTTCTTCATTTCGCCCAGTTCGAGAAGCTGCGCCGGCGTGATGTCGACGTAGTAGGAAACCGGATTGTTGTACAGCATCCACGGCAATTTGGTGCTGCCGCCGACCGTCCGAAAGAACGTCATCGCCTCGCGCGGATCGGCCTTGTACGCCATCGCCGGCATGACCATGAACCCCGCCACGCCAAGCCCTTCGCAATCCTTGATGTACCGACACGCCGCTCGGTCGCTCGTCTCGGCCACGCCCGAAAGCACGGGCACGCGGCCGCGGCTCGTCTTGACGGCGGCCTCGACCACTTGCCGCTTCTCTTCGGCGTCGAGCGCCTGGTTCTCGCCCAGCGATCCGCACATCACGAGTCCAGTAACTCCGGACTCGATGAGGGCCTCGAGATGCTTCCCCGTTGCATCCAGATCGAGCGACTGGTCCTCGCGAAACTGCGTCGTAACGGCGGGAAAAACGCCTTGCCATGCGTGAGCCACGATCGATCTCCGAGATGCTGATTGTTGAACGCGTGCCGGCCTTGCGGCCGGGCTGGGGAAGAAGTCGGGCGGCATTTCGCCCAACGCCCGGTCGACGCCTTTGGGCCGGCCAGCGACGCCAATGTGGCAGACTACCAGATCGCCGAAACTTCGTCCAAGGCGTGGCCGGATTTCGGCGTCAAATCGCCAAACCGTCGCGGCGAAATTCCCGCCGGGCGACTCGTCGTGGCCAGACAGACGAGCGGGCGACGATCGGCCCAAAACCTCTAAGCGTGTCCGCCTCGGCATCCGCGAGAAGTGACGACGCGACGGATGGCGCGGCGCGGGACGATCGCCAAGTTTCGCGATTACGGAATAATCGCCACGCCGCCGATCCACGCCCCCGCCTCGAACAATGCCCCGCGGGCGCTGATCGGCAGCGGATCGAGCATGTACGGGGCACAATTGCCGGGGCGGTAATAGCCCAGCGTGTAGATGCACTCGTTCGGCGTGTGCATCCCCATCTTGTAAGGCAAGATCGGCAACGTTCCGAAGAAGTGGGCCGACGACATGACCGGCTGCATGAACGGGCCCCACGAGTGGCCGTAGCGTTCCAGATGCACGTCCTCGAAATACAGCGGCTTGTGACAAGCGGCCGACGCCTTCCACGTATACGTGCTCGCGATCCAATTCCGCCCGCGATAAGGTTCGTCGATCAAATGGCACTCGACGGGCAGCGGATACATGGCGAGGAAGAAGCCCTGCTCGATGCGGCTGAGATCGCGCAGCTTGACGCGCCTCGTCAATCCGTCGACGGTCTTAAACGTCGCTTCGCCGGCCGTCGCGTCGAGCGCGATGGGCCGACCCGTGAACAGCGTCTTGCCGGTAATATCCTTCCACGGACGGTCGTAGCTCCACGTGCTCGTCGAATCGTGAGCCGGAGGCGAGATGTTGACGCCGATGTTCGCCACGACCTTATTCGTGACCTCGATGTTGGTCTTTAAGCATTCGCCCAACTCTCCGCCGAGTCGCTGGCCGTCTTCGCCGATAGGGCCAAACAACACGTCGTTCATTTCCGCTTCGCGTTCGTTGGCCGACGGCCCGTCGCGCGGCACCATCGGAAACGGCGTCATGGGCATCGGGCTTTCATCAGGCATCGGCAGCCGTCCAGGCGGCGGCAGGTCGTCGCGGGGCGTTGTCGTTGGAGGTGCAGTCGTCGGGGGTGCCGTGGTCGAGGGCGGAATATCGACCGGCAGGTCGCTGGCAGGCGGCTGATCGCCAAAGATTCCATCGGCCGCATCGGGTTGCGTTAGCGCTTCGCTGGGCAGGTCGCTCGCGTTCGGTTGGACGGAAGCTGCCGCGGCATCATCGAGCGGCTCGGCGCCACGAGGCTGGCGAGGAAGCACGCCGTCGCCGGCTCCTTGTTGTACGTTTCGCAGCGTCTGTGGATTGGCCGGCGTGAGGCGACGCGTCGATGCGCTTGGCGCGGTAGACGGGGTCTTCGACGGCGGCGTCGCCGGAAGCAATACCGATTCGTTCGCGGCGCGGAGTACGGGACCGCGCTCGGCGGCCGGTATCCGTTCCGCTTCATATTGTGCCTGTCTTACCGACGATGGCGCGTTCGCGGCGCCGTGACGCTGCATCGTTGGCGCGTTCGTTGGCGCGTTCGCGGTTGCCTTCGCTACGGCGTGGCTGCTCGAAGCGCGTACACGCCATTGCAGCGGCGCGGCGTCGCCCTTTGGCTTCGAGGCGCCGGTCGCTGCCAATGCGGCCGACGAGTCCGACGCGGCCTTGGTCGACGGTTGGCGAAAAACGGTTGTCGCCGCGGCGCTTCTTGCGGAGTCCGCGCCGTACGACTTCGTCAGCACGGACGATTCCGCGGCCGATAATTGCGGCGCAACGCCAAACGGGAACGCGCCCAGCAGCAGCGCACCGCCCAGAGCCGCGGTCGCGCCGCCAGCGCGGAGTAACTCGACCATGCGCGGCAGAACCGCGCGGTCGGCGGGCGAGCTAGGTTTCTTCGCTCCGCGAGAACTCGGCGGTGTAATTTGGCGCTTCCTGCGTGATCGCGATGTCATGAGGATGACTCTCCCTAATACTGGCCGCCGAGACCTGGATAAACCGGGTCTTGGTTCGCAGCTCCTCGATCGTTTTAGTGCCGCAGTAACCCATGCCCGCCCGCAGTCCGCCCACGAGCTGATAAACCACAGAGCTAAGCGGTCCCTTGTAGGGGACGCGTCCTTCGACCCCTTCGGGCACAAGCTTGCCCGGTCCTTTGCCACCCCGTTGTCGGTAACGTTCGCTCGAACCTTTAACCATCGCTCCGAGCGAACCCATGCCCCGATATACTTTGAACGTTCTGCCCTGAAACAGGATTTGTTCGCCAGGGCTTTCCGAAACGCCGGCGAACAGCCCGCCGATCATTACGCAACTGGCTCCGGCGGCGAGCGCCTTGGTGATGTCTCCCGAGTAGCGAATTCCTCCGTCGGCGATGATCGGCGTTCCAGTGGCCGCGGCGGCCTGCGAGGCTTCGTATACGGCGGTGATTTGGGGCACGCCGACTCCGGAAATCACTCGCGTCGTGCAAATCGCACCCGGCCCGATGCCGACTTTCACGGCGTCGGCCCCGGCGGCGATGAGGTCGGCGGCACCTTGCCGCGTCGCCACATTTCCGGCCACGACGTCGATGTCCCAGCGGCGTTTGATCTCCTTGACGGTCTCGATGACGTTGCTCGAATGCCCGTGGGCGCTGTCCACGACCAGCACATCGACGCCCTTGGCGAGCAGGCTTTCGACCCGATCGAAGTCGTGCATGCCGACCGCCGCCCCGACCCGCAACCTACCTTGCGCATCTTTACATGCGCTGGGGTAGCGTTTGAGCATGTCGATGTCTTTGATCGTTATAAGCCCTCTCAGTGTGTTATCTTCGGCAACCAGCAAAAGCTTCTCGACCTTTTTCGCCATCAAAATCTTCTCAGCTTCCTCGAGCGTTACATTCCCCGTAGCCGTCACAAGATGTTCCCGCGTCATCACTTCGGCGACGGGCAGCTCGTCCTGCTCGAGGAATCGCAGGTCGCGCCGCGTGATGATCCCCGCCAGCTTGCCACCCGGCAGGGTGATCGGCACGCCCGAAACGTTGTACTGGTCCATCACCTCGCGGGCCCTTTGGACCGTGGCTTCCGGCGGCAGGGTGACGGGGTCGACGATGATGCCGTTGGCCGAACGCTTCACCTTGTCGACCTCTTCGGTCTGGTGTTCGATCGACATGTTCTTATGGATGATGCCAATGCCGCCGTCCTGGGCCAGCGCGATGGCCATCGCGTGCTCGGTGACCGTGTCCATCGGCGAGCTGAGCAACGGCACGGTGAGTCGGATCCGCCGCGTTAGCTGCGTGGATACATCGACGTCGGCCGGAACGACGTCGCTATAGCCGGGCTGCAGCAGCACGTCGTCGAACGTCACGGCGCTGCATTCGATTCTGTCGCTAAGACTGCGGTCTGCCATGGCGGTCGGCTCCCGTGAGAGAAAACGGAGCAAGAAGATAAACCCACCATTTTGCCAAGTTTGCCGGCGGCTGACAACGGGCCAGGTTCAGCGGTAGTGTCTCTAGTGTCTCACGTGTGAGCGTCTCGATTGTGGGTGGAAAATCGCGTCTATTGATGGTGGATCGGCAATTGGGGGGTGAATTTGCTTTCAAGAAGGCGGACGATGAACGATTGCGCCAAGCGGATTGAAATTGAACTGGGCGACGACGAACGACAGTTGTACGAGCGGCTCAATGGGGAGACGGACGCACGTCGGCGGCATACAGGCTGATGCCGCGCCTCGTCCACCGCGGCTAAGCTTCGTCGCGCAAGCAAATCCCCAGCGAAGCAACCAGATGATCCACATCCGCCGTCGTCGTATAAAGATGACACGACACGCGAATGTATCGCCGCTCGCCCCACGCCACCACGGGCGTCTCGATGCCAAACCCTACCCGCAAGCGGCGTTGCAGCGCTGGTCCATCGCCCGAGGGCAGCGGCAGGGCGATCATCGACCCATACCAATCCGCATCGTCCGGCACGAACGCCTCGCGCCCGGTCAATTCCTCGATCTTCCGCCGGGCATACTGCGCCAAGAAATGCGTCCGCTCGCGATAAGCCTCAATACCGACGGCATCCAAATAGTCGATCGCCGCCGGCACGCTCAGATACGCCGACGGATCGCGCGTCCCCTGCCACACCAACTCATCGCTCCAACGTTCGGGCGTCGCGGGTTGAATCCGCCCCCAACTCAGCACGGGAACTTCGATCTCGCCGTGCCACCGCGGATGCACATACAAGAACCCCGAGCCCAGCGGCGCGCTCAGCCATTTGTGGCAACTCGCCGTGTAATAATCGCAACCCAGCGCATCGAGCGCCAACGGCAACGTCGCCACGGCATGCGGCCCATCAATACACACCCGCACGCCCCGCTCTCTCGCCAATCGACATAGTTCCGCCGCCGGAAAAATCACCGCCGTCGGCGACGTGATGTGGCTGAACACCAACAGCTTCGTCCGCGGCGTGATCGCGCGATCGACCGCTTCGACGACCGCCTTGAGGCCTTCCTCGCCGCCAGCGAAAGGATACGGCAGCGTTGCCGTCGTCCCCTTCGCACTCGTCACCTTCGCACCCACCCGCTCGCAAGCCCGCCGCCACACTCGCAGCACGGCCCCGTATTCGTGATCGGTGAGCAAAACTTCGTCGCCCTCGGCCAGCGGAAACCCATGCGCCACGACGTTCATGCCGTAAGTCGAATTCTCGACGAACGCCAGGTTTGCCGCCGCCGCGCCGACAAACGCCCCCAACCGCTCGCAGGCAGCGAAGTACGCCTCTTCGTACTCCCGCACATAAAAATCCATGGGGTTCGACTGCAACCGCCGCTGCCAATCGGCCTGCGCCGCCCGCACCGCCGCCGGCGCAGGCCCGAACGATCCATGATTCAAGTACGTCACGCCGGGACGAAAATCCCAGTCGGCGCGGAGATCGCTCCAATCGGCATCAACGTCCGTGCGGCGGGTAGGCGAATTCGGCATTCGGGATTCTGGATTCGGGGAACGCGACATTGCGGAAAATTGTGCGAGTCGTCGCACGGCATGCGCCGGAAGGATCACTTGTCTTTGACCGCCGGGGCCGCGAAGGCCAGCCGAATCCCTTTGGCAACGCCGGAAGAATCCCGAAGCGTCCCACGCCGAGCATACCGCCGCTTTGAAACTTCGCCGCCGCGGAGAACGCCCGCCGAACGAGCCGCCAGCCGCGTCGCCCACCGGGTGCTCGACACGGCGACTTCCGCCTCGATCTGCTCGTCGCTGAACTTGCCGCGGCGCGGACCCTTCGGGTCGGTGAAATCGGCCTTGCGGCGGAAATAGTCGTGGGCGTAGAAGTCCGAGCACCATTCGAGCACGTCGTGATCGAGCATGTTGGCGATCGTTGGCAGCTTGCCCTCCTCGTGCAGTTTAGCCGCGACTTCCCATTCGGCTTCGGTAAGCAGACGCACATTTGCCCATTCGGCGATCTGGCCCGCATTGCGAAAATGAGCCATGCCGTAGCGGCGGTCGGCGTCGCGATCAAGACGTTTGATGCCCTCTTCCGCCTTCGCCAGGATTTGCAGCGCTTCCTCGCGTTGCGCTGCCGAAAGTTGAATCTCTGGGTCTGCGTCGCCGCTATGCGCCGGCTCCCTAAGCTCACGCCAAAACACGTCTCTTCGACGCGACATTTCCGCGTCGAGGTCCACGTCGAACGGCCAATCGAGCCTGTGCAAAGTCAAGGCGAAAACGCGAACCGCAAGCAATTCGTCTTCCGTCGGCTTTCGTTCGCCAGGCTTGACCTCGGGTATCATCGCCGTGTCGAGTCGCCATTTTAGATGCGCCGCGATGACGCCGTTGGTGACCTCCCG
>JAJDEG010000119.1 GCA_029259895.1 Planctomycetota bacterium
CGAAAGCTCGTGGCCATGACCTGATCCGGCCCTGACGGATTGCCCCGATCGTCCGATCGAATGCGCGAGTGCCCGGCGGAAGCGCTGGCAATCGCCAACGTGATAGTTGCGCGTGATAGTTGCGCGGTAATGATCGCGCCAGTAATCGTCGCGCCGTTGATCGTCGCGCCGTCGATCGTCGCGCCGTCGATCGTCGTCCTCGTATCGGCGGCGACGCCATCTACGCGCCCGGCAAGCCCGGCAAGAAGGACCCCAGCGCCCGCGCAAACCACGCTTTCTGCAATGCCACGGCGAATTCCTCGGCCGCCGCGCGTTTCTCCGTCGCCGTCGCAGCAATCCACACTTGCAAGCGCCCAGCGATGCCAGCCGCGCCGCTCTTCGACACATTCTTTGAAACACTCGGCCAATGCGCCGCCAGCTCGTCGACCACGGCCAACTGCTGCACGATGAACGGCGGTCGCTCCATTTCAGCGAGCGACGCAAATTCGTCGGCCTTGGCATGAAACCAGGCTTCGGCCAACACTTCGACGTTCTTCCAAAACTGCTCGCCCTCGGCGGCGGCCAGCGTCGATGTCGCATCGCCGAAACTCAACTCGCTGCCCAGCGCTTTTTCCAGTCCGGCCACGATGGATCGCCGCACCGCGCTCGGCTGCTGCGCTAAGTCGTGCGTCGCCAGCCAGCGAATCAGCCCGGCCCGCACCACTTCGTCGATCCGCTCCTGCTTCGCCGGCGCTGCGGCCGCTTGCCACGCCGAAAGCGAATCGAAAAACGCCGCCACGTAACCGCCGGCATCGTCGTTGGAATCGCCACCCGCATCTTCCCCGCCATCATCCAGCCGCCGGTCGAGTTCCGCGCAGCGAAAGATATTGCCGATCTGCCGATCCATCAGCGCCGCCCGTTCGTCCGTCGGCAACGCCAGATAATCGTCCACCCGCGCGTGGAACCAAACTTCCTTCAGCCGCTCGACGTTCCGCTTCACGCGCGCGAGCTCATCGTCGTTCAACGCCTCCGTGTCCGCTGGCAGCTTGCCCTCATCGGCAAACACGACCTCACAGCGATCGACCAGCGCCCGGCACGTCGCCTCGTCCCGCTCGTCCAAATCGGCGATCACCAACCACCGCACCAACCCTTCGCGGTCCGCCGTCGCCACTTCCGGCAGCCGATAAAGCCAAGCATGCACCTGCATCCCCACGGCCACCGATACCGCCGACAAGCCAACCGCGGCAACGATCGTCAACGTCCCTCGATGTCTCATCAAAACGCAATCTCCAAAATTCCGACAAACGAACGACCTCGGATCGAAGTAAAATCAGCGAGGTCACTTAGCGAGGTCTTCATCGCGTGATGTCGCAGCGACGCGATCCAAGGCGATCGTTCGCCCACCCAAGCCGCCCCGCGCCAGCCCATTATACGCCGCCCACCAAAAGCAGGGGACGGCGATTTCCGGCCGACTCAGCGCAAAAAAAAACGCCTGCAACGATATCTACACGCCCCACGCAAGAAATGTTTCAGCCGCAGCACCGTCATCTATCAAACCATGCCCCGTCCGTCCATAACGACCGAAATCGCCCCCCCGCAATAGCGCAACCGCACATCCGCGGCCCTACGCAGCAAAACGTCGACTCCAGAAAGAAACCGTCATACCGCAAGCGGTGGCCTGATTTCTACAAGAAAATCCGCAGATTGCGCGACTCACCGGCGATGCACCGCCCGCCCGTTCCTCACCGTCTAGACGGCGTCCGCCACGCTCAGATGCGATCCACGTTCTCACGAGCGACACGCCCGCCTATAATCTCATCCGAGCAAACGCCCAATTATACCCCACAGACGTGCAGACGTTCCGCCACTCATTCACGCCAAACGATGTCCCAACGAAAAAGCCGCATCCTCATCGCCGACGACAACGAGCCAAACGTCGAATTGCTCCAGGCCTATCTCGACGGCGTCGTCTGCGATGTCGCCGTCGCCGTCGATGGTCGCGACGCCCTCGACAAGGTCGCGTCGTTCCAGCCCGACTTGATCCTGCTCGACGTGATGATGCCCAAGCTCAGCGGCTTCGAGGTTTGCACCCAGCTCAAGAACGATCCCGCCACACGCGGCATCATGGTGCTGATGGTCACTGCACTCAACGAGCTAGGCGACATCGAGAGAGCAGTCGACGCCGGCACCGACGACTTCCTCAGCAAGCCCGTCAACAAGCTAGAACTGCTCAAGCGCGTCGAGAACATGCTCCGCCTCCGCCACGTCAGCGACGAAGTCGATCGCCTCCGCCAATACATCCAACAAATGGAAGACGAAAGCGGCCCCAAGCTATCCTAGTGCGGCGTCAACTCTAGAAACTCGAGTGCCGCGACTGCCGGCGTCCAGCAGTGCGTCGAGGTCACGAAAAGCCGCACCCAAAGCCCCAACCTCCTATCTCCTATCTCCTATCTCCTATCTCCTAACTCCTATCACCCTCCATCTCCCCACTCCGCGGCGGCCGGCGCGAAGCGAACAACTGCGACACCGTCGTCATCCCACGGGCGAAAAACATCGCCCCCAC
>JAJDEG010000120.1 GCA_029259895.1 Planctomycetota bacterium
TTGCCGCGGATGCCTTCGTAGGTCAAAAACACCATGTGCCCGCCGTCGAGAACGGGAATCGGCAGGAAATTGATAATCGCGAGATTGGCACTAATGAGCGTCATGAACATCAGCAGTTCCGACCAGCCCTGCTGCGCCGCGATGCCCGCGGCGCCGCCGATCGTCAGCACGCTCCCCAAGTTTTCGCCGGCTTGCGGATCGTTCGTTATCTTTCGCAAAAACCTCGCCACCGCGGTCAGATCGTGGCCGGTTTGCCGCAGCCCTTTCGAGATCGCTTGGCCGGCCGATTCCGCTGTCTCCACTTCCTTCCACGGATCGAACTGCAATCCGCGGTTGACGTGATAGTACCCCGGTTGATCGATCACCGGCAGCTCGACTTCCACGTCTTCGCCGTCGCGCCGAATCGCCAGCTTCATTTTCGTCCCCGACAGGGCAATCAGCATCCGCTCGGCCGCAAACGTCCACGTCGGTTCAAATTTTTCGTCGTTGAAGTCGATCGGCCGACGGCCCAGTCCGTATTCGCCGGCTAGTTTTTTTTCCTCCGCGGCAAGTTCCTCGTCCGCCGGCACGAACCACGCCTTGAGAATCTCGTCCCCCGGTTTCAGCTTGTCGCTGGCCTCGCCCTGCGACACACCGGCGACGATCGGCCGCACCTCGTAAGCGATGCCGAGCGCCAGGTTGCTCGTCGCCGCACGAAACGTCGCACCGGCGGCATCGTACGATGTCGGCACGCGCGGCAAGACCTTGAACTCCTTTTCTTTCCCATCGCGATTCACGACTAGCGTCACCTTTTCGCCGGGATTCTTCGTGGCAAATCGCCGCACGTCGCTGGGCCACGTGATCGGATCGATCTCGTCCGCGGGCCGTCCATCGATCGACACGATCTTGTCGCCCTCCTCGATTCCCACGTTCGCCGCCGGCGAACCGTCTTGAATCGCCGTAATCTCGCTAAATCGCATCCAAGCACCCACCCACCGTCGCTTACGCCGGTCGACCTCGAACGTGATTTCTTCTTCTACCGGCGTCGCCGTCGCGTCGCCCGTCGTCACCTTGCGCCGCACCGTCACCGCGATCGCGTCGTCCTCGCGCCGGGCCATCGCCGACATGAATTGCCTTTGGGTTTCGACCGCTTCGTCGTCGATGCGGATCACCACGTCGCGCGGCTTGAAGTCGCGCTTCTCGGCGGGCGTATGTTTGCGCGTCGGCGACTCTTGTCGCAGTTGCATCGTCAACACGCTCGTGATGCCCAGCATGACGATGCTCCGCGTCGATTCCGGACGCACGTTGACGTCGAGGATCTCCTCTCCCCGTTGAATGCGCACGGCGACGCCGTCGGCGATGTCGCTACTCGTCAACGACGTCACGTTGCTCCTTAGCTCGATGAACTTCTCGATCGGTTTGCCGTCGATCGCCAGAATGCGGTCGCCCGCCTGGAAATCGGCGCGCCACGCTCCTTGCCCGGGGATCACGTGCCCCACGACGGGCGGATCGTACGGCACGCCCAACCCGTAAGCGATCGACGCGAACACCACGGCGAAGATCACGTTCATCACCACGCCGGCCGAAATAATCGCCATCCGCTGCGGCACGCTCTTGGCCATGTAGCTTCGCGGATCGAGCATGTATTCTTCTTCCTCGGCCGTGGCCGTGGCGACCGCGCCTCCTTCGCTGACCATATCCGTCGACACTCCGTTCGTGCCGGCGGCGGCGGCTTCCGTGGCAACTTCGGCCTTCATGCGTGATAGTCGCTGGGCTTCGGCCGCGCGCGTCGGATTATCGTCCTGCCCCAACATCTTTACGTACCCGCCCAGCGGCAAGATGCCGATGCCGTACTCGGTTTCGCCCCATTGCCGCTTCCACAGCGAGGACGGCAGCCGAATTCCCCACTTCCCCCAACCGAGTTTGATCGGCACGTCGAATCCGACGTAAAACTTCTCGCACTTCACGCCGCACCATTTGGCCACGGCGAAGTGCCCCAACTCGTGAACGAAGATGATGAACCCCAGACCAACGGCGACCTTGAGGACCACCAGCAGGTTCGCCGGTTCGCCGAGCCACTGGATCCAGCCCGGCCAAGCGGCGAGCAGTTCAAACGATGCCAACGATTCCAAAGCGTGCATAGATTTCTCGAAGGAGTCGAAATTCAGTATTCGGTAGGTATTCGGTATTCGGAAGAGGAGGCCGTTGTGGATCGACCGCGAAATTGGATAGGCGAGCTTGTCAGCCTCGAATCCCCAGCCCCGAGCCTCGAGCCCCAATCTTCCCGATTTGCTCTCGCGCCCAACAGTCGGCCGCGAACAGTTCGTCCAAGGTCGGCGACGCATCGAACGTGTGATGCTCGACCACCCGGCGGCAGCTCGGCACGATCTCGCTAAACCGCAACTCGCCCAGCAGGAACGCCGCCACAGCCGCTTCATTCGCGGCGCTCAACACCGCGCCTGTCGTGCCACCGCTGCGGGCCGCTTCCATGCCCAACCGCAGCGCGTCGAACCGGTCGTAATCCGCCGGCTCGAACTCAAGCGAAAAGGCGGCCGACCAGTCCAGCCGCTCCGCCGGTGAATCATACCGTTCGGGCCAAGTCAGGGCGAATTGAATCGGCAGCCGCATGTCCGGCGGACTCATTTGTGCCACGACCGAACCGTCGCGAAACTCCACGAACGAGTGAACCACCGACTGCGGGTGAATCACCACGTCGATCTGCTCCGCCGTCAGATCGAACAGCCATCGGGCCTCGATAATCTCCAGCGCCTTGTTCATCATCGTCGCCGAATCGATCGTGATCTTCGGCCCCATATCCCACGTCGGGTGGGCGAGCGCCTGTTCGACCGTCACGTGCTCCAACTCGTCCAGCGAAAGCTGGCGAAACGGCCCGCCGCTAGCCGTCAGCACGATCCGCTTTACGTCCTCCCGTCGACCGGCGGCGAGCGCCTGAAATACAGCGCTATGCTCGCTATCGACCGGCAAGATCGTCGCCCCGCGGTCCCGCGCCAACGGCATCACGAGCGGACCGGCCATCACCAGCGATTCCTTGTTGGCGAGCGCAACCCGCTTGCCCGCCTCGACGGCCGCCCACGTCCCGCGAATGCCGGCGCTCCCCACCATCGCGGCCACGACCACGTCCACGTCGGCGTCGGCCACGACCTCGGCAACGCCCTCGTCGCCAAGTACGACCTGCGTTTCCGGCGGCAGCAGCCCCCAGTCGAGATCGCCGGCGGCCGCCTCGTCCGTGGCGATCGCCCACCGCGGCCGGTGTTTCCACGCCTGCTCGACCAACCGGGCCAGACTTCGATGCGCCGAAAGCCCAACCGCCCGCAGCCTCGGCCCGACGTGTTCGATCACGTCGAGCGTGCTGCGGCCGATACTCCCGGTCGAGCCGAGAATCACCACGTTGGTCGTTCGGTCGCTCATCGCGTTATCGAGTTATCGAACCGTGTGTCGCCGCTGGCGTATTGCCGCTATGAAGATGCCGATCGAAGCAAATCGCGGTGCTCGGCGGCCGATGATGTCAAAACGCCTCATCGGGCGATTCGTCAACACCACACCCGAAGCGCAAACCGCTATATCCTAGACACTTCGCTGCGGCGATCCCGTTCTTGCCGTCGTCTGCGCCGCCGCGGTCGCCAGCGCGGATTTCCGCCGCCGCGACCGCCGCTCGATGCGACGTAATTGCCGTCGCCACAACAAGTTCCGCACGCACCGCCGCATTCTAGGTTCGCCGCGCCCACCAGACAAGGCGAACCGCAGAACGACATGCAGATCGCCCACAAATTCGGCCATATCGGCCCAAAACGGACGACCGTCGAGGCACGTGATCGTGTAACGAGAAAGCCCGGCACGCCCCCTGCACCCGTTTCCCATTCGCCGTCCTCCTTTCACCGTCCCGCGTTCACCGTCCCCCAACCTCGCGCCCCAGTCGGATCTAAGCGGTCGTTGTCCACCAGCACAACGCCCCCTACGATAAACGAAGCCGTTCCAGCCTCGCCCTTTCCCCTGTCCCCCGACCCCCATTCCCCGCATGCCCGACTCCAAAGATTTGCCCCGCCGCACGCCCGAACGTCGCCCCAGTATTTTCGGCGGCAGCACCATCTGGGTGCTCATCGGCGTCGGCGTGGCCTCGCTCGTGCTGATCCAGTTGATGAACAGCGCGACCAACGTCACGATTCCCTACCCCGATTTCGTGCGGCTCGTGCGGCAGCAGGTTCCCGGCGACGACGCCTCGACCGGCGTAAAGATCAGCCTCGCCAATTTGTTCTCGCTCATCGACGGCCAATCGGTCGCCCTGCCGCCCAACGACGAGTCGCCGCCGCAGTCGATCGACGAGTTGAGCCACGTTCTGGTCGGCAAGGAAAAGGTTGTCGCCACCGCGCGACGCCACGCCGCGAAGCTGAACGACGATGTCGCGACGCGCGGCGTATCCGTCCGGCTGGTCATTTCCCTGCCCGGTGCGCAAGACGCACGCGACAAGGCCCGCACGAATCTGCTCGATCGTCTTAAGGAAACTGGCGTTCCCCGCGATGAGTCGCTCGGCTATCACGACATCACCGACACCGCCAAGGAAGAAACCTACCGCTACAGCAATCCGACCAACGTCGAGATCGGCACGTACGAAGTTCGTGGCGATGTGACGCGGCGGTTGAATAACGAAGACGAATCGGCCAACAAGACGATCAAGTTCGCCACCAACAAAGGCCCTTCCCACGACACGTCCGCCGAGTTGGCCGACATGCTCCTCGCGCACGGCGTCAAGTTCGACCACGAAGCCGGTCCCAGCCGTTGGGCACCCTACATTCCGCTGTTTCTCGTCGTCGGCCTGTTCATCTTCTTCATCCTGTTCATGATGCGGCGGATGGGCGGTGCCGGTTCGCCGATGGCGTTCGGCCGCTCTCGCGGAAAGCTCTACGCCCAGGACGACGTCGGCATCACCTTTGAAGACGTCGCCGGCGTCGACGAAGCCCGCGACGAACTGCGCGAAGTCGTCGAGTTCCTCCGCACGCCCGAAAAATACCAAGTCATCGGCGGCCGCATTCCCAAGGGCGTGCTGCTCGTCGGTCCGCCGGGAACCGGCAAGACGCTGCTCGCTAAAGCCATTGCCGGCGAGGCCGGCGTGCCGTTCTTCAGCCTCTCCGGCTCCGACTTCGTCGAAATGTTCGTCGGCGTCGGCGCAGCCCGCGTCCGCGATACGTTCCAACAAGCGGCCGCCCGCGCGCCCTCGATCATCTTCATCGACGAGCTCGATGCCCTCGGCAAAACCCGCGGCAGCGGCATGGTCGGCGGCCACGACGAGCGCGAACAAACGCTCAACGCCATGCTCGTCGAGATGGACGGCTTCGACGCCAACGCCGGCGTGATCGTCCTCGGTGCGACCAATCGTCCCGAGACGCTCGACCCGGCCCTGTTGCGACCCGGCCGATTCGATCGGCACGTCCTCGTCGACCGCCCCGACGTCCGCGGACGCGAGGCGATCCTTAAGGTCCACGTGCAAAACGTAAAGCTCGACGACAACGTCAACCTCAAACAGATCGCCGCGATTACGGTCGGCTTCGTCGGAGCGGACCTCGCGAATCTCGTCAACGAGGCCGCGCTGCTCGCCGCCCGCAACGGCAAAACGACCGCCGGCATGGAGGATTTCAACGAAGGCGTGGAACGGGTGATGGCGGGCCTGGAAAAGAAGCAGCGCATCATTCACGAAGACGAAAAGCTCCGCGTCGCCTATCACGAAGCCGGCCACGCGCTGGTCGCATACAGCCTCCCCAACACCGATCCGGTCCATAAGGTATCGATCATTCCCCGCGGCATCGCCGCGCTCGGCTACACAATGCAGCGGCCTCAGCAGGATCGCTATCTGATGACGCAGGTCGATCTGGAAGCCCGCATACAGGTTTTGCTGGCCGGCACGATCGCCGAGGAAATGATCTTCGACGATATTTCGACCGGCGCGCAAAACGACCTCGAACGCGCCACGGAGATCGCCCGCAGTATGGTCATGGAATACGGCATGAGTCGGCTCGGCCGCGTGAACTACCGCGAGAGTAACCGCTCGCCATTCCTGGCCGGCGGCGGCGGCGAATACTCGTCTGGCTCGATGCACAGCGAGCAAACGGCCCGCGAAATCGACGAAGAAGTCCGCCGCATCGTCGACGGCGGCCTGCAACGTGTCCGCGACATTCTCAAAGCCCGCCGCGCGTCGCTCGTCGCGCTCAGCGAGCGGCTGATCGAAAAGGAAGTCATCGACGCCGTCGAGCTAAAAGAGATCGTCGACGCCACGTCGAAAAGCCCGTTGCTCGTCCCCGGCACGACGACGTCACCTCGAAGACGTGAATCGGACACCGGCGATGAAACCGATACGAAGCGCGGCGAATTGGCCGGCGGTTGATGCGAGCGACCGCAGTTCACGCGGCCAAATAGCAATCGACGCACGAGCATGGCCAGCCACACCGGCTCGCAGCCCAACTATTCGGTTTCCTTGGGCGGTTGCTCCGTCGGCTCCTCTTGCATCGGCAACTCGACGTCGCCCAAGAAATCTCTTCGCGACGTGTACTGGCCGAGCTTGAACGGAATCTCGACGCGCTGCCACTGGTGGTCGGAGAAGTATCGCCACATGCGATGGCCCTTCACCTTGCTGTCGTCGTCGTTCACACCCGGAATGAACCACCGCGACCATCCGCCCTTGAACCACTTAACGCGATACATGAGCAGCTCCTGATGGGCGGCAGGGTCGCGGACGACGGACCAATCGGCTGGCGGCGGTGCGTCGCTGTCGAAAATGTCGTTGTCGCCCGTAACGTGGCGGAAGCCGTGCTTGGCGATGAGTTCGTCGACCCACTTCTGGTCGACGACTTCGGGATTGGTTTCGCCTTTCCCGCGAAGTTCCTTCGCCGCGGCGACTGCTTTGCGATATGCATCGACGACTTGGCTCGGCGCGAATTGCTTGGCCAATTCGCCGGCCATCTTGGCTGCGGCGGCGTTGTCCGACTTCGCTAGCGAACGGATCGCTGTCTCGGCGGCGATGGCGGTGGATTCGTTGTCGGACGAGGCGATGGCGATGAGGATGCGTTTGGCCCGATAGAGGGTTTCGGTGTCGCCGCCGGCGGCGGCTTGGGCAACTTTGGCGGCCGCGTCGGCGCCGAGTTCGACCAGTTTGCGTTCGGCTTCGTTGCGGAGGGCGGCGCTGTCGTCGGCGAGCTGCTCGATAAGTCGTGTGACGGCGAGCGTTTTCTCGGCGGTTGAAATATCGGCGTCGACCTGTGCATTGGCGGTCGTCGTCGTGACCGCAAGCGAGCAGGCGGCCAAAAACGTGCGTATTATCATGCTGCGAATCATCATTGTGGTTGCTCCGGTGGCGATACAATGCCCGGCGATAGGTTACCAAAGGGGCGGGGCCGAAGCGGTAACGATCTTGTAACATTGGGCGCGATTCTTGCTCGCACGTTCCGGATATGTGAAAATCCGTACATGTTTGCCGGCCGAGATTTCCCGAGTGACGACACCGTCAACCGCCGCCCTGCGGTCGGTCGCGCTGCACAATTGGCCCCTGCCAATCGGTTTGAATCGACGCGGCTGGTCGACGATTTCGAGCATTTCGACGAAGCGGACGAACCGTCGAGCGACCGAAAGTCGCCCACCGAGTTCTTCAGCGACGACGCCAAGTCGATCCTCCGCGAGAACAGCAGCCCGGATATTCCGTTTCGCTACAGCATCAACCCCTATCGCGGCTGCGAGCATGGTTGTGCGTATTGCTACGCCCGACCGGGGCACGAAACGCTTGGCTTCAACGCCGGCATCGACTTCGAGACGAAGATTCTCGTCAAGCACAACGCGGCCGAACTGCTGCGGCGGGAATTGGCTCGTCCGTCGTG
This sequence comes from Planctomycetota bacterium, assembly GCA_029259895.1. Taxonomy (GTDB): domain Bacteria; phylum Planctomycetota; class Planctomycetia; order Pirellulales; family PLA5; genus PLA5. The sequence goes on from JAJDEG010000120.1 coordinate 7,857, forward strand.
GTCCGGCGAGTGGATCGCCCTCTCCGGCGTGACCGATTGCTATCAACCGGTCGAGCGGCGGCTACGCCTAACGCGGGCCTGTTTGGAAGTGCTTTCCGAGGCGCGACAGCCGTGCGGAATCGTCACGAAGAACGCGCTGGTGACGCGGGACTTGGACCTGCTCGCGCCGATGGCGGCGGCCCGAACCGTCCACGTGGCCGTCAGCGTAACGACGCTCGATCCGCAGCTTGCCAGATCGATGGAGCCGCGCACATCCAGCCCAGCGGCGCGGTTGTCCGCCATCGCCGAACTAACGGCGGCCGGCGTACCGGTGCGAGTGATGGCCGCGCCGATCGTGCCGGGGTTGAACGACCAGGAATTGCCGGCGATTCTCAAAGCCGCTCGATCGGCCGGCGCAGCCGCGGCGAGCTACACGTTGCTGCGGTTGCCGCTCACCGTGCGGCCGGTGTTTGAAGACTGGCTAGCGCGAAACGTGCCGCTGAAAAAAGACCGCATCGAAGCGCTGATCCGCGATACGCGCAGCGGGCGGATGTCCGACAGCAAGTTCGGCCGCCGCATGCGCGGCGAAGGCGAATACGCCGAGCAAATCCACCAAACGTTCGATGTCTTTTCGCGCAAGCTGGGGCTGGATGGCCCGCTGCCGACGCTCGACGGCTCCAACTTTCGCCCACCGAGAATCGCCGGCGAGCAGCAGCGCTTGTTCTGACGTAGCGAGGGCGAGGCGAAACAATGACGCAGAGAACCGTGCCAAGAATCGTATCGCTGCTTTCCAGCGCGACGGAAATGCTCTACGGCCTCGGCCTGGGCGAACTGATTGTCGCGGTGAGTCACGAATGCGACTGGCTGGCGGAAGCGACCGAAAAACCGCGCGCGACCTTTTCGCGCGTGGATAGCACGCTCGCAAGCGGCGAAATCGACGAGCAAGTGAAGCAAATGCTAGCCGCGGGCGCGGCATTGTACGGCGTCGATGCGAAGTTGCTCGCCGAGCTGCGGCCGGATCTGATCGTTACGCAAGCGCAATGCGACGTGTGTGCCGTGCGCTATGCCGACGTGTTGGACGTAGTCGAACGAACGCCGGCGCTCGCAGACGCACGCGTCGTGGCGCTCAATCCCATGTCGCTCGACGACGTGTTGGTCGATATCCAGCGCGTGGCCGAAGCGGCCGGCGTCGACGATCGTGGTGCGGCATACGTCGGTCGGCTACGCGGCCGCATCGACGCGATTTGCCAGCAAACGCGGACGCTGGCCGACGCGGATCGTCCGCGGACGGCGCTCGTCGAATGGACCGAGCCGCTGATGCTGGCCGGAAACTGGATGCCGGAATTGCTCGCGCTGGCCGGTGGCACGTGCCCCTTGGCGACGGTGGGGCGGCATAGCGAGTACGTCGATTGGCAGCGCATCGTCGAGTTCGATCCGCAGGCGATCGTCGTCGCGCCGTACGGTTTCGATTTGGCCCGGTCGATTGAAGAAGCCCAATCGCTGAGGGCACGACCGCAGTGGTCGGAGCTTTCGGCGGTCCGCTGCGGCCGCGTATACGTCGTCGACGGCAACGCGTACTTTAACCGCAGCGGACCGCGGCTCGTCGACAGTCTAGAAATCCTCGCACACTTGCTCCACCCGCAGCGCGTCGCGCGACCGGCGTGGCTCACCGAACGGACGTTGCCCTGGCGAATTATGGAGTCGACGCCAAGCTAGCCGCGATCATTGCATCGGGTCGAGTTTGCCGGCGGCGATCAGCGCAAGCAGCAGCAGGCCCAACGCAATGCGATAGATTACGAAGGCATACGTCGTTCGCGACCGCAGATAGCGAAGCAGCGCCGCAATCGAAGCGTAGCCGACGATGCCAGAGACGACCGTGGCGACCAGCAAGTTCGTGGCATCGGCCGCGCTGGCCAGCAACTCGTCGCGTTCTTTGAATAGCTCGTACACGCCGGCAGCAAAAATCGCCGGCAGCGACAACAGAAAAGAAAATCGTGCGGCCGTTTCCCGCGACATTCCGAGAAACAGCCCGCCGGTGATCGTCACGCCCGATCGCGAAGCGCCGGGCACGAGCGCAACGGCCTGAGCGCAACCGACAACGATCGCCTCGTACCAACCGACGTCGTCGAGCGTTTTCGCGGCCAATCCTTGCGCCGCACGACGGAGCACGTAACGCTCGGCGATCACCAACAGCAGCGCCAAACCGATCAGCGCATAGGCGATGACGTACAGCGATCGAAATTCGCCCGTGATGGCGTCCTTGAACGCCAAACCGAGAACGACGATCGGCAATGTGGAAACAATCATCATCCAGCCCATGCGGCCGTCGCGCGATTGGGCGAAGCGTCCGCGGGCCGTTTCGGAGAACCATGCGACGCCGATGCGAAAGATGTCGCGGCGAAAGTACGCCAGCACGGCGACGAGCGTGCCGATCTGAATCACGGCCGAAAACGCCGCGCCGGGGTCCGGCTGATCGATCAAGGCCGGCACAATGCGCAGATGGGCCGTGCTGCTGATCGGAATAAACTCCGTCAGCCCTTGCACGATGCCCAACAGGATGGCGACCCACA
>JAJDEG010000013.1 GCA_029259895.1 Planctomycetota bacterium
GTCGCGGTGGCTCAAACGGATGTACCGGCCGCTGTTGCCGTCGTTCCTTGCCCGGCCGTACCTTGCGCTCGGCACGTTGATAATCATGTTCGCGTTTTCCGGTACGGCGGCGACGCGGCTAGGCCAGGAATTTTTGCCGCACTTTCAGGAAACCGACTTCCTGATGCATTTCGTGGAGAAGCCCGGCACGTCGCTCGAAGCAATGCAGCGCGTCACCGTCGAGTCCAGCAAGCGACTGCGGGAGATTCCGGGAGTGCGAAACTTTGGAGCACACATCGGCCGGGCCGAAGTGGCCGACGAAGTCGTCGGGCCGAACTTCACCGAGTTGTGGATCAGCATCGACGAGGACGCTGACTACGGCGAGACCGTCAAGAAAGTGGAGGATGTGGTCCATTCCTATCCGGGGCTGTATCGCGACGTGCTGACGTACCTGCGCGAGCGGATCAAGGAAGTGCTCACCGGGGCTAGCGCGTCGATCGTCGTGCGGCTGTACGGTCCGAGTCTGGAGGTGCTGCGCGAGAAGGCGAAGGAAATCGAGTCTGCAATGGCCGAAGTGCCGGGCGTCGCCAGTTTGAAAGTCGAGCCGCAAGTGCTCGTCGGGCAGATCGAGGTACAGCTTCGCCCCGATGCCGCCGAGCGATTCGGGCTAACGTCCGGGCACGTGCGCCGCGCGTCGACGACGCTGCTCAAGGGCGCGAAAGTGGGCGAGGTCTACGACGGGCACATGCGGTTCGGCGTCGTCGTATGGGGAACGCCCACCACGCGCACCGACCTGGCCGCGGTGCAGGCATTGCCGATCGATACGCCACTGGGCGTGCAGGTCCGCCTAGGCGATGTCGCGGAAGTGGCGGTCGTGCCGGCATCGAACGAGATCAAGCGCGAAAATGCCTCGCGGCGGCTGGACATCACTTGCAATGTCGACGGCCGCGACCTTGGTTCGGTGGCGCGGGAGATCGAGGAGCGGGTAAGCAAGATATCGTTTGACCGCGGGTATCATCCGGAGTTTCTCGGCGAGTACGCGGCTCGCGAAGAATCGACGCGAAAGCTCTACTTTCTCTCCGCGATGGCGTTATTCGGCATCGTGCTGTTGCTGTTCGTCGATTTTCAGGCGTGGCGGCCGACCCTGATCGTAGCATTGACGATTCCGTTCGCGTTGATCGGTGGCGTGGTGGCTGTGGCAATCAGCGGCGGCGTTATGTCGCTGGGTTCGATCGTGGGCTTCGTCACAGTGCTCGGCATCGCCGCCCGCAACGGCATCATGATGGTCAGCCACTTCCGGCATCTCGAACTGGAAGAGGGCATGACGTTCGGCACAGATCTGATCCAGCGCGGGGCGGAAGAGCGGTTGTCGCCGATCTTGATGACGGCGCTAACGACCGGTTTGGCGTTGGTGCCGCTGGTCATCACCGGCAACAAGCCGGGCCACGAGATCGAATATCCGCTGGCGGTAGTGATCCTGGGCGGGCTGGTGACGTCGACAATTCTCAACCTGTTCTTGCTGCCGCCGATCTATGCGCGGTTTGGAACGTCGGCGAAGCAAACGGTTGGGTAGCACGCTTGCGATAGCGCGGTGGGCGAAGTCGGCAAGAGACGCAGTCCTACTTCACGCTGACATTGTGGCATTATGGAAAATCGACCTTCGGCGCGTTTTTCGCTTTGGCGTCGGCCTCGAAGTAGGCGTCGTTGGGCGTGAAGCCGCGGAGGCCGGCGATGACGCTCGCCGGGAATTGGCGGACTTTGGTGTTGTAGGCGCGCAGGGCGTCGTTGTAGCGACGGCGTTCTACCGTGATGCGGTTCTCCGTGCCGGCAAGCTCGTGCTGGAGGCCGCGGAAGTTTTCGCTGGCCTTGAGGTCGGGATAATTCTCGGCAACGAGGAGCAGGCGACCGATCGCGCCTTCGAGTCGTCCGGCGGCTTGGGCTTTTTCTTCAACGCCGCCGGCTTTGCCCCACTGGCTGCGGAGGCGGGTGATTTCCTCGAACAGATCCTTTTCGTGCGACGCGTAGCCCTTGACGGTGTTGACGAGGTTCGGGATCAGATCGTAGCGGCGCTGGAGAACGGTTTCGACGTCCGCCCACGATTTAGTGACGTCTTCTTGCGAGCTAACCAAGCCGTTGTTGAGGGAAACGGCCCAGATGGCCAGTCCGCATAATGCGGCTAGGCCCGCCCACAGGAAAACGCGCGGGCTGCCGCCGCCGAACCGTTCGGATCGTCTTCGGACTCTGGTGGATCGATCGAATGGGCTCATCGCGTACCTCCGTCGCTGGCTTGTAGTCGTTTGTCGTTCGTGGCTCGTTCGATTGTTTCGACGGCGCGTAGGTACGCGGCAAACGTTTCCGCGGCGGGAACGTCGCGGGCCGGCTTGCGACCATGTTTTACGTCGTCGACCGTGCGGAATACGTTGACGTCGAAGGAAATATGCTCGGCGAGTGCGGATAGTGCGTCCAGCTTCGTTCGTGGAAACTCGGCTGGCGACGCGCCGGTCAACGGGACTCGGAACAGGCGAAGCGCGCCGCGGGCGAGCACCAAAAAACTTCCCAGCGAATCGACCATCAAGCCGGCTACGCGATCGGCGTTGCCCGTGGCGAGCGTGTAGCGCTCGCGGAGCCGCAGCAGCTTTTCCTTGAACTCGCGTTCGAGCTGAAGCCGTAGGTGACCGAGGTCGACGCGCCATTGGCTGGGAAGCGGTTCGCCGGCGAGGACTTCGTGGGCGTTTTGAATATCGAGGATTTCGAGCGGAAACGTGTCGGCGGCGGCGATCGCCTCGTCGAGAGTGAACAACAGCGGTGGGCGGTTGCCTTGCTTCGTCCAGGTTTGTACGAGCGGGGCGAGGGCGTCGAGATCGCCGACGTTCCAGCGGCGGGCGATGATCAGCACGTTGCGGTCCGAATAGGCGTCGTCGAAGTCGCCGGCCACGGACGAGCCGTAAAGCACGACGGATTGTATTGCGTCGCTCAGCAGGCTGGCGCAGCGCTGGGCAAACTGTTTGGGTGTGATCGCGGTCATTGTAATGCCTTCACGTCAGTTCGCGACGATCTCCTGTTGGGATCCCTTGCGTTACCACCCGCCGCTCGCGCCGCCGCCTCCGGAACTACCGCCACCGAATCCGCCAAATCCGCCGCCGGACGAAAAGCCGCCGCCCCAGGACGAACCTCCGCTGGAGGAGCCTCCGCCGGTCGACCCGCCCCACACCCAGGTGTTTGGCGTTTCATTGTATCGCCGCCGGCCGACCTCACCACGATAGGACGCTGGGGCTCGTCTTGCGTTGCGAAATCCGGTTATGCCGCACACGAGCGCCAGCGGCCAATGGACGAGGAGCGACCAGTAGCCGCACATCAACAGGCTCATGAATAGCGGAATGCCGGCGAAGAACGCCCCGAATGGGACGAGAAATCCTGTCTTTGAACCCAGGCCCGCGCCGAACAGGAACGAACCAATCACCACGAATACGGCGAAGAACGGCAGGGCTATAAGTAGCTCTAGCGACTGGGCGTCGGGGGCGAGAATTCCGTGCCGATCGACGAAGCTGGCCGGCTCCGCGCGTTCAACGATCCGCACCATGCGCGTAATGCCGCGCATCAGACCGTCCTCGTATCTGTGCTCGCGGAACGCCGGAAACAGGTCTTCGTCGAGAATTCGGCCGGCCAGCGCGTCGGGCAGAATCGCTTCCAATCCGTAACCGACTTCGATGCGCGCCTTGCGTTCCTCGATGGCCACGAGCAGCATGACGCCGTTGTCGTTCTGCTTCTTACCGACGCCCCAGCGGTTGAATAGCTGGAATGTGAAATCGTCGATTTCTCCGCCTTCTATCGACGCAAGCGTAACGATGGCGACTTCGACGCCGTTGGCTTCCTGCAAGGCGTGGAGCCGCGTTTCTAGCTCCGCTTGACGGTCGGCGGGAATCAGGCCCGCATAGTCGCTCACGTATGCGCGTCGTTCGAGCGTTTCCCAAAGTTCCTTCGCCGATGCCGAACGGGCGGCCAGCAACAGTAGCGCGAGCAGAAGGATCGACGCCCCCCGTCGCGACGAGGAAGGATGCGGCTTGGACCGATGTTGGAGATCGCCGACTGTGGTCATGGAATGGCATGGTAATCGATTTGTCGAACGCCGCGGAGACTGGGCGGCGATTTCGGACTCATGGGCAAAGCATTCAGCTCTCGACGTAAACTTCCGCTTGCCTGGATACACGATATCGTCGATAATGACAGGGTGCGGGCGAGGTTGTTGCCCGCAATGTAATTCGTCTTGCTGCGGCGGATATTCCGGTTGGAATCTTCGCTGGAAGGCGAATTTCACCGTCTTTTTCCCGATGACCGCCAGTCGGTCGGCTCTTGCGCCGCAATCGAACGAGCCTTAACACTCGGCGCTTTCTCCATGGAACACAGCAAGCTGCGCAGGCAAATCGCCTGGGAGGCCGCTCGTTTGATGTACGTGCGGCAGGAGTCGGAGTATTTTCGGGCAAAGCAGAAGGCGGCGCGACGGATTTGCCGGGGTTGGGTGAAGCCGGCCGATCTGCCGAGCAACGCCGAGATTCGCGAGCAGATTCAGCTTCAGGCCCGGCTGCACGAAGGGGACAAGCGGCTGGAGAATCTGCGCGAGATGCGGCTCGAGGCGCTGCGCGTGATGCGAATGTTGCGGGCGTTTCGGCCGCGGCTGATTGGCAGCACGCTGACCGGGCACGTGCGACGCGGGTCGGATATCGATCTGCATGTGTTCTCGGACAGCATCGAGGCGGTCGCCGGCGCGCTCGACGCCGAAGGAATGATCTACGACGTCGAGCGCAAGCAGGTTCGCAAGGATGGCGAAGAGCGCGTGTTCCGGCACGTGCATATCCGCGAGCGATTTCCGATCGAACTGACCGTGTATGCCGAGAACCTCGTGAGCTTTGGATTCAAGAGCTCGATCACGGGGAAGTTGATCGAACGAGCGAGCATCGCGGAGTTGGAGCAGTTTCTGGAACGCGAATATGCCGGCATTTCGCTGGACGCCGAAGAACTGGAAGCCAGCGGCCGGATCGACCGCTTTGCGATGTACGAGATCTTGCTGTTGCCGCTGGAGAAGGTGAAGCAGAGTCCGAAGTGGCATCCCGAAGGGGACGCGCTGTATCACAGTTTGCAGGTGTTCGACCTGGCTCGCGAGGAGTTGGCATACGACGAGGAGTTCATGCTGGCGGCGCTGTTGCACGACGTGGGCAAGGCGATCGATCCGGATCGGCACGTCGAGGCGGCGCTCGAGGCGCTGGAAGATTATTGCACGCCGCGGACGTTGTGGTTGATCGAGCACCACATGCTGGCGCATCAGTTGCGCGACGGCACGCTGGGCGCGCGAGCGCGGCGGCGGCTGGCGGAGCACGAGGATTACGACACGCTGTTGTTGCTATCGGCGTGCGACCGCGGCGGGCGGCAGCGCGGCGTGGCGGCGAGCGAGTTGGACGAGGCGCTCGAGTATTTACGCGAACTGGCCCAGGACGAATAGCGAAGATGGTCGCGCGGCGTTAGGTCTTGGCGGCCAGTGCCTCGACGACTCGTTTCGGCGTGAGCGGCAGGACCGGCACGCGGACGCCGAGCGCGTTGCAGACCGCATTGGAGATTGCTGCGCCGGGGCTGATGACCGGCGGTTCGCCGAGGCCGATTACGCCGCGGGACCGTTCGCTTTCCGGTTCGTACAGTTCGACGACGAGTTCGCCGATGTCGCCCAGCCGCGGCAGTTTGTAGTCGGAAAGCTCGGCGTTGACGAACTGGCCGGTTTTGGAATCGGTGATTCGTTCCTCGAACAGAGCGTAGGCGATGCCCATGATCATTGCACCGAGGATTTGGCTTTCGGCCAGCTTGGGGTTGATGATCAGGCCCATGTCTTGGACGGCGACGAACTTTTTCATGCGGACGACGCCGGTTTCGCGGTCGACGGCCACGTGGGCCATCTGCACGCCGCCGACGCCGGCGTTGGAAAGTGGACTTCCCTGTGCGCCGCGCTTGTAGCTGGCCGTTACTTCGAGCGCTTTGTGGCCGAGGAGGCTGCACGCCTCTTTCCACGATAGGCTTTTGGCCGTGTCGTCCTTGCTGCCGACGCGGCCATCTTTTGCGACGATCGACGCGGCGTCGACTTCGAGCTTCGCGGCCACGACTTCGGCGAGCTTCGCCAAAGCGTCCTGACCGGCGCGGCGGTGCGATTCGCTGACGGCACCGACAGTCGTGCTGCCGCCGGACGCGCCGCTTTCGGGATACTTCGAGCTGCCGATGTTAATCTTCACGCTGTCGATGGAAACGCCGAACGTTTCGGCGAGCACCATGGCGCAAATCGTGCGCGTGCCGGTGCCGAGGTCTTGCGTGCCGCAGAACGATTCGATCGAACCGTCGGGATGGATGCGCAACATGCAGTTCGAGTTGTTGGCGACGCCTTGCCACGTGTGGATGGCCATGCCGAGGCCTTCGACGACGGAGCCTTGCGCCTTGCCTTTGCCGTGCGGATGCCACTTGGCCTTCCAGTCCATCAGCCTGGCGGCGATCGCCATTTCAGCGGCGTAGACTTCGGCCTTTTGGTTCGAGTCGATATTGGCGAGGTTCTTGAGAAAGATGTCGTAGCTGTCGACGCCCATCTTGGCGGCAAGATCGTCGTAGGCGGTTTGCGAAATTGCGCAGGCCTGCGGATGATCGGGGGCGCGCCACGCTCGCGCGGGGGCGCAGTTGGTCTTGATCGCCGTGGCGACGCGGCGGTAGTTCTTGGGGCGGAAGATGTAGGGAATGACGCCGTGGCCGACGACGCCGCCGCGTCCGCCGCCGGTGCCCCAATGCTGCGAGTCCCAGACGGTGACCATACCGTCGGCGTCGGCGCCGAGGCGGACCTTGAGATAGCCCGACGGGCGATTGCCGCCGAGTTTTAGCTCTTGATCTCGCGTGAGCATCAGCTTCACGGGGCGGCCGGTGGCTTTGGAAATCTCGGCGGCCGCGATCGCCCAATAGTCCGGGGCGAATTTGCTGCCGAATCCGCCGCCGATGTACTGGCACTCGACGTGGACGTCGCCGGCAGCGATTTTCAGGGCGTTGGCGAACTGCTCGTCCGTGCCGGAGACGTTTTGCGTCGAGAGGTGGGCGGAGAGCTTGTCGCCTTCCCACGAACAGACCGAGCCGTGCGGTTCGAGGCAGCAATGCGTAATGGGGCGGATGCCGTAGTAGCCTTCGACGACGTGCTTGGCGTCGCCCAACAGGCGGTTGATTTCTTTCTCGGCGAATTCGTCTTCATCGTCGTCTTCGCCTGGCTCGTTTTCGAGTTGGACCTTGCCGCCGCCCTTGCTGGTGCGGCCGGCTTTCTCGGCACCGGCGAGGTCTTCGTCGTCGACGAACACGTCGAGCGGCTCGAAGTCGAGCTTGATCTTGGCGACGCCTTCGGCCGCAGCGGCTTCCGTTTCGGCCGAGACGACGGCGAGCAGTTCGCCTTCCCATTCGATCTCGGGCTGGATCGGTTTGCCGTCGTCGCCGACCCGCGGTTTTTGCAGCACGTGGACGTGGACCACGCCGGGCACTTTTTCAGCCGCGGTCGTGTCGATGTCGAGAATCCGGCAATGACCGTGCGGACAGCCGAGGCCGCGGGCGATGAGCAGTTTTGGCGGATTCGTGTCGTAGGTGTACTTCGCCGCGCCGGTGGCCTTGGCCGTGCCGTCGAGACGGTCGGGCGACGTACCGATGACCTTCGATTCTTCTTTGGTGGGCCAGCTATATTCGACGGCCATCGTTATCCTCCTCGGACGATGGAAATCGCCCGGATGATGTTGGCGTACGTTCCGCAGCGACAGATGTTGCCGTTTAGGCCGGAGCGGACTTGTTCGTCCGTGGCCTTGGGATGCTCGTTCAAGAATGCGCGAACCGCGACGACAAAGCCCGGCGTGCAGAAGCCGCATTGCTCGGCGTCGGCACTGGTGAATGCGGCGGGCACGGCGTCGAGCTTCGCGCCGCCGAGACTTTCGACCGTGCGGATTTTCTTGCCGACCGCTTGCAGGACGAGCGTCGACGCGGCGCAGGCCGGTTTGTCGTCGATCAGAACGGTGGCCGCTCCGCTCGATGGATCGGCGCTGACCGGTTTCGCGCCGGTGAGGTTGAGTTGGTTCCGCAGGACGTCGAGCAATGTGGTGCGCGGTTGGGCCTGGACTTCGTGCTTAGCGCCGTTGACGTCGAGCACAATGGTGACCTTGCCGCGGACGACGCCGTCGCCCCGTTCGTCGCCCTCGGCGGCGGCGACTTGCGACGCACCGGCCAGCGCCGTGGCGGCGGCTGCGGCTCCGCTGCCGCGAAGGAATTCACGCCGGGAAAATCCAGATGCGGCGCGTCCCGAGGACGCATCGCCAGTGAGACGTTTCATGGTGGCCTCCGTTGTGCCCTGGTTGGGCACATGCGCGACGAATAAATCGGCGACTGCGACCCGATGTCGCGCGTGGCGACGCCGGATCAGCCGCCGATTATACCGGCCGGGCCGGGGCAAACAACTGTTTTCCGTTTTTGGGCCTGATGCCCGATCGCTGGGAACTGGGCGGCCGAGAGAGCGTCATTTCGGGGAGGCTCGACCGTGCGTTGTCGACGGACTGATCGAGCCGTGCTTCAGAGCCGTCGCGCTTCTCAGCGGAAACGCCGGGTGGATCGGGGAGGCCAGCGATTTACGGTGATTTACAGCGATTGCAGCCACTCGGCCGCCAGTTCCGGTTCGTCGACGATGGCCAGCATGAGCCGATCGAGCGGCCGCGGCTGCAATCGGGCAACCTGCATCAACGACTCGGCAAGGGAGCGGTCGGCCGGTTTCACTTTCAAGTACCGCCGCCAAAGCTCGGAGCCGGCCTGCATCGTCCAGGGTTCGTATTCGATCTTGTCGGTGGCGTCTATGACGGCGTCGTAGGTTGCGCGGTCGAGCGTGTTCAGGCCGTGGAGGCAGACGAGTTCGGCGACGCCTTTGACGAGCTCGTGCAGCAACAGAGGCCAGCAAATCGCGCGGGCGACGACGATGAGCGAGTCGCCCTGTCGCTGGACTCCGCTCCATCCGGCGGCGGCGAGACGAAACAGCTTGCCGGTCAACGTCTCGGGCGTGCGGACGTCGCCGACCTCGACTTCGTAAGTGATCTCGGCGTCGAGGCGATTGGGATCGATGCCCCAGATTGCCTCGGTCGCGGCGACGGCGATCTCGGCGAGTTGCTTCTTGAGGCCGCGTTCGTGCCAGGCGACTTGAAACGTAAGGCCCATGAGCTTCACGTAGTGGATGCCCGTAATCGAGACGATGCCCTTCTGCTTGGCCCGGGCGTCGGCATGCGCTTTGGCTGCGCGGGCCAACGCGCCGCCGTGCTTGACTAATAAGGGGTGCGACGAAAACGGGTGTGCTCCGTCGCGGACGCGCCGCCAGAAACGTTCGGGATGTCCCTGGAGGAGGACGAGATCGCCGTGCCAATACGAGAGGAAGCCGCTGACCGCGAGCTTATCGTACACGTGAATGAGATGCGGATTAACGGCGTTGAGTTCGTCTTCGACGACGTAGTGCGCGCTGAGAAAGCCGTGCGTGGCTGCGCCTTGGATGAGCAGATTCAGCGAGAGACGCTTGCTGATGAGATCGGAGAGGTCGTCGCCCATCGCTACCGACTAATGATGGCTATTGGCCTTAGCGCCTATCCCAGAACTGTAGGAGGCGAATCCTTTCGCCGAGGGAATCGCTTGACAGGTCTTTCGGCGAAAGGATTCGCCTCCTACAAATTCCCGATGTGGGATAAGCTCTAAGTTTCACAATGCAAGGACAGGCTTTCGGTGGCGGCATGGGAAGGTCGTCCGGCCAGTCGGGATCGAACGGACTCGGCGCCGTGCGGCGCGAAGGCTCCTCGACCGGGTGCGTTTCCGGCTCGGTTTGCGGCTGGGCGGGCGGTGCTTCGGGAATGGTCTCGGGCACGACTTCGGCTCCGCGCGACGATCGCAACGGCGCGTGCAAATCGCAATAGATTCCCTTGCCTCGCCGACGCACATTATAGCGAAGCTTTTAGCTCGCGAGTCATTCGCCGATGGAAATGCCGCGGATGTTGTCGCGGTTGCTGCGATTCCACTCGACGCACGCCGCTAAGCCTTCGTCGCTACTCGTTGCCGGCCGCCAGCCGAGGCGTTTTTCGGCTTGGTGAATATCGGCCCAGGTGGCTAGGACGTCGGCGGGGTGGGCGGGGCGGTATTCGATGTTTGCTTGGTTGCCCGTGAGCGATTCGATTTTCTCGATAACGTCGATC
>JAJDEG010000121.1 GCA_029259895.1 Planctomycetota bacterium
CTCCGAATTCCGCGCCTGTCAATTCCGTTCCCGCCCAACAAACCGTCGAAGAAAACGGGCAACTCGTCTTCTCGTCGGCCGCCGGCAACGCGATTTCGGTCGCCGATGCCGACGCGGGCGCAAATCCGGTCCGCGTCACGCTCCTCGCCACCAATGGCACGATCACGCTCGCCGCGACCGACAGCTTGGAGTTTCTTTTTGGCGATGGCAGCCAGGACCAGACCGTCACCTTCGTAGGCGACATCACCACCGTTAATGCGGCACTCGATGGTCTGGTGTTCGCGCCGCTGACCGATTACACCGGCATGGCGATACTGCAAATCGTCACCGATGATCAGGGCAACACCGGCAGCGGCGGTTCCCAATCGGACGCGGATACCATCGTGATTTCGGTCGAAGCCGCCGTCGGAGTGCCGGGCGATTTCGACGGCGACAGCCGCGTCAATGTGGTGGACATCGACTTGCTCTTTGCCCAGCTAACCGCTGGCGGCGAAGATTTGGCGTTCGATCTCTCCGGCGACGGCACTGTCTCTCGCGACGATCTGGACATACTTATCGTTCAGCTCGTCGAGACGACGGCAGGCGTCGGAACCCGATACGGAGACCTGAATCTCGACGGAGCTGTCGATCGTCGCGACATGGCGCAATTCTCACAAAACTACGGACGCTCGGGCGCACTCTCGTGGGCGACAGGAGACCTTGATGGCTCCGGAACGGCCGACCTAAGCGACCTGGCTATCCTGCAACGCAACACCGCCAACATCGAATCACCTCTCGCATCCCCAGCCGCCGCCGACGCAATCCTTGCCAAAAGCAATGCGCATTGGACCTCGGCGACATCCCCGCTCGCGATCTCAAGGGCCTTGCGTGTAACGACGTCATCGAAAACTCAAATAAGCTACGATGCCGTGTCCCAACAAGGCACTTCGCCCGTTAGGCGTCAACTCTCGGGCCAGGAAATGTCAACGCTTTCGGCTGCGTCTGTTCGCTCGTTGTGCCGACGCATGAAGTTCGCGACTTCCGTTCAATCCGCTGATCCGTGGTTGATTTTGATGTTTAGCGAATAGGTACGTTGACGCATGAAAACAAGGTACTCATAGAACCGTTGATGCCGTTTCATTGTCGCAGAACCGCGAAATGGCCGTGCCCCAGTAGTGAAGTTGGTATAGATTCCCGAGTTTGCGAGCAAAAGTTCGTTTGCTGCTATCGCGGATGTGGTGGAATTCCGTCACAAGATTCCTGGTAACGAGCGCGGCGTTTACCTTCGGTTAGAGATTTCAACTTAATGTTCATCGATGCGGCACGTTTCGCAGTCGCTGGAACTGTCAGGGCGAGCAACGCGTTCGAGAAGAAATGTTGCACGAATGTCGGCCTGCAAATGCGCCGTCCAAAAGTTAGAGGGTAACGAATGATGAACGGACGCTTCTTGCTGCGTGCGCTGGGAGTTTTAGGTTGCGCCCTCTATAGCTCGGACGATAGAATGTACCGTCCTCGAATCCACAGGCGATTCGAAACATTGGAAGACCGCTTGCCCCTTAAGAGTACGGTCGCCACAGAGGAAAACCTGTCCGCTGTCGCTGCATCAGAGAACAATGAGCCTGCACCCTGGAGCCAACCGGCCGGCCAAGTTGCTGCGGCTCCCGTTGCAGGCATTGCCGCCGATCCGACGGTAGGCGGCGTTGCCGGGGTGGTCACAGAGGGCCAAACGATTACCGTTACCGGCGCGAATTTTGGTGCGAATGGTCCCAGTATTCTCGTGTTCGACGATTTCGAAGGGGGAGCCGTTGGAAGTGTTATCGAGACGGGAGTCGGCTCGGCGACCGTCGGAAAATGGGATTTGATTGAAGGAGCACTGAGGCCGCGCTATTACGACGGCGATGCCCACGGCGGTTCGCAGTCATTTCGTGCTGATATGTCGCAGCAATCGAGGGAATATGCCCGCGTAAACATTCCCGGCGGATCAAGCGACATCTTCATGTCGTATTGGATGAACCTACCAGCTGGCGATACTTTCCCTGGCGAAGGAGGCGAAGGAGCAAACTGGAAGACGGTTTGGGTGATGGGTAATGATTCAAACCACAATGCTCTGACGATGCCTGTTGGGCTGACCGATAACGTCCACGATTGGGCAATCGCTTGCAACGGATGCCCACTGAGTAACGGCAATATTTGGATGGAGGGGCTGAATTGGGTGCAAGGGCAGTGGAAGTATATGTCCTTCTATCTTCACGCCGCTGCCGACAGCTCGGGTCGTATTGATTTCTGGCATCTAAATAATTCCGGACTTCAGCATCCGGTCGGAGTAAACCGAGCCGTCGTAACCAGCCCTGGTGATCTATTCAAGCAAATCCATCTCAACGGTTATGGGCGGCGAACCACCAACAGCCATCCGATGTTCGACGACGTGTACATTGCGTATGGTCCGAATGCAAAGGCACGCGTCGAAATCGGCAATCAGCCGACCTACACCGCGAACACCAACCTGAGCGTGTTGCCGTCGACGTCTTGGTCTGACTCGAGTGTGACCGTGACCGTCCGGCAAGGATCGTTCACCAACGGTCAAGCCTATCTTTACGTTCACAACGCCAACGGCGAAGTCAACGCGGTTGGCTATCCGGTCACGATCGGCAGCGGTGGCGGCGGCTCGCCGAAC
>JAJDEG010000122.1 GCA_029259895.1 Planctomycetota bacterium
TCACGATCAGCTCGACCAGCCGATCCACATCGATCCGCCCGCTGCGAACGTCGTCCCTGATTTGCTCAACGTCCATGCCCCAATTACATAACCAGTTCGGCCAAATCACGCAGCGCCAGCTTCAGAGAATGGACAGCTACGTTTCATTGTTTCACGAGTAAGTATCTTGCATTTGCTTTTGTATCACCGAATATCGTGTTTGCAGCACCTCATATCGTCATCGGCATGGATAAGTATAGTCACTTCGGAATACTGCAAGGTTTCTCGCATGAGACTTGGGTCAGATTCAAGACTTCTTATCTTTCCAGCTCACTAAGATATACGCCGAGCGACTGCTTCGAAACCTTCCCGTTTCCCGAATGTTCGGTAAGGCTTGACGTAGTGTCACGACACTACTACGAGTCCCGTGCCATGTATATGTTGGCGAACAGTACAGGATTGACAGACACCTACAATCGCTTTCACGACCCCGGCGAAACTTCCGCCGACATTCAGAAGCTCCGTGATCTGCATGTCGAGATGGATCAAGCGGTTGCCGCCGCCTACGGCTGGACCGATCTCGACCTCGGGCACGGCTTCCACGAAACCAAGCAAGGCGTCCGTCTCACCATCAGCGAACCCGCCCGCCGCGAAGTCCTCCAGCGCCTGCTCAAGCTCAACCACGAACGCTACGCCGAGGAAGTCAAGCAAGGCCTGCACAACAAGAAGCGGAAGGGGACGAAGAGCAAGGGACGAGGGCGGAAGACCAAGGCGGCTCGCGGCAGTCCCACGCTGTTCGGTGATGAAAACGAAGAGCCGGACGCCGCCGACGCAGCGACCGAAGGCGACGCCGAAGACACGCCCACGGCCAACCGGCAACGCAGCGTGTCGAGCCGCTCGACGGAGGAATCGAGCCGCCCAACGCCCATCGAGGAAATCGCCTCCGACGAAATCATGGCCGCCTTCCGCCAAGCCGCCCGCGGCCGCGGATCGCTGGAGCGCGACGAGTTGCTCAAGGAAGCGTCGCTCATTCTCGGCTTCCAACGACTCGGACCCAAGATCGAAGAGGCATTGCGCGGCCACCTCCGCGCCGCCATCCGCCGCGGCATCATCGAAGCCGACGGTGCCAACCTGGTCCGCGCAGCAACCACGTCAATGGCCGACTACGACCTCGAAGCCCTCCGCGAATCGTTCCGCTCGGTCATGCGCAAAGGCGCGAACTACCAGCGCGAAGAAGTCATCCACGACCTAGCCCGCTACCTAGGCTTCGCCCGAGTCACCGACACCAGCCGCGACGCGATCAAGTCCGCCATCAACAGCGCCATCCGCCAAGGCATCCTCGGCTACGAAGGCAGCGAGATCTGGCGGGAAGAGTAACTGAACCAACGACTTATCATGTGGGCTGATACGTGATCCTCAAAAGCATCACACCACGTCACTTCGGACCGTTCATCGGCAACACGACGCTGCACTTCGATCCCGAAGTGACGGTCCTCACCGGTCCGAATGACGTCGGTAAGAGTCTGGCGTTGCGCGCGATTCAGTTGCTTTGCACGAAGCCCGCAGCCGAAGAACGCGAAGTCAATTGGAACCGATTCGGTGAGTTCGACGGAAAGTGGAACGATGATCCGGACGTCTGCTGCGAGGCTGAGTTTGAGCTAACGCAGCAGTCAGTTGGATTGAAGGGCATTCCCCAGAATTACAAGCCAGGAACGCTCTTCCGCATTCGCAAGCGGCTAAACGTGCCGAGCAATGCCGCCGACATACTGGAAGCCCGAATTGGAAACACGAAGCCGCACGCGCAAGGCAACTGGGGGTGTTTTCCTCAAGTTCTGAGCCTTCCGCTCCAATCGGAAGTTCGGCCAAAGGTCGAGTTCGGGAGCCTCACGGAGGCGGAGAAGCACCTGTTGTGGCTGGGATTCGGCGGCAAGGCGGCAATAAGGCAACTCTCTACCTTGGACGATTTATCACGCGCGATTCGCATTGATGCGGCAACCACATTGCTGAACGAACGCCTGTTGCAGCTTCTGCCACTGGCGATGCCGATGCAATTGAAGTTGACCGAGGTGTCCAAGGACCCCTTTGCATTGGGCGTTAGCTTGATCGACCAACAATTGGGGTACTTTCCCGTCAACTACCGCGGAACGGGTTTGCGAAAGCTACTCAACATCGCCGGCGCCTTGCTGCAACTCAATCCGACCGCCGGCCCTGCGATCATAATCTTTGATGAGCCGGAATCGTCGCTTCATTCCGATGCGCAGCACATGCTTCGCCGTTTCCTTGAGGGCATCGCAGCCCAGCCGACATTCCAAGTCGTCTATTCGACACACTCGCCGGCGATGATTAACACGCTGCGACCAAATTCGATCCGCGTTTTGGAGCGAAGGCGCGATGGCGACAAGGCTATATCTTGCTTCACGAAGGACACTTTCTCCGGGAACTATGCTCGTGTGCGATCGAGTCTCGGAATCACGCCCGCCGATTCGCTGCTCTATTCGCCGATCACTATCGTCGTCGAGGGAATCACGGAAGTCCTTTGTCTGCCGCTAGTCTTCGACAAACTGGCCAAGGCGGGAACGCTGGACAAAGCGCAACTCGACGTTCTGCTCCCGCTCACGCACATTCTCGATGGTGAGGGCGACACGTTCGAGCACCTGTGCCGACTTGCAAAGTCACAAGGCGCGCATCCGATCCTGTTCCTCGACGGCGACAAGTCGAATCGGCTAACAAAGGTTTGCAAAATGCACTCCGATGTCCCGATCGTGTTACTGCCAGAGCGACGCGAGTTCGAGCAAATCGTCCCACAACCGCGTTATATTGAAGCCGTTGCCGGTCTCCTTGGCGAAGCGTCAACGGAGATCACCGATGCTGGATTTACTACATGGCAGGCTCAAGCGGCCCTGCATGAGAAGATGGCCTTCTCCAAACGGGTCGATCGATGGATCGAAGACAAAATCGGTTATTCTCCGCACAAGCCATCCGTGATGGCGAAAGCGATCGAGTTGACGGATGCAGCCGAGCTCGACGCGGCGCCATTCGTAGAACTCGTTGAGAAAATGAAGACTGTTAGCGAAAGGCTCTAACGGTGAGCAGTGGCGAACAAAACGCGACGGCAAAGGTGGTCCCCACACAGCACGCCCTGCGCGCGAAGCTGGAGGCAATGGTCCTGGGCGACTTGCTCGGCCCCGCCGCCGGCGAGAACGAGGAATTAACCGAACGCACAGTTCGCGATCGCTATCTCGTCGGCGTCCTTGCGCCAAGTCGAGGGACGATCGCAAGCTCGTCGGCATCGGCGCCCGCCCCAAGCCCCACGCCCGTCGATGACGAAGACGACGACATCCCGTCGATCCCCGACGAACTCTCCGCAGGCGGCAGCGACACAGCCGACGACGGCACGACCGACGCCGACGTGCCCGTGGTCCAGGCCCATCTGCCGTCGTCTTTTGGCATGAGCTTCTGCGTTGGCGCCGACGCCCAGGCGATCGAGGTGACCGCGGCGTGGGGCCAGTACAAGCGCGAGAAGCGCGAAGATCAAACCGACCACAAGGGCAATCCCTTGCGAGTCTGGAAACGCTACCCGCGCCGCGGCAGCTTCAAGCTGCCCCTCCGCGACGGGCCGATCATCGCCACACCGCCCGACTCCCAGTTCCCCGACATCTATGTCCGCGGCCGGATCCGCGATCGAACGACGCATTTCGTCGTCACGCTGTTCCTGGTCAACGCCCAGGAGGAGCAGCGTCCCAAGGACGAATTTCACATCTTCCAACCGACGTTGAAAGTTACTGGCGAAGACGGTCAGGCGGTGTTCTGCAAACGCTCGACAGTCGGCGCAACCGACGACCTCGAAGAGCGGATGATGGCGATGCTCTACCGGCGCCACGTCGAGTTCGCCGTCGGCCACGGCATCAGCGTTCACGCGGAAGTCGCCAAGGATTCGCCCGACCGGGCCACGAGCATCGAGACGGTCATTGTGCCAACCTACGAAGTTCCGCGGACCGCCCCGCCGACCGCGGACGATGCCGACGAGAATCCGGCGTTCGCCAAATTGGCCGGGCTGGTCCTCGATATGAAGGTGCTGGCCGAGTCGGACGCCAAACAGCTTCCACGGCAGCTTGGCCCGCTGGTCGAAGCTTACCGCGAATGGATCGATCGCGAAGAAGCCAAGCTCAACGATTCGCATGAGGGCCTGTCGCAGTTTGGCGACGCCGGCCCCGTGGCCATCGTCAATTGCCGCGCGACGCTCAAGCGGATCGAAGAAGGACTGGCTTTGTTCGGCAGCGACGCGCAGGCGTTCGAGGCGTTCCAGTTCATGAACCGGGCCATGTGGCTCCAGCGGACGCACTCGATCTATGCTGAAAAAGTCCGCCGCGGCGAACAGCCCGACTTCGACCGCGACATCGACGAGCCGAAAAACCGAAGTTGGCGACCGTTTCAGATTGCGTTTATCCTGCTCAACTTGCCCGGCGTCTCAAAGCTCGATCATGCCGAGCGCGGCATCGGCCCTGAGGCGCTGGCCGACTTGCTCTTCTTTCCGACCGGTGGCGGCAAGACGGAAGCGTATCTTGGCCTGTCGGCCTACACGATGGGCCTGCGGCGGCTGCAAGGCACGGTCGCCGGACGTCCGGGCGACGAAGGTGTAGCCGTGTTGATGCGGTACACGCTGCGGCTCTTGACGATCCAGCAGTTTCAGCGGGCGACGGCGCTGATTTGTGCTTGCGAGTCGATCCGACGCAAAGCGTTGGAGCACGGCGACGCACGCTGGGGCAAGACGCCGTTTCGCATTGGCCTGTGGGTCGGCCGCCGCACGACACCCAATCGCACGGACGATGCCGTCGAGGCGATCAAGCAGGCTCGCGGCAACCAATACGTCGGCGGCGGCATCGGCACGCCGTACCAGCTTACAGCCTGCCCGTGGTGCGGTAGCGCCATCGAGGCCGGCAAGCACCTCGACGCGCAGCCGTATCCACACGGTTCCGGTCGCACGCTCACCTATTGCGGCGACAAGTTCGGCCAGTGCCTCTTCAGCAAGCGCCAGGCGGCGAACGAGGGATTGCCCGTCGTCGTCGTGGATGAAGAGATTTATCGCCGCCTGCCGTCCTTGCTGATCGCCACGGTCGACAAGTTCGCCCAGATGCCGTGGAAAGGCGAAGTTCAAATGCTCTTCGGGCAGGTCAACGGAGTTTGTGCCCGCCACGGTTTCAAGTCGCCCGAGATCGAAGACTCGTCGTCGCACCCGCAGTCGAAATTCGGTTTGCCGGCCGTCCGCATGCAGGAACACTCGCCGCTGCGTCCGCCGGATCTCATTATTCAGGACGAGTTGCACCTCATCAGCGGCCCGCTGGGCACACTTGTAGGCCTCTACGAGACGGCGATCGACAAGCTCTGCACATGGGAAGTCGGCGGCAAGCAGGTCCGCCCCAAGGTGATTGCGTCAACGGCCACGATCAAGAACGCCGACGTCCAGGTGCGGAGCCTGTTTCTGCGGACGGTCAACGTCTTTCCGCCGCCGGGCCTCGACGTCCGCGACAACTTCTTCTCGGTGCAACGCCCGCCGACGGAACAGGAGTTCGGCCGACGCTACATCGGCATTTGCGCACCCGGCCGCCGGCTCAAAGCGGCGCTGATCCGCGTTTACACGGCGTTTCTCTGCTCGGCACAGGCGCTGTACGAAACGTCCGGCAATCGCGTCGACCCGTGGATGACGCTGGTCGGCTACTTCAATTCGATGCGCGAGCTTGGAGGGATGCGGCGGCTCGTCGACGACGACGTGTTCTCCCGTTGCCGCAAACAGGACCGCCGCGGCTTGGCCAAGCGGTTTTTCAACGGCGATTACCTGGCCGAGTTGACCAGCCGTATGCGGTCAGAGGAAATCCCACAGACGCTCGATCGCCTGGAGGCCGGTTTCGATCCGGAACTCGACGAGCGCCGCAAAGCAGCATACAAAGCGAAGGACTTCAAGAACGCGCCCAAGAAACCGCTCGACGTGTTGTTGGCCACGAACATGATTTCGGTCGGTGTCGACGTCAAACGGCTTGGCCTGATGGTCGTCGCCGGACAGCCAAAGGCGACTGCCGAATACATCCAAGCCACCAGTCGCGTCGGCCGTACGTTTCCTGGCTTGGTTTGCACGGTATTCAATTGGGCTAGGCCGCGCGACCTTTCCCACTACGAAACCTTCGAGCACTACCACGCGACCTTTTACAAGCACGTCGAGCCGCTTTCCGTGACGCCGTTCTCGCCGGGAGCGCTACAACGCGGGTTGGCCGGCTTGCTCGTGTCGCTCGTGCGGCTGCGGAGCAACGAGTTCAACCCGAATGAATCCGCCGCTCGCATCACGACCGGCAATCCTTACGTTCAGGACGCGATCGAAACGATTGTGCGGCGCGCGGAACTAATCGGTGACGGAAATGCAACGGGCGACTTTTGCCGTGCGGAGCTGCTAAGCAAGGCCGACTTGTGGCAAGCCGAGGCCCAAAACACGACCGGCGGGCGCACGCTGACTTACACCGAGCGGTATGGCGCAGGCGGCCCCAAACGCGGAACGGCGGTCCAACTTCTCCGTAATCCCGGCACCGAGCGCTGGGAAGACTTCACGTGCCTTAACTCGCTGCGGGAAGTTGAGCCGCCGGTGAAATTCATCGTCAGCGATGGCGGTCTCGACGAAGTGACGAGCGTTGCCGATGCCGACGACGTGCCCGATGAGGAGGAATCGGCATGACGGTTTCCAGCCATTTGAAGAAATCTGAGGTTGGTGAGGTTCGCCCCAGTCAAATCCTCACGACATTCGGCGTTGGCTCGTTGGTCGACTTGCCGAATATGTCGGTGATCGTCATGGGGCTGGATGACTGGCCGATTGGCGACGAGATTCACGAGGAGCGCTTGATGCGCTCCGCTCGCTCGATCCTCGGCCCTCAAGTCGCGCGGTTTCTTACGCCGCCACGAGGTCCGGAATCGCCAGGTTCGCAAACCAACTGGTTTGACGAATCTCGCCAGATCGGCGTGCCGGTGGCCCCGTTTCCGCGATGGATGGTCTGCTCGAAATGCCGGCTGCTCGCGCCCATCAGTTCCGGGCTTTTCGAGCCGAAGGTCTATCCCTATCGTCCCGACCGGGCATGCTATCTGCACAATTGCACGACGCAGGGCCGCGCGCCGCTCGTACTTCCGGCCCGTTTCATGGTGACGTGCGAACACGGCCATCTCGACGACTTTCCGTGGGTGGAGTTCGTGCACCATGGGCCGACGAATTGCCGTGGTTTGCTGTACCTCTACGAAGTTGGTGCCAGTGGCGAGGCGTTGGATGTCGAATTGAAGTGCGATGGTTGCGAGAAACGTCGCCGCATGGGCGAAGCGTTTGGCGTTAACAACCGCACGACGATGTCCGCCTGCCGCGGTCGTCGGCCACAATTACGCGATATGGATCCCAATGGCTGCGACCAAGACCACGTCAAGCCGATGCTGCAAGGCGCGTCGAACCTCTGGTTTCCTGTGGTGATTTCAGCGCTGTCCGTTCCGCAAGCAACAGACGAGCTAGGGCAGCGCGTCGATGAAAACTGGGCGGTGCTGGAGCAGGCCACAAGCCCCGAGGTACTACGTGCCTTTCGTTCAATCGGTCAACTCAGGGATTTGGGCAATTACAGCGACGATCAGCTTTGGGAGGCGATGCGAAAGAAGCTTCAGGGCGCTTCGGCCGCGACCGCAGACCCGGACGACCTCAAGTCGCCCGAATGGCGCGTGTTTGCCAACCCCACCAGGGCAAAGGAAAGCCGCTCGTTCAAACTGCGTTCTGTCGATCCGCCCGCCGACTTTGCCAGGCATTTCGCGAAGATCGTCTTAGTAGAGAAGCTCCGCGAAGTTCGCACGCTCGTGGGCTTCACGCGCATCATGTCGCCGCGCGATTTTGACAGCGCGGCTGATCTTCCGCCCGAGAACCGGGCTAGAATATCGCGCAAGGATCCGACGTGGCTGCCTGCCAGCGAAACACGCGGCGAGGGAATATTCTTCCAATTCTCCGAATCGCTGATCCAGGATTGGGTGCAACGCAATCGCGCCTACGATCGTGAGTTCGAGCTTGGCCACCAGGCATGGCGTGCCACCAAAAACCTTGATCCCAGCAAGGGCAACCCGGGTATCCGTTACGTCTTGCTGCATACATTCGCGCACGCGCTTATCCGGCAACTGGCCATCGAATGCGGCTACACGAGCGCTTCGATCACGGAACGCATCTACTCGCGCAATCCCGCCGACGGAGAGCCGATGGCCGGCGCGCTGATCTACACCGCCGCGCCCGACAGCGAGGGGACGCTCGGTGGCCTCTGTGCTCTTGGCGAACCCGACAAGCTTGGTCGGCACATCCGTCGGGCGCTGGACAAGATGAGCCTGTGCGCTTCGGATCCCCTGTGTGCTGAGCACGCCGTCGACGGTGGCGACAAGCTCCACGGAGCTTCCTGCCACGCCTGTTCGTTCCTGCCGGAAACGTCGTGCGAGCGTGGGAATAAGTATCTCGATCGGTCGGCCTTGGTCGCGACCGTGGAGCGCACGAACCTGGCATTCTTCGAGTGATCCATGACACCGGAGCGTATCATCGTCGAGTCGGCATACGCCTTGGCGTGCAGTTTGCCAAGCAGCACGATTGAGTCGGTGGCTGCGGCCGTTCGCACTTGCCCCCTGGGATCATTGCGGGCCGAAATCTCCAGATTGGTTGCGCATCACCATCATCGCGACCTTGCGCTCGGGTTCGTCGATCGTTGGCGAATGGACGCCAACAACGTCGACGCTCTAACGGTGAGCGTGGCACTGCAATCCGCGGCGCTTTCCGAACAGGCCCACCGCGATTCGCAATCGGTCGAACTTGTATGGACCGGCCCTGATACCGAGCACGCGCCGTTTCGCCGCACCGAGCAGGCGATCCTGCAACTCCTCGACGCGGCGGAGGATCGCGTCACGCTCGTGAGTTTCGCCGTCTACCGAATTCCCAACGTCGGCCAGGCGCTGGTTCGGGCCGCAAGACGGGGCGTTCGACTGACCGTAATCGTAGAAACACCGAACAAGATCGAAGGCGCCGGCGAGTACAACACGATCCAGGCCTTGGGGCCGGAGGTGGCATCGTGTTCGACGGTCTACTACTGGCCAAAAGAGAATCGCCCGATTGGTGACAACAACAAGGTCGGCATCCTGCACGTCAAATGCGCGGTCGCCGACGGCGAGTGGTTGTTCCTCTCATCCGCCAACCTCACGCAGCAAGCGTTCACGATCAACATGGAATTGGGCATGCTCGTCCGCGGCGGAACAATGCCATCCCGCGTTGAGCAACAGTTCGAGCAGCTCATCCAGAGCGAAGATTTGCGAAAACTGTAACGGAATAGAGGGAAATCAAAGGAAGTGAGGACGGCGTAACGCTATCAACAAACGCCCGGGGAGACTGCAACTCATGCCAGCGTCATCGCTTTTTCAAAACGGCGACACGGTTGTCCTGCGGTCCAACCGCGCGCAGGTCGGCAGGATAATCAGGGATCCGGATCTCGATGGGGGCGAATATTGGTATCGAGTTCAATTCGCAGCGCAAGTCAAGAACGTTGTCGAAGACGACCTCGAATTGTTGACCGGAGACCTCGACTCCGTCGAGTCCCTGATAAGCCAGGGTCGCTGGGGTCACGTAGATTCGTTCCGGTGCGCGCTTGCCGTGGAACGGATTACTCAAACGGATAGTCGCAGCACGGTCTATTCCTATCGGGCTCAGCGGATTCTCTTTGAAGCGTATCAGTATAAACCGCTACTCAAAATCCTCGATTCGCCTGATCGTCGGTTGTTGATTGCCGACGAGGTTGGGTTGGGAAAGACCATCGAAGCCGGCCTGATCTTGACTGAATTCGAGGCGCGCCATCGGTCACTCGACAGGGTGTTGATCGTATGTCCGTCGCGGCTCCGCCAGAAATGGCGTGAGGAATTGAATCGAAAATTCGACCAGGACTTCGAGATCTTCGACAAGCGCGCGTTGCTGCAGTACGTTGAACGCCTGCGCGATAATCCCCACCGCAGCCGTTTACGGGCGATTGTCTCGATGCAAACGCTCCGCAACGAACAGCTTCGCGAACAACTCTTGGCCGAGGTGCCACAAATTGATGTCGTGATCGTGGACGAGGCCCACCATGCCAGAAACCCTCTCACGCAGACGTCCGAAACGCTCCGTGACATTGCGGCGATTGGCGTCTGCGTGGTCCTGCTCACGGCGACGCCGCTGCACTTGGGCAGCAAGGATTTGTTCACGTTGTTGAATGCGTTGCGGCCAACCGAGTTCCGCGACGCAAATGTTTTTGAGAACGATCTGCGCCGCCATCGCGGCGTTATCGAAGCCGGATTGCGCGTTCGTACACGTGCTGCCGAGGCGTTGCCACAAGTCGTCGACCTGTTACGCGAGGTGTTCGTGGACGGATCGTTGTTCGATGTTCAGGATCCGTTGGCGAAACAGGTAATTGAGGAGATTCAGCAGGCGCCGCCCGAGGACGCGCGTGATTGGGTCGACTTAGAGCGGCGCATTCAGGATCTGCATCCGTTGGCCAGCATCCTCACTCGCACGCGGAAGCGCGACGTCCAAGAAAACGCGCCGATGCGTCGCGCCCACGTCGTTTCTTGCCCGTGGACTGAGGAGGAAGATGATGCTTATCGACGGCTTGTTAGGAGTGCCGCCAAGCGAGGCTGGATCCAGGGGCGTTTAGGTTTCGGCGAGATTCAGCGCGCTCGACAAGCGGCGAGCTGCCTCCCCGCGACGTACAATACGCACATGGCCCTTCCAGCGACGTCCGACGATGAGGCCGTCGAACTGTCGGACATCATGCCGAGCGAAACGCTGGAGGCTCCCGCGGATGAAGACGCACATGCCATTGGCCGCACGTCAGGGCCTTGGAGCGGGCCCGACTCCAAGTACGCCAAGCTGCGTGAGATTCTTGATCTCCTGTCGGCGGAGGAACCGCAGGCCAAAGTCCTCGTGTTTTCCTACTTTCGAGGAACAGTGAACTACCTAGCGGATCGTTTGTCGGCCGAGGGGTTTCCCGCCCTCTCGATTCACGGAGACGTTCGGTCAAGTCCAACGCGACCTGAGCATGACGAACGGGGCAGGCGGATACTACAGTTTCGAGAAGATCCGAGCGTTCGCGCGCTCATTTCGACCGAGGTCGGTAGCGAGGGACTCGACTTTCAGTTTTGTCACCATGTCGTGAATTACGATCTTCCCTGGAACCCGATGGTGGTCGAGCAGCGGATTGGCCGCATCGACCGATTCGGCCAGGAATCGAACGTCGTTCATATCCACAACCTCGTTGTCGAGGGAACGGTGGAAGATCGGATTCTCCTTCGACTATATAAGCGGATTGGGATTTTCGAGCAGAGTATCGGTGATCTTGAAGCCATCCTCGGCGAAACGGTCAGCGAACTACAGCGGGATTACGTCAGCGGCAAGCTGACGCCGGAAGAAGCGGATCTCCGCGTCGATCAGGCCGCCTGGGCGATCAATCGACGACGTTCACACCTCGAGACCCTGGAGAGAAACGCGGCCGACCTGTTCGGGCACGACGAATATATCCGCCAGGAGATGGAACGCGTCGGTCGGCTGGGTCGCTTCGTCAGCGAGAATGCCATGTTGGCGGTCCTTCGCAGCTATCTCCAGATTTGCCATCCGACCATTCAGCTCTGGGAAGAAGTCACGGGGATTTTTGGATTGCGGCTGACCGACGAATTGCGCCGCGACATCCAAGATGCTTCTCGCGGTGGGCATGTGTGGATGGATCGAAGCCGCAGCGGCCGTCTGTTGGTCACGACGCACGGCGACATTGCTTTCCGTCGGTCGGATGTCGAACTGATCAATGTCTCGCATCCCCTCGTACGTGCGGCGGTTGCCGCGATTGGCCAGCAATTAAAAGACGCGGCAGCGCGCGTTGGACAGGCAGTCGTGCGACTTGAGCGAAACGCAGACCTGGAGCTGTCGAGTGGCAAGTTTTTTGTTGCCGTTTTCACGCATCAGGTCGACGGCCTTCGAGCGAGGCAGATCCTGGAAACCGCGGCATGGTCCGAGACCGACGGCAGGCTACTCGGTGCCGAAGAGAGCGAACGTCTGCTACACCTCGTCGTTGAGCGTGGCCAGCAATGGGATAGTTCCCAGGACGCTCATGCGATGCCGACCGCGCTCTGGAATCAAATCGTCTCCCAAGTCAGAACCCGCAATCGCCACTTGCTAGAACGGGAGAAACGTGAAAATGAGGCGCTGTACGTCCGCCGCAGACGAGCGATTGAAGCGGAATACCAATACGACCGTCAACTGAAGGCCACGCGGCTTGAAACCGCCCGGGCGCGCGGTCGCGAAGACCGGATCCTGCGCGCATTTCAAGGGCAAGTGGACAAGGCAGACTCCAACCATCGTGAGAGACTCGCTAGCCTGGACCAGACGCGCGAAGTAAGTGCCCAACTATCGGATCCGGTCGCCGCCTGTCTCGTCGAGGTGCGGCGCATTTGATTTTTTTGGCGAGGTGAGCCAATGAGCATTTTGAAGCGTCTCATCGCATATCTTTTCCGACGCAATACGCGAGGCATTCCGGCTCGCAAGGGCAAAACACGACCGGCGCCGTTGCCGCCGCTTGGCCCGGCCGCGTCAAATCCCGCCGCCCCCAACGTGTCCCCGGTGGAATTCCCGGATCTGCCCGAATTCTTTGTCGAGACGCCTCAAATTGTCCCGGAAGATTCGGACGTTCACGTCGGCGACATTCCTCGGTCGCCCCCGCGACCCCCATCGACCGCCGTTGTCGTCGGCCTTGACTTTGGCACGCACTCCACCAAGTTGCTACTGCGAAAACGAAACTCGGAAACGGCTCAACTTATGCGGATCGACAAATCGCATCCCGCCTACCCGCCGTTCGCCGCTCCATCGCTAGTGAAAGTGCATGAAAAGCACGTGTACTTTGGCTCGCGATCGCTTGATATACCGGGCGGAACGCTCTTTCGTTCCTTGAAAGTCCGCCTGCTTGCAGCTCCATCTCCGAATTGCGATGACGAGGAGAATGCCCTCGGGCTAACACCAGACCTAATGGTCGCGTGGTTTCTGTCGTGGTGCATGGACCGGATCCGAAGAACTGTCGAAAAATACATTACGCAAGATGTCTCGAGACTCTTCATAAACGTCGCGGCACCGATGGATCATTTCGAAAATGAACAATTGAAGACGCGCTACCTGAAGATCGTGCATGCCGCATGGCAATCGGTATTTGGCGAGGCACGGTTTCCAATGCGCCAATCAACGCACGTGGATGAAGCGACGCATCGATTTGCGTCGTGGTTGGCCGCGGATGTGCCCAGTCGAGAAACCCGCCTGTTCGAAGTGCTCCCGGAGTCCGTCGCGCCGATCGTGTCGCTGTCGCGAGACCCGCAGATGGACCCGGGCATGTACATGATCGTCGATATGGGTGCGGGAACGACCGAGCTTTCGGTGAACCACGTCGGTGAAGTGGGCGCCGATCAGCGGGTCTTGTGTTACGACGATAATTCAACGCAATTTGGCGGTGACGACTTTGATTCGGCGGAGCAATACACTGACGGGGCGGCGAATTTGTCGCGGCGAATCGACAAACTCGTCGCGCAATTCATGGGCACGTTTCGACCCACATGGTGTCGGGCTTATCAAAAAGATGGACGCAACCCAGCAGCACGCGAACGATGGCGTCATTTTCGAGTTCTTTTAACTGGCGGCGGCGCGCGAAGGCCGGAAATCGAACGTGCGATCCGGTCGACCCTACCGCACCCGCCCTGGCCGGTGGGCGAGGAGCAATACGATGTCTCATGGCACGAGCCAACTGGAATTGTGTTGGACATGAATGAGAGCGCGCAGAAAATCCACTTGCTAGCAGTAGCCCACGGTCTTTCGGTCCCTCGGCAACAATGGCCCATTTTCTTCCTTCCCAGCGAGATCGATACCCAACAAGCTCCCCAAGTCGTCGAGCAACCTCAAGGCCACTGGTATGTTGGATGATGGTTTGCTTTCACAACGCACCCATACCGAGGGGCACGGTCAGCCGTAAACAACGATAGTGCCGCCAATCGTCTCCGTGACGTCACCGACATGCGCCCCACATTCGACGAAGCCGCCCTCCGCGGCCTCAAATTCTCCGAGTGCTTGCCGCTCGATCTGGCAACGGAAATGTTGGAGCAACGGCTTCAGGACGACGATGCCATGCAGCAAATTCTCAATGGTGCCGTGTGATTCTGCGTCGAACAATTACCCAGCCACCGCGGTCGTTTCCAGCAGTCAATCGATCAAGACTTTCGGATGATTCCTACGCTCCGATGTGCGGCTGGATTCCAGAGGCATATGATATGCGCGGCCGACACGACGCGCGACGCGACCTAGCGCAGGTTCTTGCGAACGAATGCCTTGACCTTTTTGACGTCCGACGTTACTTCCGAGAACGCTCGCGGCAGCCCCGCGATCTCGCTTCGATGGTTGAGATAGGCGATCACGGGTCGCTTATATTTCATGGCTAGCCGCACCTCGCTAGCCGTTCCTTTGCCGCCGGGCAAGGCAATGATCACGCAAGCCGTGAGGGCGATGAGATGATTTCGGGACCGAATCAGTCCGCCCTTTGCATCGGCCAAGTGCAGATGCGTGAAGATCGGAATCTCCACGTACTTGTTCGGGTATTTTCTTTTGGGAATATTTGGCGACGCGCTTTATGCGCAAGGCACAATGCCAAGGACGCGGCCCTCACGACCTGCGTGTTCAAAAAATCCTTTGCTAGCGCCCAGCATCGCGCCGGTCCCGCCCCCGGTTACGAGGTGCACGTCGAGCGTCGCCAGCCACGCACCGACTTCCTCTCCGCGGCCGTCCGCATCTTTGTCGTGAGACCCGATCACGCCGACGATCGGAAAACGCGGAATCGCCGTGCCTTTTTGTTTCGCCATGTTGAAGCACCCGTGCAATCGGTAAGACATGCGGCAAATAAGCTTCTGGCCGCTGCCACAACGGCCCATTCAATTCGCCTCCTCTGCCATCACCGCCGCGCGCTAAGCCAATTCGGCGTAGCCCTCGGCGAATTCTAAGCGGAGACGCGACTCGTTCGCTACTCCGCGCCAAACCGCCAAAGTCACTTTGAAAAAAAATGTCGCCTGCCGCACCAAAACGGCAATTTACTATTGGGACTCTCGGCCGAATTGCCACGTCACCAGACCGCGCGGCAACCTGCGGCATTTCTCACTCCACCTGAAGTTCCAGCCACATGATCTCCCCGGTCGGGCAGGGAATCGGCACAAGTTGCCCCGGCGAGACGCGGGAGCGATACTCGAAATATCCGGACCGTCGGGGCGAAGTCCGCACGATTCGCACGCGGATCTTGTTCCCGCACTTGGCGTCCCGGCGCCTCGGCTTGTTGTCGACGCAAACGACCATTGCTTTGTCTCCTCGAATAATTTGAATGCGAACTTTCGTAAACGTTGCTACGTCGTACTTCAGTTAGCTTGCCGATTCGGTCGCGACCGCGACACGGAAAAACGAACATTTCGTCTCGATTCCCAACGGCTACTTACCAACTATTGCCAGTCTTTTTTTATTGCCATGTCCCAGCTAACCGATCCCATCGACGGCAGCGTGACGATCTGGCTCCAGTCACTTCGCCGGGGCGACGACGCTGCCGCCCGGCAGGTCTGGGATCGGTATTTCGCCCGCGTCGTCGCGCTGGCCCGGCGGAAATTCGGCACGCGGCCCCGTCGCGTTTCCGACGAAGAGGACGTGGCCATTAGCGTCCTTGCCACGCTGGTTCGCCGTGCCAAGGAGGGCCGTTTTCCCGACTTAAACGACCAGCGTGCCCTTTGGTGCCTTCTCGTGGCGATTACGCAGCGAAAGGTTGCCGGAGTGCTGCGAAAAGAAGGCCGTGGCAAGCGCGGCGGCGGCAAAGTCCGCGGCGACTCGGTGCTGGCCAAAGCCGGAGGTGGCGACCGTCCGTTCAGCTGGGACGATTTCGCGGCCGACGATCCCACCCCGGACTTCCTCACCGCCATCGACGAGCAGTACCGGCAGCTCTATGCCGCCCTCCGCGACGACAGTCTCCGAAATGTGGTGGACGCTCTAATGGAGGGTTATACTATCAGCGAGATTGCCGCCCGCCTGAACGTATCGAAGCGCACCATCCAGCGCAAGGTGAACTTGATTCGAGACAACTGGTCAAGGGTACTCGTGCAATGACGTCGCAGTTGCACAACAACGGCCTGACTGACGTGTCGCGAAACGATCGCATCGATGTGATCTGCGATCAGTTCGAGGCGGCTTGGCAATCGGGCGCGCGTCCCTCGTTCGACGACTTTCTGTCCCAAGTCGATGCTGCCGAGCAAGCCGAGCTTTTGAGCCAACTGCTGCCGCTGGAAATCGAATACCGCCGCACCCACGGCGAAGCACCGACGGCCCGTGATTACGTTGAACGCTTCGGTCCACTTCGAGCGACCGTCGAACGCGTATTTGGCGAAGGGTCGACGGTGGTGCATAAGGAAATGCCGACGCTCGTCTCAGCCCCGTCCACGCCAGCCGCGTCGCCGCGCGTCGGACGTTTTTGGTTGCATGAGGAAATTGGCCGCGGTGCGTTTGGTCGAGTGCATCGCGCGTATGATGAGCAGCTTCGTCGCGACGTGGCCCTCAAGATTCCGTTTCAGGCCATCGCGCCCGGACAGGAAACGGAAGAGTTTCTCCGCGAAGCTCGCAACGCCGCCCAGTTGCCGTCCCATTCCGGCATCGTCCCGGTCTTTGACGCCGGCGTGGCAGCCGAAGGCCCGTTTATCGCCTCGGAGTTCGTCGAGGGCCGCACGCTCAAGGACGAGCTTGAAAGTCGGCACTA
Organism: Planctomycetota bacterium; assembly: GCA_029259895.1. Lineage (GTDB taxonomy): Bacteria > Planctomycetota > Planctomycetia > Pirellulales > PLA5 > PLA5. Next base: position 16,836 of record JAJDEG010000122.1, read on the forward strand.
CAAACCGCGCGAGGCAGCGCAACTTGTTGCCGCCGTCGCCGATGCGCTCGCCCACGCTCACCGCAGCGACGTGATCCACCGTGACGTCAAGCCATCCAACATCATGTTGCAGCCCCGCACCGCGCCGCAAGGGTCGACAAACGAAGAGTCGACGGCGCTGACCTACGTGCCGCGCGTCCTCGACTTCGGTCTGGCCCGCTGTGCCCAGATCGATGTGGGGGCGACGCAGGAGGGAGACCTCAAGGGCACAATTCGCTACATGAGCCCGGAGCAGGCCCAAGGCAAGGCAAACGCTGTCGATGCCCGTTCGGACGTCTACAGCCTCGGCGTCGTGCTGTTTGAACTCCTCAGCGGCGACACGCCCTTCTCAGGCTCGCCCACGGAAATCCTGACGCAGGTCGCCCGCAACGACGCCCCCAGCGTACGCGCCCGCAACCGCGCCCTCGACCCCGACCTCGCCGCCGTCTGCGACCAGTGCCTGCGTCACGACCGCCGCGAACGATACGCATCGGCCGCGGCTTTGGCGGACGATCTACGCCGCTGGCTTGGCGGCGAACCCACTCACGCCCGCCCGCTCACGTTCGTCCAGCGAACGATTCGAAAATGCCGCCACCACCGCGCCCGCGTCGCCGCCGCCGTGCTCGCCTGCGTGCTTGCGATCCTGGCCGTCAGCGTCGCCGCTTGGCAACGAGGGCAGATTCGCAATTCGGATCAGGCGACGGTTCGCGAGGGCATTCATGCGTACTTCGATGCGCCGCCAAGCGTGCTTGCCACGGCGTTGGGACGAGTACGCGATCTACCCAATGCTCGGCCAGAAATGGAACGACTGCTTGTTTCAGAGTCGCTCGACGAGCATGAGCGCTTTCGTTTGCAACTCGCGCTTCTAGATAGTGAACCGCGTTACGCATCAACACTTTTCGAGGAACTCTTGACGGCGGGCGTGCATGAATTCCTCGTACTGCGCGAGGAACTATTGCCTCATGCGGAATCGTTTCTTGAGCGGTTGCGCGAAATCGTCGTGGCGCCCGAATCTGATGTGTCGCCCGCAACTTGGCTGCGGGCGGCGTGCGCTTTAACGCGCTTCGAGAACTATTCTGCGTCAACAATCTCGACCGAATTGGCGGAAGAAATGGCAATGCTGCTCGCTTCCCAGCCAAAGGAAGAAATTGAGGCCTGGGCCGAGGCAGCGCTTCCCGCGAAGCTGTACCTTCAGGCCCCACTGCGCGCTCGTCTGTCAAGTGAAACGTATGGTCTCGCATCCTGTTACATTCTTGTGCATTTCCTCCATACGCAACCGGATGAGCTCGCCGCCCTATTGTTGGAAACAACTGCCGAGCAGCACCAACCCGTCTTAGCGGCGCTACAGCAACATCGTCGCTCCGCCGAAGAGACCATGGCCAAGTCTAATTCCGTGCCGCCGGACTCCGCCGCATACGACCTCGAAAGCGAGTCATCAGTCCACCGCCGTGCCGTCGCCACGATAGCCTTGTTGCAGATCGGTAACCGTAAAGCCGCTTGGCGTCAATTCGTTTATGGTTCTGACCCACGCGTGCCGACACAACTCATTCGCGAGGCTGCACCACGCGGACTATCAGCAGACGTTCTAATGCAGCGTCTGCCAGAGGAGAGCGATTCCGACGCGTTGTACGTTATGATCCTTTCCTTGGGCCATTATCCGTTCGATGAATTATCTCCGGGGAACCGTGCTCGCCTACTTCCTTGGTTGACTCGAACCTACGAAGCACACCCGGATTCCGGTATTCACGCTGCATCGGCTTGGCTTCTGCGCCGTTGGGGATGTAATCTTTCCGCAACAGACGCGGTGTTGATCAAGCAAGGCCTACGAGAGGATCGAAACTGGTATCTCAACTCCATGGGCCAACTGATGGTGGTGATTCGAGCGCCCCACGCGATGCCGATTCGGCCACAAGCTTCTCAGAATAAACAACCCCTCAGATCTGACGAATCGAGTTGGCGCATTCCGAACGGCTTCGCCATCGCCGCCACAGAGACCACCTACGAACAGTTTCTGCAGTTTCGTCCAAGCCATGCGGACCGGCAGGCCAATCTTCGGGACCCTGATAGCCCGGTAACGGATGTCTCGTTCCACGACGCGGCGGCGTATTGTGCTTGGCTCAGCGAGCGAGAGCGAGTCCCGCCAAACGAAATATCCGTGCATCAGACGAGCGGCGATAAGGTGATGACAAAGATAAGCTTCCAAAAGCACGGCTACCGGTTGCCCAGCGCCGAGGAATGGCAGAATGCCTGCCGTACGCTTAGCGTCACGAGCCGCTTTTTCGGTGAACAGTCGACGCCGGGTTTAGGTGGGTTTTGCTGGACGTCGATGGATGGACGAACGTCACACGTTGCGAAGCTGATGCCGAATCGTTTCGGGTTGTTCGACGTGTTTGGCAACGTGCATGAGTGGACGTCGCAGTTCCATGGCGGCCCGCCGGTCGGCGTCTTTCCCAGCGAAGTTGTCGTGGAACATGCGGCCGCCGTGTTCTATTACGGGGGCGCCAACAACACTCTTGCCGCTGATTTCGCCTGTGATTTACGCTATCCGTTCGTGGCTCACAATTGGTTTCAAAACCTCGGCTTTCGCATCGCGAGAACCTTACCGCCGAATGCGCCGATGCGCAGTGCGCAGGAACCGGGCGTTTTCGATCGTTAAACGAATTCGTGTTGTATCGCGTTTTTACCTGGCGTTCGGAATCCCTTAACTACGAAAGCGAGAAGAATGGCTAATACACCTCACCAAGCCGGCCATGCCACCGTCGACGATAGTGCGCCATGCTATTGTGAGTACCACCAGATTAACGGCACTTGGTACTGCCATCACGCCGATCCGCCATCTGGTTCTTATTGCCGCAGTCAAGTTCATAAAAACGGCAACACCGCCACTTACACGTGCTTCGACCCGTTGCCAATACCAAGCAGCATGATGCCGCATGAACAGTGCGGCGAGTATTGTCGTTACGCATACGTGGGCGGCAACTACTACCTTGTGGAAGGCGCCTGCGGCTGTGGCAATCATTGTCCAACGGACCTAATGGCGCATCTAAAGAAGGCAGATCGAGCGTTGTATAAGTTCTTGAGCGACAAGCCGGCGATCCTTGGTGTCATCATTCATCCGACGTGTCCCGATCGCGCGCCGGTAAAGAAGGCAAAGACCAGAAAGAAAAGTAAACCGCGTCCGACACAAAGGAAGACGGCGAAGCGATGATCCTCGTGTCATGCGCGGCATGTCACGTTTCGTATCGAGCAGTTCCCGTAGGCATGAGCCGTTGAAATGCCGAGAGCCACTTGGCGTCGGCACGCACGGCAAGCGACCCGCTAGGATTTGTGTTTCCTGCCCGTTGCTGTTTTCGCAGGAATGGCAGAAGGCGAGTGCTTTTCAATCCGGGACCACGATCTAATGCCAGCGAGATTGAGGTCTTGGCACTCCCGATACGTCGGAATCCAGACATCTTGCGTCAGACGATATTCCATGTGGGATGCCGCAACAAAATGCCAGATTCGCACGTCTGGCACGTTGGCCATGCACGGGTGGCAGTTAAAGTGGCCCCCCAGTATGCGATAAGGGTGACGAAGGAGCAATAGCTGGAAGGCGATCTCGTCAGGCAAGGGTGCATGGCGTCCCAGACGGGCTAACTCATCCCACTCGTCCAGGAATGGTGTTCCGGGCTGCACGGCAAACACGCCAGTATTGATGGCGGGCATGCGATTGTTCAGTAGGACACGAATCACGCGCTGAAGGCCGAACTTCTTAGCGCCCTCGCCACGCAGTCGTCTCCAGCCACGCAAGCGAGACCGCACCGGCTCTTCTGTCGTCGAAGTGTTGCAGAATTGTGTCGCCGTGACCGGCGACGTTTCGGCGGACCAAATCAAATCCGCGATGCTGCCGACAACTATCGTATCGGCATCCAAAAACACGGTGGCGTCATACGGAGACGATTGGACGGCTCTGATCTTCGTCAAGTACGAGGAGACATACCCGCGTCCCCGCCGCTCGGTGAGCGGTAACGTCTCAACGCCCAGCCGCGAGTCTTTCGCCATCAGTCGACCGATCGCGTGGGATTGTGGCCGCGTCGTGAAGATGGTTACCGGCCCAGTGTACCACTTCCGAAGCGTATACAGTGAAACCACCAATCGCGCAGCTAGCGGAGTATCAGTAAGCAAGTAGATGACGCCGACGGACATAGGCAAGGCTCGAAGCGTGACGTGTTTTTAGTTACAGCTGAGCTGGATAGGCCATCGAGGACGGTGAACCGAAACCGGTCGCAATGCCTGTTCGACTTACACGACCCTGCCGCGTCACTGCGGCATCTCGATGATTTGGCGGAAGTCGCGGTAGTGGCCGCCGGCGATGTCGACTTCGCCTCAGGCGCCCAGGACGATGCGTAGCTTGCCTCTTCCGCCCGGGGCGGGTCGGACCACGTCGCATTCGTGATAGTAGTTGTTTGGTTTGGCCGGCAGGTCGCCGTCGCGGTTCTCGAACTCTCTTCCACCGCGCACACCGTGGGGCAACTGACCGCCGCGGCGGATGTCCCGCACCAGTTCGTCGAGCCCGGCTAGCCGCGGATCGTTGAACGGGTTGTTGCGTCCCCAGATGATACGGTCGCGAATGGGCATGTCACGGCCTCTGTACGGTTCAGGATATCGCAGTGCTGCCGTCGCGGTCGTGGGTGGAGTGGCCGCGGGCGATTTCGCGCTCCAGTTGGGCGAGCGTTGTGATGCCGCGTGTCGCGCCGTCCTTGCGTAGTTCGCGGAAAAAGTGCGTGCCCGTCCCTTCCTTCCAACCGCGACTCGCAATCGCGTTCATGAATTCTGGACCGGTGACGCTCGACAATAGGCGATTCGCGATCAGGCCGACGGATTTGATCTCGCTGAGGTTGGACGGCATTGGCATTCTCCCGCGACCACAACGCTAATACCAGACGCCCGCCCATCGCGTTGAACACGTAGAGCGTGCCGCCGCTGTCGGCTTCCATGGCGTCCATCAGGCGATGGAAGTCCGCCGAGGTGGACGGCACGCTGTGCCCATTGCCGCTGAATGGTGGGGCAACAGGCGAATCGGGAACGTGTTTGCCGCCGCGCACGTGCCCAGTCCCAGGATGAAACTTGATTCACGCCTTCACACGTTGCGCCCATCCGCGGAAACGGCGTGTGCGAAGTTCTTCACTCCTACCGCTGGGCGAGCCAACCTGCGGCGATAGCCAGCCGGTCGACATGCCAGCCAAGACCATCGCCGCCGCCGAGTGATCTTGAGCTGTCGGTAACTCCCACTCGCCTGTCGGAACGGACAGCGGCTCTTCCTCCTTTCGCTCACTCGATGTTCCGCCCGGCGCTCGCCGTGAATCGTCCAACAGCAGCTTGGACTCCTGCGGAAATCCAGCGGATTCCACTTTTCTGCTGGCCTCCGTGGGTGCGGTGTCTTGCCGGCGCGCGTCTTCCCTGTCATTCGATTCCTGTCCGACCGGTGTGACGCTTTTGCGACCAACGACGTCACTGTCTTCATCGCTGGGCTCGTTCTCCAAGTACCAGAAGAAAAAATCGTGCCCGGCCACCCGATCTGCGTCGATCAACTCTTCCTGCTCATGAACGGCGGGATCTTGCATCTCAGCCAATTGGGAATCGGCAATACCGGCGATCGCCTCTTCGTCCTCGTATTCGTCGTCCTCCGGCATGAGTTCCTCCGCCCATTCGTCCGGCAGTCGTTGGTTGGTGACCTCGTTTTCGTCGCCAGCACTGCCCCCCGATTCCTCGTCGAGCGTGTCGCCATCGTCTCCCTCAAGAATCAGCAGTCCCAGCGTGCCAAGGTCCGCGCCCGAGAACAGGCTGACGATAAACGGCAAGAACGTGTCGCCGAAGCTGCTAAAGTCCGTGTGAGCTTCGCCCGCCGTTCGGATAACGTCGAATCCATTGTCCGGTACTGCGGAGAACAGCAACACCGCCGCCTCATGCCCGTCGCCGACGCCAAAGACAGACACGCGACCACGATCATCCCACACGGCCAAGTCCGTGGGGTGCGACAATCCCGCGAAGTGCTGCGATCGGAGCAGCGTGAATCCGTCGCCGTCGGCGGCAAAGAACGAAAACAGTCCGTCAAGCTCGTGAGCTACCAAGAGGTCCAAACGGCTGTCGAAGTTGAAGTCACCCACGACTGCCGACACGGGGCGCAGCCCGAACGTCGAGATCGTCGACGATACAAGCGGATTCATGCCGGGGAAGAACGTCAGGCTATTCGAGTCGCGGTTCACCGCCGTCAACGTATTTCCAGAAACAAAACTCTGGACAGGACTAGAGCCAACCGGGAACACATTCACGGAACTGCTGCGGTCGTCGAAAAAACCTCCGCCGCGGCCCGGCAGCACGAAGACGGTATTCTCTCGTTGGTTTGTCACGACGATGTCCGGCACGCCATCGGCGGTCGCGTCGGCAACGGCCGTATGCACGGGCCCTTGCCCGGCAGCAAGCCGTGGCCCCAATCCGAACGTCCACGACTCGGCCCGCCCCTTGCCGAGCAGTACGCCGACGTCGTTCGATCCTGAGTTGGCTGCGACGACGTCGGGGATCCCATCGCTGTTGACGTCAGCCACGGTCACATGCGCCGGATTGCCTCCCACGGGAAAACTACGCCCCGCGGCGAACTTGCCGGGCGCGATTCCCAAATACACGACGATCGCGTTCGCACCCTCATTCGGCGCCGCCAGATCGGTGACACCATCGCGATTGAAATCAGCGATCACAACCTCGCCCGGGGCGTCGAGGCCATCGGACGCGCTCTGCATGAACGCCCCCGTCGACGAAAGTTTGACTTGAATCGTGTCCTGTGATTCGTTGGTGAACACTTGGTCTAGAATTCCATCGCCATCGACATCGGCAACCGTCAGCAAAATGCTCGTCGACGATCGCCGGAATGCACTAAACGCACCGTGGCCGTCTCCGAGCAGCGTCAGCACGTCGCCAAAGCGGTTCGCGACGACCAGGTCGAGAATGTTGTCGCCGCTTACGTCGACAAGGCTCAAGCCCGTCGGGGCGTTTCCGACAGTAAACCGGATTTCGTTCCCGTCCTCGTTCGTTGCGGGCGTGAATCCGCCCAGACCGTCGCCCAACAGCACGGCGGCCTCGCCCTCATTGGCGTACAGCACAACCAGATCCGCATTTTCGTCACCGTCAACGTCGCCAATAGCCACCGCGCTTGGGGAACCCGTCAATGCGATCGGCCGTGTCCCGGCGAGCGAGCGATTCCCCTTGCCCAGAATCACGGCGGCCGAGTTCGTGCCCTTGTTGATCGCCACCAGATCCACTGCGCCATTCGCGTCAACGTCCCCGCCAACGACGGTGGCCGTTTCGTGAACGCTCTCCACGGCAGATCCCGTCAGACCGTACGGCCAGTGCGTCTGGTCGCCCGCCCGGACAGCGAACTCGGGCGTCGTCGTAAACGAGCCGTCACCGTTGCCCACGAATACCAGAATCATGCCGGAAGACCGATTCGTTACAACCAGGTCGACAGCACTGTCGCCCTCGGCAACGCTCATCAACGCGACGTCCGCGACGCCGGCTCCGACGGCCAACGGGTCATCAAATTGATCGAACCCGCCGCCGGCATTCTGAATCAGCGAGTGCACGGTCGCTGTAAACGCGCTGAAGACAACTAGGTCGGAACGCACGTCGCCGTTCGAATTTCCTGCGGCGATCCGCGCCGCGCCCGACCCGACGTTGACCGTAGATCGATCGAACCGCCCGTCGCTCCGCAATCGGTACAGTGAGACGACGCCGGCGGAGGCGGCCGGCCGACTCGTGTCGTCCTGTATATCGGTCGCCGCGATCAGCCACGCACCGCCGGCCTCGACCACCACGACATCGCGAGCTGGAATCTTGTCGCCCTGTTCGTCGACGTTGACAATCTGCGGCGGCGAGTAACGCAGGCTATTGTCGTCGCCGGTCGACGTGACTTCCCGATAGCGAACGAGTATCTCACCGCGGCTGGTCAACGTGACCACGTCGTCCCGACCATCGGCGTTGAGGTCGACGAAAATCGGATCGACGACCGCGCCGTCGACCCCGCCGCTAGCGGATTTCGCGCCGTCGCCAGCGCCGAGGTCGATCGTCAGATCGTTGTCGATATCGCGGATGGTCACGACGTCCTCGTAACCGTCGCGGTTGATGTCCGCAACGACCGCCGCCGGCGGCGCCGCCGTGCGACCGATCCGCGCTTCCGCCTTAAACCCGCCGGCCGCGTTGTGCTTCAGAATCGACAAGTCATACGAACCGCGATTGCCGACAACGAGATCGAGTCCGGCATCGTCGCCGGCGGTAAAGTTCGCCGCCGCGAGCGTGCCGGGAAAAACTCCAACGCCGAGATGCTCGACCTTCGGAGCCAGCGCGTCGTTCTCGAAAGTCTCGCGGAGGTTGTCGCCGTAGATCACCGTCACTTCGCCGAGAAACTTGTCGACGACCGCGATGTCCAGGCGGCCATCCGCGTCGACGTCGGCGACGATCGCCTGGCGAATGTCGAGGTCCGCCGAACCACCGAGGTTCTTCGGCCGTCGGAAATCGTGGAAAGTATTCGTGAATTGGCCTCCGTCGTTCCACAGAATCCATACGCGATCGGCCGACATGTCGGGAACGACGATGTCGTCGAATCCGTTGCCGTCCAAATCGGCGGCCGCGATGAATTCGGCCGATGCCTTTTCGTCGCCGTCGTCCGACATTTCGACCCGTTTTCCCGGCCTGAACGAACCGTCGCCATTGCCGAAGACGATATGGATCGCTCCGTCCTCACTGCGGTCGAAGCTGGCGACGTCGGGAATCTCGTCGTGATCGAAACGTCCCACGGCAATGCCGGCATAGAGAAGCGGAGCCGTCGCCTCGTCGGCGACAACGAGCGGTGTTTCCTTCGCGACGAACTGGCGGTCGCTTTCCCGCAGAAAGACCGACAGTTTCTTCTCGTCGTTGTTGCCGACAAGAATGTCGCGTCGGCCGTCGCCGTCGAGGTCCCACAACACGATCCGCTCCGGTCCATCCAGCGTATCGTGTACCTTGCCGTCTTCGAATCGGCCGTCGCCGCGGCCGTAGTGAATAACAATTTGGTTTTCGCCGTCGTGCGCCGTGACGAGATCGACGTGCTCGTCCTCGTCCAGGTAGTCCGCCACGATGTACTCGGGATCCTCCAGCGTTTGGAATTGCAGCGGCGGCTGAAACGTACCGTCGCCGTAACCCAGCAGGATGAAGTACGCGTGCGTCCGATCGTCCACCATGGCGACGTCCTGGTGACCGTCGTCGTTGAAGTCGGCCGTCGTCACCGACCTCGGCAAGAACGTCGTTGGCGACGTATCGCCGTCCAGCCGTGGCTCGGCGCTGCTGCCCCACTCCCAGCCGGGCAGGTTCCTCGCGTCGAATGTTCGTTCGTCGGGAAGCGAAGCTGCCACTTCCGTACTGATCAATTCGCGACCGGACGGCGTGAACGTCAACACCGTAAGGTCGTGCGTTAACCGATTCACGGTGGCCAGATAGCGCGACTCGCCAGTCTTTCCCGCCAGCAGCAGTTCCGGCGACATGCCACCGGCAAGCCCGTGATCCTGGCGATCGAAGCTCAACTCGCCTGATTGTGCGCCGTACAGCACGCTAACGCTGTCGCCCTTGCGATTGGCCGTGGCGATATCGACAAAACCATCGTCGTCGAAATCGTCGGCGACGATCGCCCACGGCGAATCTCCCACCGGAACCGTGGCGGCGTGCAAAACGAACCGTCCATTGCCCAAGCCCAGCAACACCGACACATCGTCCGTCTGTTGGTTGGCGGTGACGAGGTCGACGCGGCCGTCGTCGTTCACGTCGGCGGCGACGAGCGCCCGCGGCGAAAGCGCGTCGTCGAGCGCGTACAACGTTTGCGTACCGAACGTGCCGTCGCCGCGCCCCAGCAGCACCGACACGTCGTGCGACCCGACATTGGCGACGGCCACGTCGGCGAAACCGTCGTAGTTGAAGTCGGCCCAAGCGATCGCCTCGGGATTGTCGCCGACCGTCGGCTGCTCTTCGATAAGAAACGTTCCGTCGCCGCGGCCGAACAAAAAAGTCAACTCGCCCCCGTCCAGCTTGACGGCGATATCTTCGTTGCCGTCGTTGTTGAAATCGCCGACGGCCAAATCGGTTGGCCGGAACCCCGTCGGATAGACGCGCCGCGGATGAAACGAACCGGTCGCTTTGCGGTCCGGCCCCTTTAAGCCGATTAACACCGACATGTCGTGCGTGTCTTCGTTGGTAACCGCCAGGTCGGGCACGCCATCGCCGTTGAAGTCACCCAGGCGAACGACTTCGGAATCGACGCCGACGTCGAACTCGGGGCGATTGGTTTCTTTGTCGAACGTGCCGTCACCGTTGCCGAACCGCAGCGAAACCGTATCGCTCTTGTCGTTAACGGCTGCAAGATCGACGTTTCCGTCGGCATTAAAGTCCGCAACAACGATTAACTGAGTGCCGATCTTCTTCGCGTCGACCGGGCCCATCGGAACGCGATCTTTGAGCAAGAACGACAGCTTGCCGGTTTGCCCATCGCTGTCCATTTGGTTGAGCCATACGAGCGCCGCGCCCCCGTCCTTAAACGTTACCACGACGTCGAGTCGACCGTCGCCGTCGAAATCGCCGATGGAAGCCCCTTCGCTTTCCGATAGGCCTTTTTTTTCTTCGTCTGTCGCGGCCAACGTAGCCGTGCTCCAGTCCTCAAACGCTTTTTCGTGATCGCCGTAGACGATTTTGTTTGTACCACGCGTTGGGACTACGAGGTCGTCGTTGCCGTCGCCGTCCAAATCGGCGACGGCGATTGCGCCAATGCGGCCGTCGAGTGGGATGGAACCTGTCGCCAATGCCCATTCCCCCTCACCAAGATTTCGGACAAAGTTCAGCTTTTCATCGGTTGCGAGCGCAATGACGAGGTCCAAGTCGCCGTCGCCGTCGAAATCGCCCGCGACGATGGTCCGCGAGGCGCTTGCTTGAATGTTGCCAACGATTGGATCCGGGCTGCGAAACGTGCCGTCGCCCACGCCGTAGAACACCCGCAAGACGTTGTCATCGTTGATGCTGGCGATATCTTCGTTACCGTCGCCGTCGAGGTCGGCGATCACCACGCCTTCCTTGCCGCCCTCGATCCGTTGGCCACTTCCGGAGATCTTTTCGGTCGGCTGCCAGGACACGTCGAGCGCGAACCGACCGGTGCTTTGATTTGCGTCGGCGTCCGGCGACGCGGCCATCGTCAGGCGGAAAACTCGCGGTTGCCCATCGTCGAGAGTAGTCAGCTCCTGCGAAATCCGCGCGGACAGCGTGTCGCACGAATTGTCGCTCGACGTGTCGCTCGACGTGTCGCACGCAACGCCGTCGTTTGACACGAGCAGTTCGCCGGTGGAATCGTCGTAGAGCCACAACATGCTGTCCAGCGCGCTGTCGGCCGCCCGCATGTCGACGATCAGCCGGCCGGTCGTCTCGACGCGGAACTCCTTCGTCAGCTTCGGGGCATTGGGCGTAATAATGCCCAATAGTCTCGAATCGGCGGCTTCTTCGAGAACCAACGGGGCGCCGATGTCTCGTTCACTCGCCGAGCGAGCCTGCTGCACCAACGGCGGATCGGCCGCGTAGGGCACGGCCGAGAGCATCACGCGTTCGGCCAGCCGCTCGACGCCGAGCCGCAACGGAGAATGAAGACGTCCACCCGCGACACGGCCGATGCGCGGCCAACGGCGAGCGCCGCCCATCGGCGATCGATCCCGCCGCGAATTCGGCCGCGAAGGCAAATCGCATGTCGCCGTCATCGTGTGCCTCCTTCGGCCTTAACCGCAATGGTTACAGAAACACCTTGCCTCTGACCGAGTTGCGAAGGCCGGGCATGTTTGAGTTTTAGATCGATGTATTCCGGAAAATCGTGAAGTGCCCGGAACGTACCGCTTTCCCCGAACATGCGAATCTTCAGCGCCTTCGAGTGGGTAAACTTGCCCGCGGCATCGACGCTTGAAGAGTCCTCAAGCGACTCGCGGAGCAGCGCGAGACTTCGCTCCGCGCACGGCCGGAATCGTGTGCGCAGCTCGCCCCTATCGGATGTTGCAATGCGGGCGGCTAGGGCATAGATGCCAGCGACCTTATAGACGTCAAATGCGTCGCTTGTCTCATCCGCAACGCGCTCGGCGTCATCGAATGCGCGATCGAAATCCTTCGCGAGCACGAGGGCAAAGCCGCGGCCGATCAAGGTCGGATGGTCGGCACCGCCGAGTTCGATGGCGCGGTCGAACGCCGCGACGGATTGCTCCGGCTCGCCGATCATAGCCAGGCAAACACCACGCTGCCGCAATACGCGTGCTTGGCTTTTTTCTAGTTTTTCGCCGGCGTTTGGGCCGTTCGCGTCGAGCGCGGCCAAATGATACAGCGCCGCGGCACGGCCATAATCCGCGGCCGCACTTACCAGGTCACGATCGGGTTCCGCGATGCGTACGCGCAAGTTGCCTCGCAGCTCAAGCACCTCGGGATCACGTTCGTTCGCGGCAAGGTAGGCGTCGAGCGAACTTAGGGCGCCGCGATTCGCTTCCCGTGCCTTGCGAAGGGCTTCTTTTCGATCCTCTGTTCTTTCCTCGCTTGCAAAGTAAGCGGAACGCACAGTTCGATTTCGCGCCTGCTTGATCCTCAGCAGCGCCGCGACCAAGTGTGCGTCGCTCGCACGCCTCTTCAAGGCAGAGTTTAGTACGGCGTCTCTCGTATCGGCATTTAGCCTAGCAAGTTCCAATATCTCGTCGCACGCTCGAATTGCCGTCGTCTGATCGCCATTTTCGATCGCAAAGCCGGTCAACCAGGCGTAATTCACCAGGGCGGCCGCGTGCTGCGCGGGCGCATCGCGTCGTTCGCGATATGCATCCGCCGCGGACTTACAATCCGCCGCCGCGGCATGGAAGTCGCCTTGCCGAAGTCGGGTTTCCGCGCGTGTAAGCAGAAGCGACGCCTTCGCCTCGATCGGGGCTGCGTCTAACGCGGAATCAAGAATCGACAATGCCCGTTGGAGCTTTGTCGGTTCTTTCTGTGCCTGTGCCTGTGCACGGAGCGCGAGTGCGAGTTGTATGTCCGCATCGAGTGCTAAGTGAGGCGACTTGGCTTCGCGCGCTACTCCGGCCGCCGTTTCGAAGTCGCTGACCGCCGAATCGAGACGGCTCGGATCGACTATTGCACCGTCGAAATGCAGCGCGCCGCGACTCATCAGCACGGCGAACTGCAAGCGAGAAGACAAATCACGCGAAAGACCATTTTTGCCAGCGCGTTCATTGGTTAACTTGCGTGCCTTGTCGAAGTCAGCGACAGCGCTCGCATAAGCCGACGCGTTGCGACGAGGATCCTTTTCGTAAAGTCGACCGCGCGCGATGCCTCGCAAGATGTACGCGAAGGGAAAATTTTTGACGAGGTGGATGTGCCTCGTAAGTTCATTCTCGGCGGCGGCCGGTTCGTCCAGCCGAACTCGGCAAAGAGCCATGAAATAGCTCGTCCAAACTCGGTCCGAATCCAATTCGTAGCTTTGTTTGAAATGCCGCAGAGCGGCAGCGTAATCCGCTGGATCTTCGTTGCTCGACACCAGTTGCAAGCGGCGGCATCCGGCGACGAAATGATCAAATGCGGTAGCGTCTGGCGGGAGCGACTCGTGTGAAGCGTCGCCGTCGCGTCCTTCGCTGACCGCTTCTAGCTCAGTGCGCATCAGCCGATACGTGTACAGTGGCATTTCGCTAGGACCGTCCGATGAACTTTCTGCGGCGTCACCGCCAACCGACGTACCATTGGCGAGGTTGACCAACCCGATTCGCTCGGCCGCGGACACCTCAGCCAGTGCCAATTGCGCCCGCGCTGGTTTCTTTTCGATGTCGTCTTGCCCCGTTCCAGCGTCAAATCGATACGTTGCCTGGGCATGGATGAGAATAATCTCACAAGCCAGTTTCTTTGTCTCTTTGACGTCCGTATCGGAAAATGGTGCTCCCCCGTAATAATGAATTTCGTTTGCGTCGTTTGTTGCGTGCTGCATCTGTTTCCACAGCAAGCCGGAAGAATCCTTGTCTAGCGACTCTAATTCCGAGAAATCGATTCCCAATTCAGCTAGAGCAGCGCGAGACGTCTGTCGTACTTCGCGGATTGCATGTTGATAGTCCGGGGGCAGCGGCACGCTGCCAAAAACTTGGGCAGGCAGCGCGTCGGTGCGAATCTCCGCCTCGCCTACGGACCCGATTGTGCTTGCAATGTCGTCATCGCGATGGGCACGGCCATCCGCTGCGATCTGAGTCAGCGCATCCGAAACGTCCGGAGTATCGTTCGCAGGTTCGATCAACAATCGATTCGGTTCCACCTCGTTGGGCCCACCGGAGCGAACGTGGCGCCCGGTGAACATGAGCGACCCGAGCAATTCCATCACGTCGCGGTGTAGCCTTTCAAGGTTGTCTTTCCGAACCTCGATTGCGGTAATGTCCTGTTCCAAATCCTCAACGATCTTGATGGTTTTTGCCGTCGCGTCGAGTTTGCCGGAGAACGACTCGACGGCATCCAAGCCACTTTTGATTCGTTCGTCATCCGGTGCCACTTTGCGCATGTCCTTGTATATGGCCATTAGCACGTTGATTTCGGCTCGCGCTAGCTCAACGCCATCGGTGGCCCCTGCTTCGCCAATTGCATCCGAAACGGTTTTCGTTTGGCTCTGGGCGCGGCCCATAAGCGTTTTGAATTGCTCGTTTCGCTCAGCAAAACGAATTAACCCTATCCCCAATGCCGTAATCGTGGCCACCGCTGCCACTGTGCTCATCCCCGCTGCGATGGCCCGCGCTGGGTGGCGCTTGGCCCATTTCACCAGCCGTTCGGGCCGCGAGGCTGGTCGCGTCAGAATCGGTTCGCCTCGGAGATAACGGCCCAGCTCGTCCGCCAATTCCTTCGCCGAGGCGAAGCGCTTCAAGCGTTCTTTCTCAAGACAGCGAAAACAGATCGTCTCCAGGTCGCGCGACGTCTTTGGCGCGTGTCTGAGGATGCTTGTCGGGGCTTCCTTTTGTATGTTGTTCATGATCGTCAGGCGGTCGCCGTGGAACGGCAATGTGCCCGCGAGCATTTCGTACATCACGATGCCGAGCGAAAAAACGTCGCTGCGGGCGTCGGCCGAGTTTCCCTTGCCGGCAGCCTGCTCCGGCGACATGTAGGCAACCGTGCCGATAAGCTCGCCGGCCGAAGAGAGCACAACGTTTTCGCTCGCGCGTTTGGCGAGACCGAAGTCGGTCAGGTGCGGCTCGTCGTCCGTGTCAAGCAGAATGTTCGACGGCTTTACGTCACGGTGCACGATGCCCTGGCCGTGGAGATAGTGCAGCGCATCGGCAACCTTGCGGCAGAGACCGGCGACGTCCTCGGGCGCTCTGCGGCTGATGCGGAGCGACGTTTCCAGGTTGTCTCCCTTGATGTACTCACTGGAAATGTACTCGCTGTCGCCCTGGACCAATTCATAGACGTGAACGATGTGCGGATGATTCAAGCCGGCGAGAGTACGTGCTTCGTTGCGAATCAGGTTTGGCCGTTCTTCGCCTTTGCGGCGGCTATACGGAATCTTAAGCGCCGCGTGCCGCTCTAGCTGTTGATCGAACGCCAGCCAGACATTGGCAAACGACCCACGCCCCAACCAGCGAACTAGCTGATAGTTGCCGACGATCTCCCCTTCGCGCTGGTCACCGCGCCGCGCATCGATGATCGGAACTTTCTCACCGCACTGGCAAGTGACAACCTCAACGGCCGCGGCCGTCAACTCCGGAACGGCGATCGACGTATGGCACTGCGGACAGCGGACGAACCTCGCCGTCGGCTGGGTCATGTCCGTTTCTTCATCGCGCAGCCTCTCGCGAAGCTGATCGACGTGGGATGGGAACCGGGCGAAGTACTCGCCGTGATCGACCTTGTCGCCCGCCATGTTACGTGCTTTGAATTCCTGGACGACCAAATCGACGGGCATGTCTTCCGCGGAACCGAGTTCCGGGAACTGGGCGAGATAGTCTTCGATCCGCGGTTTCGACGGCAGCCGGTCGTCGGTCGAGTCGATATGGCTACGCGGGAACCCCTCCTTCCAGCGGTACTCGATGTCGACTTCCACTAACTCGACGAGCAACTGCCGACGCGTGTAACAGTTGGCCTCGGCTGTAACGTGGTCAGGAAGGAACTCTTCTATCGCCGGCGTGGCCGTGCCTTGCCATGCCGTGTCGAACCGTTCGCGGCGACGTCGAAAGTCCTGTGCCCGCCGCCCTCTTGTTGGACTCTTGGTGCTCGCCATCGGACCATCTCCTTAGGTGGTTGGGGAGATGCAAGTGCTCCTCCCCTAGGGAAATTGCCGTTTCGCGTCGAGTTTTTTCGCCGCCGGCGACTTTTTCGGAGAAATCTTGAAAAAGCGGGCCGACAGATCGCCTCGCCCGCTAGGCGCGCACGCGATCGCCCAATGCGTCAAGGGCCACCGTCTCGCAAAGCGCACTCGGCGACACGGACGACGCTGCCGCCTTAAGTCGCTTCGCTGGTTCGACTTATGTAAACCGCCTTCGGCCGGCGGCGAACTGCGGAATGCGTTGGCAACGCACCGATCACTGCCGCGTGGAGCTTGCTCGGCGGCGTTATCTCGGGCGACCGCACAATGTCGACTAGGTTGATATCTCGCCGCTTTGCGTAAAGCTGGATTTGAGACGGTCCGAGAGGTCGTCCTTGAAGTCACGCAGCACGTTCCGAGCGTTGGTCTCGCTGGTGTGGGCCTTTTCCTTAATCTCCTTTACCGAGAATCCCTGCAAGCTCAGGGTGATAATGTGCCTCTGCTTGGCCGTGTATAGCTTCATGACTTCTTCCACGCCGTCACGTAACTGGCGCACTTCGTCATCGTCAGGTTCAACGGCCAGTTCCTCGAGCGGAATACCGTTCACGCTGCCAAAGATACCCAGGTCCTGCTTGCGCTCGCGGTTGACGTCGCGTTTGCCGCGCGATTCGTTGCGTTTCCTTTCGCGCAGCTTGTTCATCGCAATGGCCGCAAGCAGGTGCCAGAGTTGGCCGCTGTTGCGAAAATCAAACTCGCCCTTCCTCATGCGGACGAAAAAGCTGCTCATCGCCGACTGGACGATGTCTTCGGAATCGAAACGCGTGCGGTATTGGGGCGGAAGTTCGCGCCGCACGAGGCCGATCAGGCGCCGGACGTATCGATCGTAAAGCATTGTCGACGCATCTTGGTCGCCCTCGCGGATACGTTGGATCAACTCATCCAGACTTTGAAACGAACCCAGAATCGACCCGAACTCGGAGTCATGAGATGGACGGTCGCTGCTTGCCATTGCGTTGCTCCTCGCAAATGGTGGTTCCAATTTTCAAATACGTTCCCACGTCGAACGCGTTGCTACCTACCGTTAATGAGGCGAATCGGCCGACGATGCGCGGAATTGCATGGACCGGTCTGACACGCCACTTCGGCCCCCATATCGAGCTAGAATCGAGGATAGCGTGCCCCCCTCGACGTGTCTACATTCTCTCGGTACCGCGAAACTCGAGTCCGACCAATTGGCGATGCGACTTGTTGCCACCATCCTGGTGAAAATCCGTCTCCATCAATAGGACCACACGCGTCGTAATTGACGCGTAGGCCGCGATTTTGGCCGGGGTCGTCGTTCGACGTTTGCCCATCGGAATACGTGCCAGAACGGCTCGTTGATTTTGGTCAACACGCCTTAGCTAACGGAGCGTACGGCCTCGCTTCTGCGAAAAAGTATGACGCAAATCGGCTCACGACGGCAATCTACTTGATGGGGCACGATCGAACGCCCAAGGGAAACTCAAGAAAAAGCCGAGAGGTGAACCATGGTGGCCGCGTGTTGTTCAGCCGTCCGTTGCGCCAAAGCTCACGAGAAGCAGGCCCGTGCCGAATGGCAACGGCTGTGTTTCGTATTGGAGGGAATCCAGGCCAAAAATGTGATTGAGCTCAGCGCGGACAAATATGCGTTCGCCCGCAGCTATACGACGTATCAAGCGGAGGAAGCAAGGACGATCGCGCTGTTAACGGATTCGATCGACCGCGGCGATTACGAATTCTTTGTCGATCGCGGCGTACCGTCTTGCCTGTTGTGTCGCTCTTTCGCCTGTCAATTGCTGTGCGATTGGAAAATCGCGATCGTTTCAAAGCAAGCGAGATTGGCCGAAGCGTTTCAAGGGCGCTTTGGCGAGGACATCGAAGTCTTCTGTGTCACGTCGTGCAATCTTCCGGCTTTGAAAGCTTCTTCCAGTTCGGACGCCAGCAACGCCATCTGGTTGCTTGCCCATTGGAACGCGGCGCAAGCAAAGGCCGTTTGACGCAACGTGTCGGCGCACAGTCGACGCGATTCAGTCGAGTTCGGCGATCCGATTACACGGGAGACTAGATCACGATGCAACGTCTTCGCGCGAACGGCCAAAAAATCGTTACTTTGCGCGACGAACTCGACCTGACTCAGGAAGAGTTGTCCGTCAGGGTTGGGTACAGCGTCAAAACGATTTGGAAGGCCGAGTCTAGCCGCGTTCTGCGGCGGCGAACGTTGGAGCACATCGCCATTGCCCTGAATTGCTCGCTCACCGACATCGTCGACGCCGCGCACATTGCGCTGTACTCGCACAAACCCGCCCTCGTGCTCGGCGGCGATTGAATCGATGTGCCGCGCAGGCTGACGCCCTGTCGGCAATCGTTCCGGTAGAGTTCCGGTTCCGTTCCTGTTGTGCATCGCGACGAATCAGTATCGTTGGCGAGGGCATACGCGAGGCTTCCTTCGCGCCGGCGACGATCCGTCTGCCCCGTGACATGCCAACGTTAGAGATTTTGCCCGTTACGTTTCGATTCGCGTCGTTCTATTCACCGAGGAGTGTTGCCATGATGTTCAATCCGTTTTCGCGCTCTGTTGAAGACAATGGCCACGGTCGACGCCGCTGCCGCAAGACTTATCGCAAAAGGCCGCGGACTTTGTCCAGCGAAACGCTGGAGCCGCGGCAAATGCTAACCGTTTCGCTGAATCCGATCGGGCGTTATGCGACGGATATCTTCGACGCCGACGCGGCCGAGGCCGTGAATTACAACGTTGAGGCGGAACGAATTTTTATCGGCAACCGCGCGGCATTCACGCCCGGCGATCCGGATAGCAGTTATGTGCCGGACTGTGTGGGCGACCCGGGCGACCCCGGCGATCCAGACGCCGATCCACCCATTCCACCGACGCCACCGATTCCCCCGGAGCCGTGTTCTTTCGGTCGCATCGACGTCGTGGACGCATCCGATCCAACCAACTTGGGACCGGACAAAAAGCTGTTTTCGATCGACATCAGTAAGTACGGAGCGCCGACGAGCATCGCTTCGCACGGCGATTTGATCGCCGTCGCGATTCCCAACGGTACCGACGAGACGTTGCCGGGCGTCGTGGCCTTCTTCGATGCGACCGACAAGAAGCCAAAGAAACCGGTCAAGGTTGTCGAGGTTGGCGCTCTGCCCGACATGGTTACGTTCTCGCCCAACGGAAAGAAGGTGATCACGGCCAACGAAGGCCAGCCATGTGCCTTGGATGATCCGGCCGATTGCGCCGAAGCCGATCCCCAAGGCTCGATTTCGGTGATCGACCTCTCGCGCGGCGTCCGCCGGGCGAAAGAGCACCGGGCGACGTTCGACCGATACGATGGCCACGAAGATTGGTTGAACGCGCATGGCGTTCGAGTGCTATCGGACCGGCCGGCTTCGCAGAGCATCGAACCGGAGTACGTGGCGGTCGACCCAACGTCGCACTTCGCTTGGGTCACGCTGCAAGAAAACAACGCGATCGCGATCGTCAGCCTCGACTTTGCCAAGGTGCTCTTCGTGCGTGGATTGGGCACGAAGGATCATTCGCTTGCAGAGAACGGGTTGGATCCCAGCGACCGAGATGGCCTGACATGCGATATGGAAGATCCGCCGAACTGCAAAGAAGTAGCCGAGATCAACATTGGCAATTGGCCGCTAGAGGGCCTGTACCAACCTGACGGCATCACCGCGTTCACTACGGACGATGGGCTGTTTCTCGCCACGGCCAATGAGGGCGACAACTTCGAGGGCGAGAACGCTCGCGTTGGCGGATTGGACCTTGACGATGCCGCTTTCCCCAACGAGGCGGACCTTAAGACGAACGCCCAATTGGGTCGCCTGAATGTCAGCAGCACGTTTGGCGACACGGACGGCGACGGCGATATCGACGTACTCCAGAGCTTCGGAGCACGGTCGTTTTCGATCTGGAGTCCGCTGGGCGGTTTGGTCTACGACAGCGGCGACGATTTTGAGCAGATCACCGCCGCGGCGTATCCAGACAACTTCAACGCCAGCAACACCAACAATTCGCTCGACATTCGAAGTGACGACAAAGGCCCCGAGCCGACGACCGTCGCAGTGGCCAAGGTTGACGGCCGCTCGTACGCAGTCATCACCATCGAGCGGACCGGCGGGTTGATGGTCTACGACGTCACGACGCCCTCGTCACCGTCGTTCGTGCAATACGTCAATACCCGCGATTTTTCGATCGATCCGGAAGAGGCGGGAGCGACGACCGATTTGCATCCGGAAAATGTGACGATCGTTTCGGCCAGTGACAGCCCGACGGGCAAGACTCTGGTGGTCGTCAGTTACCCGGTGAGCGGATCCGTGAGAGTGTTCGAATTTGACACTACGCCGGCGTCGGCCGCATCGGCCGTGTTCGCGCGTGTCGGGGCACCGTCGAGCACGACAGAAGCACCGCGCACGGCGGCGGATCGTCAAGCAACGCGTCGCGCCATTTCGCCGGTCTCTCAGACGCCTACGCGGCGACTAACGGCGACAGACAGAGCGTTTGCAACGCAGCAAGACGCGGGAACGCAGCGCTCCGCGTTGTATGCGTCGCGAGGCGGCCGAGCTACCGTCGAGGCGGCCATCGGGTCGCTTGCGACGAGCCTGGCACGGACGCTAGGCAAATAGCAACCGCCGACTTCTCACTCCGGCAGCGGCCGGGGGATCCTGCACGTGGCGGACCGGAGGCGGGCGCTGCGACGGGATCCTTCGGCGGTTGCTGGCGTGGACGGAGTGGTTTGCCCGGTGCAGGCGATCGCCGCGGCGGGTTTACAAGAAAATCATGGCAGGATCTGGATGAATCCGCGCCCGCTT
Organism: Planctomycetota bacterium; assembly: GCA_029259895.1. Taxonomy (GTDB): domain Bacteria; phylum Planctomycetota; class Planctomycetia; order Pirellulales; family PLA5; genus PLA5. Next base: position 38,020 of record JAJDEG010000122.1, read on the forward strand.
TCGACGCCAATCGCAATCTCAACGATTGGAGGACGTTGGTGTTTGCAGCGTCAAACGACCGCACGGCTCCGTTCGCGAGTGAAACTGAGTTGCGAACGCCCGGGTCGAGACGGGGAATGAACCGACGAGGCCGCGATGGCGTCACTTCCTAACCCGCCCCCGCAAAGTTTCACGACAGAACAGGAAGCGGTCCTTCAAGAATGGAAGCACCTATGCCAAACGCTCGAACACGCCCAGGGCGACCATCTCGTCGCCACCTGCCGCGACAAATATCAATACGCCAAGACGTATCTCGTTTATGGCCGCGAGGTCGATCAGGTGAATGTCGAAGTCCGCCAAGCAGCCAGGCAGGGGAGCTACGGATTCTTCGCGGGCCGGGGAATCGCCGCTCGCCATCTGACGCCGCGGCTCGCCGACGAAATGCTCAAGGCGTGGCGAATCACCGTGGCTTCGAAGCGAGCGCGCGTGGCGGAGATGTTCTTGCGACGTTTCGGCGAGGACATCGAGGAGTTCATCGGCACGCCGCATCATGCCTCGCGGCTTGTCATGGCGGTCGGACTTGACCGTCGAGATGCGATCCTGGCCTTGGCCGATTGGACGCAAGAGAAACTCGTCGGCGCGGAAGTTTCGCAACTCCGAGCGGATGTCGCGACGCTGCGGCAGGAAATCGAAAAGCTCGGTCAACAATTGATGAGATGGTGGAATCGAGAATAGCGCAATCCGTTGCGCCTGGCGTAACGCGAACGGCACGTCACCTCAACGACCCGAATCTTCTCACTTCGCACGGGTACACATGCGAGACAGAGACCGACAACGCGGAGCGATCATTGGTCTGGCCGTCGGCGATGCCTTGGGCGCCGCCGTCGAGTTTTCGCAGCCCGGCAAGTTCGAGCCAGTGACCGATTACCGCGACGGTGGACCGCATCGCCTCAACGCGGGCGAATGGACTGACGATACGAGCATGGCCCTGGCACTCGCGGACAGCATTGGCCAAGTCGGTTGGGATATCAACGACCAGGCGGAGCGATACGTCACATGGTGGGCCACCGGAAAGTACTCGGTCAACGGCCGCGTGTTCGATATCGGCGGCACGACCGTTCGCGCACTGCATCGATTCTGGCGAGCGCACGACGCCCGAACGTCCGGCAATCCGTCGAGCAGTGCGAGCGGAAACGGCTCGATCATGCGGCTGGCTCCGGTGCCAGTGGCGTACGTGAATCTGTTTCCCGATCGCCTGGTCGAGTTGACGGAAAAGCTCGCCGAATCGAGTCTGCCGACGCACGCCAGCGGGCAATGCCTGTCGGCATGCGTCTATTTGGGCGCGGTGTTGTGCGGCCTCCTCCACGGACGGCCACGAGAGGAAGTGCTTTCACCCGACTGGCCGCCACTCGAACAGATCACGCAAAACTACATGCTGCACGCTGAGGTCGACGAGGTCCGGCAGGGCAGTTTTCGCCATAAACAGCCGCCGAAGATTTGCGGCAGCGGTTACGTCGTGCAGTCGCTCGAAGCAGCGCTTTGGGCGTTCCACGACGCCCGCGATTTTCGCGAAGCCGTGCTACGGGCCGTCAACCTCGGTCACGACGCCGACACAACCGCCGCCGTTTGCGGACAACTCGCTGGAGCGTACTGGGGCGAGTCCGGAATCCCACGGGAATGGCGAGCCGGACTCGCCCGGCGAGACTTGATAGAGCCGATTCTGGATCGCCTGTGCGAGGCTTCGCCGAAAAAAAAATGACGAACTCGCGTCGTTCCCGACCATCGAACGGCAATTAACCAAATAGCAGAGTCACCGCCGCGCGTCACTTGAAATCAGCCGGCTGCGAAGGAAGGGGCAACGTGTCTCGATTCGGCCATGCGCCCTAGCGCTGGGGCCAATGGAGGAGCTCAATTATGTCATATGTGCCCGACCCTTCTCGTAGTATGAAGCCGGATCCGAATCGTGCTTCAAAACCCGTTCCAATGGCGGAGCGTCGCACAACGGCTCGGCCAACGCCACAAAAGCTTCCAACGGCCCGCCCGATTCGCGCAGTGCCGCGCACGGATCGTTCGATTTCCGCAATGCCGGTTATCCAGACGCAGGACGACGCGCGGACGAGCGCCGCGAAGTGGAAAGCCGACCGAAGCCGGCGACGCCGAAGGGCGAATCGGCTAGTGCCGACGACGATCGCCGTTGGCACGGTGGCCGCGATCATTTTCGTGGTTGCCTTGCTATTACCCGGTCCAAGTTCGGTGAGTCGCCGCGACAAAGAATCGAAACGGGACAGTAAGGGCGACGCTTCCACGGATGACGAGCACAACAACAAACTGCCCGGCACGAACAAAGGATCCACGCCGAAACGACCTACACCTGACGCAACTTCGTCGACGCCAGGCACCAAAGCGCCGCCCACGCGAGTGCCGCCCCTCTCGCCATCGCCCCAACCTGAAGCGAGCGAGGACGGAATCCTTTTGCCGGACCCTCTCGACCCAGAGATGGATTTTGTCGATCTGGTGGCGAAGGTGAAGATGTCCGTCGTGAAGATCGACGTGGAAACTGGCGCGGGAAAAGGGGTCGGCAGTGGGTTCGTGGTCGATAAGCTCGGCACGATCGTGACGAACTACCACGTGATCAAAGGGGCCCGGCAGGTGGAGGTCGGCTTTGCCGACGGCACACGCGCTCGCGTCGAGGGCTTCTTGGCAATCGACGTAGGGCACGACCTGGCCCTGTTGCGCATCGATTGGTTTGAACATCGACTACACCCGCTCCCCATTGCGCGTCGGCGACCGAGCGAGGGCGAAACGGTGGTGGCGATCGGTTCGCCGCTGTCGCTGGGCTTTACGCCCTCCCGCGGCATCGTCAGCGGCGTTCGCACGGGCACGGAACTGCGCGGCATGCTTCGCGAAGTCGCCGGCGGCGACATCTATCAAGCGATGGGGTTGGTGGACGACGCGGTTTGGATACAGACGGACGCGGCGATTTCGCAGGGAAACAGCGGCGGTCCGCTCGTGAACCTGCGCGGCCATGTGGTCGGCGTCAACACGTTCTACATTCCCGGCGGGCAAAACCTGAACTTCGCCAGTAGCTTCTTCGCGATTAGCGACATCGTCGAGAAGCGGAAGGCATCGGTGCAATCGTTGGCAAGCCTGCCGGTACCAACACCGAAAACTCCCGACGAAGGCCCTGATGACGACGATTCCGTACTGCCGACTGGCGACCGCGTCCTCGCAAATCGTCACGCCGGCGGAGTCATCGACATGTCGCTCTCGCTCAGGGGGCGAATGCTGGCTACCGTTGGCAAAGACAAGACGCTGCGGCTTTTCGATCTCAAAGGCGACAAGGAGATCCAGCGTTACGAAGTCGATGTCGGCACATTCACTGGTGTGATGTTTACCGGGACGGCGCAAGTCCTTGCGTGCGGAACGGCCGGCACCGGTGAGCCGGCGGGGATTCATTTCTTTGACCTCGCCCGGCAAGCCCGCATTCTGCGGCTTCCGACCCGCGCGGATGGTCCGCGATGGCTTACGATTTCGCCGAACGGATTGATGGTGACGACGCACGACCGCGGTTGCGCCGAAGTGCGCGTCCTGGATCCGTACAACTACTTGGATCGTCACACGCTTACGGTCAACGACAGGACAACGCCGTGCCACAGCGCGTCGTTCTCGCCAAACGGCGATCAACTGGCACTCTCTAGCGGCAACGGCTCGATCACGATGTACGACTTCACGGACAAGCCGCGGATCAGCGGAGTCAAGCGTGGGCACCGCGGCGCGGTTCACCAAGTGGCCTTTTCACCGAACGGCAGATTCTTAGCGTCGGCAGGGGCCGATTCGATTTTGCGCGTCTGGACAGACTGGGAAAAAGGAAATCAGTGGAAGGCGGCGGCCGAACTGCGGGGACATAAAGGCGCAATCGCCCAATTCGCCTGGTCGCCGTCCGGCAAGTACCTGGCAAGCGGCGGCGCAGACGCCATTGTGCGCGTCTGGGATCCGACGAAAGCCAAAACGATCAGGGAATGGAAGGGACACGAGAAACCCGTCACTTGCGTTGGGTTTTCTCGCGACAACTCTCACGTGTTTGCCGGAGGACAGGACGGATCAATCAGAATTTGGGCGATGCCTGAAGACTGACGTCCGTGCTCCGTGGATCGGCGGGCTAATGTTCCATGGTTCGCGCCGGCGGCTGCTCATTCGAATACCGGACAAGAAACGGCTAATGTCCCGCACATCCAAAACTTCATGCCATCGCGCACCTATCGTGACCATGCATGCACGTCGACGTGAACTGTCGCGTTTGCAGCGTCGACGAGTGGCGCTGTTTATCGTGAAGACGATTGCTCTACACGCAGCCGCAGTCGCCGCGTTCGTATCGGGCGAAGCATTCGTCGGCCATGACTGGAGACCACTTGTAGTGTCTGCGTTAAAGTCGGCGTTAGGCGGGAGTCTTTTGGGCTCGGTTGTTGTCGGCGGTTTGACACTTGTCGTTGTCGAATATGAAGTCAAGCGAATGGCTAACGACCAGACTTTCTGCAGGCCAGCTCCCTTCGAGCGCCATTTTTGGTTCACTACCAAGTCCGTTGGCGAGGCGTTCCAACTGGCGGCAGCCGGCGGCGCCTTTCTGAGGGCCACTTCGCACGCCACGACGGCCACCGCCAAGAACGTTGCCGTTGTAGTCTTCGCGGTATTGGCAGTGGCCGTGTTCTGGTCCGTCGCGAGAATCGCGGCGCGTTTGAAAGCCAGTGCATTGCGCTGGCGTGACGGGATCGCGACAAGACCGGCCTAATTCTTTTCAGCATATTCCAAGAACGCCTGCGCCAAGTACACAAGGACACTCTCGCGCGCTGGTTAGCGACCTGCGAGCAACCGGTCGCCGCGTGTGTCCAGCACTACTTCAGCCGAAGGGGAGCCATTGCGATGTTGCGCGAAATCGATTGCGAATGTGGCCGCCGGCGGGTCGTGGACAACTTACATTCACCGGATGTTTACTGCACGTGCGGCCGGCAGATTCTGCCGACCGCGAGCCTGCGTCACGACGGCGATGCTGAACTGAACGATGGGGGTGTCGATGCCGCGGTGATCAACGAGGCGACGTTTTCACCGCTGGCGCCACCGAACAATCAGTCGAGTTGGTTCGCCAAAGCGATCGTCGCCGGCGTGATCGTCGTCGGCGTCGTTTCATGCATTGCGCACGTCGGCAAGGAACACGACGGTTGGTTCTCAAATCAGCCTAAGCGGTTGCCTCCGCGTGAAGTCGAGTCCGCCGCCCAGCGGAATCGCGCAGCTGGCGAAGTGTTTGGCGACAACGGCCGTGTCGCCGCCCCAGCGAACGATGAGGAGTTGGTGGCATTTTTCGAGGACTTCGGCAATGCATTGCGGGAACGAGACGAGCGCGCACTTGCCGCGTTGGTCGATACCAACCGCATGTATCAAGAAATGGAGCGCAGCGGGCACGTAGCGCGTTTGGACTATTCCGCACGAGGGAAGCTAATCGAGCATTTTGGACAAGCAATTCCTAAGCATCTCGCGAAGAGTGCCGCAGGATACGAGTTTGACCGCTTCACCATCAAGAAGATTCAGCCTTCATCCGCAGACGCGAGCGAGACCATCGTCTTTGTTCGTGAGTGGTCCGACATGCACAATCGCTCGGACAAGTGCCGGTATTGGCTCGTATGCCGCGACGAACGATGGCGGCTCTTCGACATACAGAGCTTGGGGGTACCGCTGCGACTCACGGACGGCATGTCCTTGGGAATTCAGGCGGCGCAGCAAGGTGACTTTCGCGCAGGTGACATGAAGCAGCAATGGGAGCGCATCGGACGGCTAGACCATGCCGTTGCCATCGGCGACACAGAGCTTGTCCGCAGCCTTCTGGCCGAAGGCGAGCCGAAGAATGTCGCACCGCAGTTTCGCGGGCTTTTTTGGTACTTCAGCGCATGCTACGCGGTGGGCGACGAGCGCTACCAAGATGCTCTGGACGACTGTAACCGAGCGAAGCGACAATACGAGGACTTGCCGATCCTTGCGCTGATTCGCGCGGCAGCGTGGAACGGCCTGACTGAGTACAGCCGGGCTCGAGACGAGGCACAACGATTTCTCGACCTGCTTGGCGGCGACGCCGATGGGTACGCGCAACTCGGCCTGGCGTTGACCGGATTACAGGATACCGAAGGCGCCAAGAATGCATTTTTCAAGGGCCTAGCAGACAATCCGGACTCCGTGGAGAATCTCTATCATTTGAGCACAGTGCTGCACGGTGAGGAACTTAGCCAATTGGGCATCTTTTATGCGGGGATGCGCGAACCGCTGTCAAACCTAGTGATTCTCTGCGAGTCCCTTTACGAGGCTGAGCATCTTGACGCATTCCATTCGCTCGTGGATAAAGCCGCGGACCTCTCCCCCGAGGATCCGCGCGTCGTCTATTACCAGCACGTCGCGGACGAACGCTGGGACGACGCCGTGATCGCTGCGCCCACTGCGTTTGGAGAGTTGCCAGAATCGGCCGATCCAACTCTCTTCTTGGTTAGTCTCGTCGACGCCTTCTTTCGTTCAGGACGTTCTTTGCACGGCCTTGAAACGGTCCCGCCGATGGAAGCCACATTCGTCCGACTGGCGACGCACGCACTCGGCAGGGAGGATACAGCAACGCTGACGTTGCTCATCGACGCCTTCGAAGACGAACGGCCGGGAAATATTCTGGCCCCTCAGTGGCGAGTCACCGTTCAATACCTAAACAAGAACTACGACGGCGTTGTGGCGACCGCGGATTCACAGTACGAGTCGCTCATTCAGCAAGGCGCCGACGCTCACTTTCTGGCGGATCGTCTCGTTCGCAGTCTACTTCACACAAATCGACTGGAACGCGCGACTGAAGTTGCGAACGAATACTGGATGCAAACCAACGATCCGTTGCTACGCGCGGTTGTCAGTGCGGCGTCGGGGGATGTCGACCTGACCGAACAGTGGTTTCGGTATTGCGTCGACTACGGCTATTCACCGGCGGCGTTCCATGAGGACGAGTTTCTCGCGTCGGCACTAAAAAGCGAGGCGTTTGCTGGTGTGCGCGAGAAGTTTCCACGCGTTGAAACCAGCTTGCCGTGACGACCTAGGTGCTTGTCGTGAGGATCTCACGTCCGTGGTACAGTTGACGACGACATCGTGCGAGTCGCACTTGGCAACAAGGCAGCGCGTACCGTGGAATAGGCGTATCGTCGACGAACGGTGAATCAGAGTTTTCACGCAAAAATTTTCCGACGGCAAACGTAACCTCATACGCGCGCTCGATGGGGGGCCCACCCCCGCCCCTTCGCCATCCTGCACCGTATAGACACGCGGCCACTCATCGTGAAGCGCGCGGCGCACATCATCGACGTCGCAAACAGCGATCAAGCAGCCGCGAAACAACGCGCAAAGAGCGCGTCAACAGCAACGACGGACCTCGCTGTCTTCACGCAACCGGCGGCCATCGAATGGGGCGAGCCACGATCTGTGCAGTGTATCGATACGATCGCGCATGAGCGCTGCAAGACGGCACAAACGACGACGCAACAGGACGCAAGCGATGAACAAAGAACACGTCGTCGCGCACGATCTTTCACAAAATGTTTCACGCGCGCTTGACACGAATCCGACACCGTATAGACTACGCAAAGACGTTTGCGGATCGTCCGCAAACAAAAGCGGCCACGCCCGATGCGCAAACATCGAACGTGGCCTAACGACACAACCTGTATTAGAGGTTGCATCATGTACGTTTCCACGTATGAGCGTATCACTGCGCTAATTGTCGAACAACTCGAAAAGGGCGCACCGCCGTGGCGTCGCCCGTGGGGCGGCCAGTTCCAATGGCCGCGGAATCTCTCGACGCTAAAGCAGTATCGCGGCGTCAACGTCTTTCTCTTATCGGCCCAAGGCTTCGCGTCGCCGTTCTGGCTGACGTACCGCCAAGCCCAGCAACTCGGCGGCCACGTCCGCAAAGGCGAACACGGCGCGCCGGTCGTGTTCTGGAAAGAATGGGAAACCGAAGATCGCGACACGGGCGCAGCAGCCAAAATCCCCGTCTTGCGGCACTACACAGTCTTCCACGTCAGCCAGATCGACGGCGTCGACCATCTTGTTCCGCCGGGCGAAGTCTTCGACAAGCCCCACACGCCGATCGAGCGCTGCCAGCAAGTCGTCCACGACATGCCGCGCCGCCCCACGATCCGCCACGACTTTGACCGGGCATTCTATCGCCCATCGGATGACATGGTGGGGATGCCGAAGATCGGCGCATTCGACACAGCCGAAGGCTACCACGCCACGCTGTTTCACGAACTAGGCCACGCTACCGGCCACAAAGACCGCTTGAATCGCGCCAGCATCGTGGAGGCGGTCCACTTCGGCAGCGAAAGCTACGGCAAAGAGGAACTGGTCGCCGAGATGACGGCGGCCTTTCTGTGCGGCCACACGGGCATCGACCCGGCCACGCTCGACAACAGCGCGGCCTACGTCGCCGGTTGGCTGAAGGCGATCCGCAAAGATGCCCGGCTCGTCGTCACCGCGGCATCGGCCGCCCAACGCGCCGCCGACTTCATCCTCGGTCAATCGTTCGGCCAGCCGGCCAGCCCGTAGCCCATCGCCACGCCCGCGCCGTCGGTCCACGCGATCGGCGGCCGGGCGCTTTTCAATTCACGACAACCTGCCAGGAACCAACGATATGCAACTCCACGAACAATACCGCCCCACGACATGGTCCGACGTCGTCGGCCAAGACAAGATCATCGCCAAGATTCGCGGACTAGCCAAGCGAGGATTGACCGGCCGAGCGTTCTGGTTGTCCGGCCAAAGCGGCACGGGAAAGACGACCCTCGCCCGGTTGATCGCCGCCGAAGTCGCCGACGAGTTTTGCATCGACGAGGTGGACGCAGGCGACCTGACGCTAGACCGGCTCCGCGACATCGAGCGATCCCAATGGATTCGCGGCATGGGCCAGCGCGGCGGACGCGCCTACGTCATCAACGAAGCCCACGGCCTGCGTGCGCCGGTCGTCCGCAAGCTGCTGACAATCTTCGAGCCGATCCCGCCGCACGTCGCGTGGTGCTTTACCACGACCATCGAAGGCCAGGACAAGCTATTCGACGACTTGGACGACGCCTGCCCGTTGCTATCACGCTGCATCCGGCTCGACCTGGCGCGCCGGGACTTGGCCACCGCCTTCGCCCACCGCGCTCAGCAGATCGCCCAGGCGGAAGGCTTGGACGGCCAGCCGATCGAGCGCTACGTCAACTTGGCAAAGCGGCACCGCAACAACTTGCGTGCCATGCTCCAAACCATCGAAGCCGGCGACATGCTCGGCGAACCGCCCAGCTAGTAGCCGAAGTCCGTCGCCCGTTCGGCCCACAAAGCCGGCCGGGCGCTATTTCATTCCCCTTTTCCGAATCTCTATCCCCGAACCACAAAGAGTCCCTCCATGCCCGCCCATCGTTCGATCGCTGCCCTGCTCCGCTACGAAGTCGCCCACGCCGACCTAAACCTCAACGCCGTGGCCAAAGAAACCGGCGTCTTGCAACCGCCGTTGTGGCGCTTCGTCAACGAAGAAACCGATCCGCCCTTGGCCACGGCCGAGCGCTTGCTCAGATACTTCGGCTACGTCGTGGTGAAGGAAACCGACGCCAAGGCGGCCGGCATCGCCTGCGTCCGCCCCACGGCCAACCCCAAAACCCGCCGCGTCGAACAGCGCGAGCGCTACGCCGCCGAGCGTGAGAAGGCGACCAAGACGAGGCGGACGGTCCGCCGCGCCAAGCCTGCCACGAAACGCCCCAAGCCCAAGCGATAACCACCGATGCGACGCCGCCAAAGTGTAAAGTTTCATCCTCACCGAAAAACGGCCATCCGGCGCGTTGCAAACAAACGACTTGCGCCGACGCGAAAGTGTAAGTCACGGTCTGTAGATCATTTTTTACAGCCGCCGCCCAAATCGCGTAGCGGGCCTGCCTGGATCGGGCTACGCGCACCCCAAATGACGACATTCAGCGTCGCTGCCAAGGCATCGCCCGCGGCGATCCAAAGCCCAACCGCGGGCCAGCCAGGAACGGCCGGGCCACCATCCACCATCCTCACGGAGTGCAGCCAGCAATGTCCCGTCACATCGCGATCTACGTCCGCGTCTCGACCAAGCGCCAGGACACCCGCAGTCAAGAGCCCGACCTGAAGCGTTGGGCCGAAGCCTTTGACGAGGCGGATTCGGCGGTGTGGTATCGCGACAAGGCGACCGGCAAGACAATGGACCGCCCCGGCTGGCGCAAGTTAGAAGCGGCAATCAACGCCAGCAAGGTGAGCAAACTCGTCTGCTGGCGCCTCGATCGCCTTGGGAGGACAGCCAGCGGCCTTACGGCACTATTCGACGACCTTCGCGCAAAGAAGGTCAACCTCGTCTCGGTCCGCGACGGCCTCGACCTAGAAACGCCCGCCGGCCGACTGATGGCCAACGTGCTCGCCAGCGTAGCCGCCTACGAAAACGAAGTCCGCAGCGAACGAATCGTCGCCGGCCAAGCCGCTGCCCGCGCCAACGGCAAACGTTGGGGCGGCAGCCGCAAAGGCGAGCGCAAAACCGTGACGCCAGAATTGGCCGCCGTCATCCAGGGGCTACGTGACGACGGCACGTCCATCGTCAAGATCGCCCGAGCAGTCAGGCTTTCGCGGCCGACGGTCTACAGCGTTTTGGCGACAGGCACGGATGGCTAGGCCTTGGGCGTGCCTGGTCGCGTCTGGCGACCGCCCGAACGCGACTTCGACGGGCTACCGTCAAAGCCCGTCGTATCTTGAGCTGCAGCCGTATTGCATTTCCGGGAGCGTCGCATTGGCCCTGCTTTCGACCGCGCGCCCGTCAATCTGGGAAAGATTGGCCGTCGATCACGGCAAGATGGTGCATGCATCCAACAGGGTTCCGGCGATTTTCCTCGCTTTAGTTGTCGCCGCATCGGGCAGTTGGCAATCAACAAATAGAGGCAGAAGCAACCGCCTGCTTTTTTATCGGAGGCAGCCATGGCCGCCACGACTCAACCACGCATCGGTAGACCCGTTCTCGCCGGCGGCGTAGCCAACGCCACTTGGTCTCCATCGGTCTCCGTTTTCGATGCCATTCGTACCGTCGGCAACTGGCTCCGGTGTTGCGCGGCCAATGCAGTCGGCGTTTTTCGCCGTGACGGGCGCGAGTCATGCCGCCATGACGCGGGCGCTACGCGACTTGCTCGACATCACGTTGGTCACGTCCGTCGGCATTCGCCATCGTCTGAGCCCGTGCGATTGGGCTGCCGCCCGTCCCGTACTTTTGGGCGTGTGGACGCGTTGGGGTCGCCGCCGCTTTCGCCGCGGGAGTTCGACGACGTTCGCAAGAAATGGCTGGGCGATAGCGGGCATCCTGGCGAGCAGCCTACTGACGAAGTGGCAATCCACCCTGACCTGAAGACCTGGACGATCGGTCAGATTGCGGACCAAGGATACGGTCTCTGCATTTCCCTCTGCGGACAGCAGGCGGCCGAGGAGTTCTTTGCCAAGTTGTCGCGGTTCATGGACGAGGCCAAGCGAGCCGACCTGCCGAACACGGCCGAATACTGGTGGCATCGCCTGACGGCCCGCGAACAAACGACCGTCCTCGTCGCCTACCAAGTTGCCTGCAATCTTGACCGCTGGCCGTCGGAGTAGCATTTCATCGGGGCATCGCTGATACGGTGTACGGATGCGTTCACACGGAACAAGACATCGGATCGTGCGACAGATGGTAGGACAATTTCCATGATACGCCTCGTGCTCTTCACGCTCATGCATGCGGTCCAAGTCTCGACTGTTGACGTGACGCCGATGGCAGCGAACACGGCGGCAAGTGAGCAGGTACACGAATTGATCGATCAACTGGGTGGCCCGGACTACCACGCCCGCGAGGATGCATCTCGGAAACTCTTGCAGGCCGGCTCCCGAGCCCTCGTGTCGTTGAAAACCGCAGCCCACGATACTGATCCAGAACGCGCATGGCGAGCACGCCGTATTCTCGCGGTCATCGCGAACGCTGCCGAGTACCGCGAACTTCAAGGGACATGGACATACACTTCCGTAATAAATTTCGGCAAGGAAGAACCGAAAGCGGCTGGGGCATTGCTTGAACTGAAGGATCGATCGATGACGATCCGCCGCCGCGATGGCTCGGTCACGCCCGGGGCGAGTATGTTTACGATCGATGGCGAGGCAACACCGAAACACTTCAATATTATCGCTGGCAGGACGATCACGAAGGGCATCTATCGCCTCGCCGGCGACACGCTAACGCTCTGTTATCCCACCGACACGAGCGGACCCCGTCCGACAGATTTCGAGACGAAAGTAGGTGACCGTCGACGCCTTCACGTCCTCACGCGCAAGCCGGCCGCGGACTCGAAAGGCGTGGAACGCACACCTGAATAGAACAAGACGACGAATCGGGCGGGGGCACCAAGTAGTAGCCTGTACGATTTAAGTGGCGCGACCACCGCGCGCCGATCGAATCCGCATTAGTTTCTGCCTCAACGCTGAAGACGACGCGATCAACCGCTCGACATGCACACCGTGAATTAGGCCGACGAAGGCACGGCCTCAGTAGCCGTATTGCGGTCTCGAATCCCAAAAGGGCCGGCAAATGGCCCATGGAAGCGGGGAATTGCCGTAACCTTCGGATCCGGAAGCACTTCCGCCGCCGCACCAGCCGAATGCGTTTAGCTCCCCCTGCGCCCCGGCCCACGACGGATGCACCTTATAACCACCCGCTCCAAATTGCCGTCAAAACCCCAAAGCCTCGCGAACCACCTCACGCTGAACAGGATCGCGTTCGCAAATGTTCCCCAACACTCGCAGCAAATCCCTCAGCGCCGCCGTCTGGAGCTCTTCGTCGGTCGCGCGATTGAGAAAATCGCGTCGGCGCTGCTCTTCGATCGGCGCCATGACGATCAGGATGTCAATGATGCACCGCATGTGCTTCAGAGCGAGGCTGTGATTGTCCAGCGCTTCTGCCGCTTTGATGTGCCCGTGCCAGATTTCGACGAGCCGCGCCATTCCGCCGAATTCTCGGACCATGGCATTGATCACGGCGGCCACGCGGTTGAACCCGCGGTCGCGAGCACGGTGAATCTCACTGGCGAACCGATCGAGCCGCTTTCCAACTTGTTTTGCTTTCCGCTGACGTTGATACGCGGCGTTGCAGTCGCGGCAGATCGAGTGCCGCCGCCTGGCAGCGACATCTCGGAAGCGAAAATGCTCGATGGACCGGACCACGCCACACTCGCAGCAACGACGAAGCGGCATTTCGCAAGTGTCGGAAATTTCGGCGGTTTTCATATCATTTCCATTCGAGGAAGTAAGGACTTTGCCTCGTCAAAAGCTGCTTCATTCTTCGCGTAAGCCGGCCATAGGGCACCTCATAGTTTGAAACGCCGACTTTGGTTGCCGTGTCGGAAATGTCGGATTTGTCGGGCGATTTCACAACCGACAGGAACGCCGTCAGGAGTTGATGGCGTGCATTCACCCGCAAGCGTTGACGGCAAGGATCGGGTCCAACGAGAGGAGGCCAACAACCTTCCGTCGGTTAGCGAGAACTGCCGTTGCCAGGATCGGAACCAACGGAACTTGCCGTTATTGCGAACGCCCGTTTGATGGCAAGCGGCAGCGTGGCCCAGTGCTGTAGTACGGTGGTCAACTCTGGGTCCGATGCGGCTGATTTCAGGACAAGTGCGCTCCAATGTGCGCCCACGCCTGTAGAAACAGCGATTTTCTCGGCGTTTTTTGAGATCGTCCCCGGGTTCTCAGCCCGGGAACAGGGGTTCGACTCCCCTAGGGGGTACTGGTGTACGAAATGCACCTAAAGGCGAAGTGCCGCTCTCTGTCGCATTAACTGGCATTTCGGCCGAGTTTTCCCGGCGTTTTTCGCCGGTTCTACCCTGCACGTACGAGTCACCGCGATTCTCGGCGTGTCCCCGCTGCGCCGGATTCTGCGCCGCCAGTGCGCCGGATTCTGCGCCGCCTTGATCGACCGTCCGAAGCCGGGCCGCGTCGGCGAAGTGAGCGTCGGTAACTTGCAGATAATGCTTGTCGGCAATCGGGGCGCTGTTGCCGATCCACTCACAGACAACATGTAACGGAAATCGGGCCGTCAGTTCGGTTTGTCGGCTCGCCCGCATGTTGTGGAACAGCCGTGGCCACGGCTTTAGGCCGGCCCGACCGATGATGCGGAGCAATTGCGTTCGCAGATTCGCCAACCTATCACGATACCGGGTGACGACGAACGTCGTTCCCGGCTCGGCTTCATCCCAAGCAGCTTCCAAGTAGGGACGCAATTCCGGGAACAGCGGAACGCCGCGAGATTCGCCGCCGGCGTGGTGTTCCGTTTTGGGGCTACGCACGGTCATCCGCCCACGTTCCCAATCAATATCGCCCCAAGTCAAACTCAAATGCTCCGACGGGCAACGTAACCCGCCAAAACGGCTTAGTGCCACGATCAACCGCCATTGAACATCGGGGCAGGCGTCAAGCACTTTCTCCGTCGCGTCGGCCGTAATGAAGAATTCCCGGCTGGCGTTGTCTTGGGCGGGGGCTTTCACGTCGGCGAATGGGTTCTCGCCGATCAACCGCTTGCGAACGGCGGCTCGGAAAAACTGCCTCGCCCGTTTCACTTCCCGGCTAACTGTCGCGGCCGACAGCCGCTTGCGGAGCGCCTCCCGCCAATCGTCGGCGTCACCGCAACTTATATCGTCCAGCGGTCGGCCCTCGCCGAAGTAATCAATCAAGTGCTTGCGTGTGGCGTCGTAGTTCCGTTTCGTATTCGGTTTCAGGTTCGCCCGTCCCGCGACGTACTCTGCCAGGAACGGCCCCAGCGTCGTCTTGGGTTTCGACTCGCGGGAAACCACCAGTCCGACCGCCGCCAATTTCTCGTATAGGTCCGCTCCGATTTCGGCGAGCCACGCGGCAGTCTGCGGTCGGATCGGCTGGCCAGACCGTTTCGCCGTCACGAGCGCTTCGACGTGCCGCGCAATACTGTTGGCGTCGCGTTCGCTCATCTTGCCCAACCGAATCGCGGGCCGCTTCCCGTTTGGGTCGACAAACAGGATGCGCCGCCGTCCGCCGGGATCGTTCACAACGCTGGCCATAGTTCACCCGGATTATTCAGTGCGCCGTGAAAGCTGTTGTGTTTCAGCGGGTGCAAGTCCCGCCCGGCAATTGGGTCGCTCCGGCCGGTAGCAATTGGAGCGGCGGTGGAGGTGACGAAGCCGCCGGAGCCTTCGATGGAAAGGAT